>NZ_JAOWFM010000034.1:0-84630 GCF_030333655.1 Citrobacter sp. CK180 | reverse complement strand
GTGGAGCGGTAGTTCAGTTGGTTAGAATACCTGCCTGTCACGCAGGGGGTCGCGGGTTCGAGTCCCGTCCGTTCCGCCACCCTAATTAGGGGCGTAGTTCAATTGGTAGAGCACCGGTCTCCAAAACCGGGTGTTGGGAGTTCGAGTCTCTCCGCCCCTGCCAGAAAATTATCCTTAGCATTTGCTAAGGATTTTTTTTGCCTGAAAAACGACCCCCAGCATATCCATTCAACTCCTTTCCCGGCATCCTTGCCATAGCTGTCCCTTTAATCTTCCAGGACGTTTGTTTTTAACAGATCGCGGATCAACGTATGTTTATCGCTATTTTGTAGCCATATTGCATATAACGGGCGTGAAAGCGTAGCGCTGTCGGCAACGGTATGAAGCCCGCCTTTTTCTTTGGCCCAGCCAACTGGAAGCCAACTGCATCCATTAAGAGCAGACAGTTGCTGTCTCGCCAGTTCAGCTGAACTGGTGGTAAGAACGGGAACCTCATCGCTCGCAATCAAACCCACTTCATGCTGTTGAAAATCAGGCCCCCACTCAAGACGCAGATAATTTAATTCATCTTTCATCTGTGATGGGCTGCTGCAATACAACGCGAGTGTGAAATGTCCCAGCAATTGGCTGCTAAACTCATCCATTTTTGGCGCTTCGGTGGTAATGAGCAGATCAAGCTGACGTTCATGGAGTTGCTTTACTAACGACTGGCGTTGAGCGATCCTGGCTTCAAATTGCAGACTGGCTTGCGGCTCCAGAGACTGATATAAGCGTGCCAGCCAGTCATTGAGCATGCACTCCCACAGAGAAGCGCTGGCACCGATAGAAAACTCATTATGCCGCGATGTATGCGCCACTTCCTTACGTGCCGCCTGCCACGTATTCATCAGCGTTTCTGCATAGGGTAGTAGCTTTTCACCTGCTGCGGTTAAGCGGATATTGTTTCTGTGCCGGGTGAACAGGTTCACACCAAGCTGATTTTCCAGTTGTCTTATCCGAAAACTGACCGCCGATTGGGTCAGGTAGAGCGCTTCTGCCGCTCGTCCAAAGTGGCGTGTCCGGCTAACTTCCAGGAAAGTTTTTAACAATTCCGTATCCACAACGCTCTCCACAAAATTATTTGTCGTAATGATTTAAATCTTTTGTTTTACACTCTGTCAAGCGTAACTAATACTCCGCGCCATAAATAGCTCGGCCAAAGAATTAGGAGCGTGCAGGATGGCGGAAAGCTTTACGACGACTAATCGATATTTCGACAACAAATATTATCCACGCGGATTCTCTCGTCATGGTGATTTCACCATCAAAGAGGCACAACTGCTTGAACGTCATGGTTATGCCTTCAATGAGCTGGATCTGGGGAAACGTGAGCCAGTAACCGAAGAAGAGAGACTGTTTGTCGCGGTATGCCGTGGCGAACGTGAGCCGGTGACAGAAGCAGAACGCGTCTGGTCTAAATATATGACGCGTATTAAGCGTCCAAAACGTTTCCACACTCTGTCTGGCGGTAAACCGCAGATGGAAGGTGCGGAAGACTACACCGAATCTGATGATTAATAAAAAAGGGCGAAATGCCCTTTTTTTACGTCAGTAGTTTTTGTAAATGAATCAGTAGCCTGTCTATTGCCCGATAGCCCACAGCCTCCTGCAAATGCAGGCGCGTAATATTCTCCGTTTGTTCCAGATCGGCAATGGTACGGGCAACCTTCAGTAAGCGCTGCCAGGCTCGTATAGACAATCCCAGATGTATCAGCGTCTCCTCCAGCCAGTGCGCATCATCACTGTGTAGAGAACAGTACTTTCGTATACCCTGGCTGTCCAGATGGGCGTTTAGCTTCCCCTGTCGTTCGTACTGGCGTTTCCGTGCGGATATCACCCGTACTTTCACTGTAGCGCTGTCCTCGCCTTTCACCGCTGCCTGGCTGAGTATACCGGGCGGTGGCAGGGGAATTTCGAGCGAGAGATCGAATCGATCGAGAAAGGGGCCGGATAAACGGCTGAGGTAGCGCAACGTTTGTTCCGGGCTACAGCGATTATGGTTCCCCTGATAGTGACCGGTCGGGCTGGGATTCATCGCTGCAATCAGTTGGAAGCGCGCAGGATAGGTGATCTTTGCCCGGGTGCGCGAAAGGTGTATCTGACCAGACTCAATAGGTTCACGCAGCGCATCCAGCGTGCGTCGTTCAAACTCAGGCAGTTCATCCAGAAACAAAATACCGTTGTGCGCCAGCGATATTTCTCCTGGCGCGGGTATTGAACCTCCCCCCACCATTGCCGTTAATGACGCGCTGTGATGAGGCGAGCGGAAAGGACGTCGTTTCCACTGCCTTTGTACCGTATCGGCGTTCACCAGGCTGAGAATCGCCGCGCTTTCCAGCGCTTCTTTGTCGCTTAATGATGGCAGTAGCCCATTAATGCGGCTGGCCAGCATGGTTTTTCCCGTACCTGGCGGGCCTATCAGCAGCAGGTTGTGCCCTCCTGCGGCCGTGATTTCCAGGCCTCGTTTCCCCTGTTCCTGACCGATAACATCACTGAGATCGTCATGCAGTAAACAGGCGTCAGAATCGGTAGAGACTGGTTTCTCAAGATCCCGTTTCCCTTCCAGAAATGCGCATACCGTTTGCAGATGATCTGCAATCAGGCATCCCTCTCCGCTGATTAGCCCAACTTCTGTTGCATTCTCTTTTGCAACAATGATATGTCTGCCTGCCCGAATCGCCTCGGTTGCACTGGATATCGCGCCTGGAACGCCACGTAACGCACCTGTAAGGGCCAGTTCGCCCACCAGTTCATATTCATTAAGCTTATTTGTTGTAAGTTGCTCTGACGCTGCCAGAAGCGCAATTGCGATAGGTAAATCATATCTTCCGCCCTCTTTGGGTAAATCTGCCGGGGCCAGATTAATGGTGATTTTCTTCGCCGGAAATTCATACCCGCTATTGATGATTGCGCTGCGAACCCGATCCCGGGCCTCCTTTACCGTCGTTTCAGGTAGCCCAACCATTGTTAAACCCGGCAGGCCATTACTGATATGCACCTCGATGGTTATTGGGGGCGCATTAACGCCAAGTGCGGCGCGTGTGTGAACAATCGACAGTGACATAATTCCTCCCGTTGAGAGAATTATGCTGCATTAAAAACCAGGAATATCCTGCACGATCGTTAACTTTCGGCGCGTATTCCGGTAATTTTATCGCCTTTTCAAAATATGCTTTGCTGTTCGGAAGCGTGCTCGCAAAAAATAACAGATGCGAAAAAAAGATGGGGGTTGCTGTTGTTCATGAGGCAAAAAGTGAAAATTTTTCATTTCCTGTTTTTTGTATAAAAAACAATGATTTTTTGCTAAACCGTTAGCTGCGTCAGAAAAATGAAAATAAAAATATCTTGTGCTATTGGCGAAAGCTATGGTAACTCTTTAGGCATTCCTTCGAACAAGATGCAAGAATAGACAAAAATGACAGCCCTTCTACGAGTGATTAGCCTGGTCGTGATTAGCGTGGTGGTGATTATTATCCCACCGTGCGGGGCTGCACTTGGACGAGGAAAGGCTTAGAAATCAAGCCTTAACGAACTAAGACCCCCGCACCGAAAGGTCCGGGGGTTTTTTTTGACCTTAAAAACATAAACGAGGAGCAGATAATGACTAATAGCATAAAATTCTGTTTCTCCAGATTTACGGCGGGGATGTAGCTATGAATGGGGCACAGTGGGTGGTACATGCTTTGCGAGCACAGGGCGTTGAAACCGTTTTTGGTTATCCCGGTGGCGCAATTATGCCGGTTTACGATGCGTTGTATGACGGCGGCGTGGAACATCTGTTGTGTCGTCACGAGCAGGGTGCGGCGATGGCGGCAATCGGCTATGCGCGTTCAACGGGCAAAACGGGCGTCTGTATCGCCACGTCCGGCCCTGGCGCTACCAATTTGATCACCGGTCTGGCTGACGCACTGTTAGATTCCGTGCCGGTTGTGGCCATCACGGGTCAGGTTTCCGCTCCGTTCATCGGAACGGACGCTTTTCAGGAAGTTGATGTGCTGGGGCTGTCGTTGGCATGTACTAAGCACAGCTTCCTCGTGCAATCGCTGGAAGAGCTGCCGCGCATCATGGCTGAGGCTTTCCGGGTTGCTAATTCGGGTCGTCCTGGCCCTGTTCTGGTTGATATCCCCAAAGATATCCAGTTAGCCAATGGTTCACTGGAGCCGTATTTCACCACCGTTGAAAACGAAACGGCTTTCCCGCACGCGGACGTTGAGCAGGCGCGTCGGATGATGGCGCAGGCGCAAAAACCGATGCTGTACGTGGGCGGCGGCGTAGGCATGGCGCAGGCCGTACCCGCGCTGCGCGAATTTATCGCTGCGACGCAAATGCCGGTGACCTGCACGTTAAAAGGCCTGGGCGCGGTGGATGCCGACTATCCGTATTATCTCGGTATGTTGGGGATGCATGGCACTAAAGCGGCAAACTTTGCGGTGCAGGAGTGCGATCTGCTGATTGCCGTAGGAGCACGTTTTGATGACCGGGTGACGGGCAAGCTGAATACCTTTGCGCCGAACGCCAGCGTGATCCACATGGATATCGATCCGGCGGAAATGAACAAACTGCGTCAGGCGCATGTCGCGTTGCAGGGCGATCTGAACGCATTATTGCCCGCGTTACAGCAACCGTTAAATATTGACGCCTGGCGTCAGCACAATGCTGAACTGCGTACTGAGCACGCCTGGCGTTACGATCATCCCGGTGAAGCCATCTATGCGCCGCTGCTGTTAAAACAGCTGTCGGAACGTAAACCCGCAGACAGCGTGGTGACGACGGATGTGGGCCAGCATCAGATGTGGTCCGCGCAGCATATGACGTACACTCGCCCGGAGAATTTCATCACCTCCAGCGGCTTAGGTACGATGGGTTTTGGCCTGCCTGCGGCGGTTGGCGCGCAGGTTGCGAGGCCGAATGATACCGTTATCTGTATCTCCGGTGACGGCTCTTTCATGATGAATGTACAAGAGTTGGGCACCGTAAAACGCAAGCAGTTGCCGTTGAAGATTGTCTTACTCGATAACCAGCGGTTAGGCATGGTTCGACAATGGCAACAACTGTTTTTCCAGGAACGATATAGCGAAACCACCCTTACCGATAACCCCGATTTCCTCATGTTAGCCAGCGCCTTCGGCATTCCTGGCCAACACATCACCCGTAAAGACCAGGTTGAAGCGGCGCTCGACACCATGCTGAACAGTGATGGGCCATACCTGCTTCATGTCTCAATCGACGAACTTGAGAATGTCTGGCCCCTGGTGCCGCCTGGCGCCAGTAACTCAGAAATGCTGGAGAAATTATCATGATGCAACATCAGGTCAATGTGGCGGCTCGCTTCAACCCGGAAACGTTAGAACGTGTTTTACGCGTGGTTCGCCACCGTGGTTTTCAGGTGTGCTCCATGAATATGGAAGCCGCCACCGATGCGCAAAATATAAATATCGAATTGACCGTTGCCAGCCCCCGGTCGGTCGACTTACTGTTTAGTCAGTTAAGTAAACTGGTAGATGTTGCACATGTTGCTATCTGCCAGAGCACAACCACATCACAACAAATCCGCGCCTGAGCGCAAAAGGAAGAAAAATGACGACGAAAAAAGCTGATTACATCTGGTTCAATGGTGAGATGATTCGTTGGGAAGATGCGAAGGTTCATGTGATGTCCCACGCACTGCACTACGGTACTTCCGTGTTTGAAGGGATCCGTTGCTACGATTCTCACAAAGGTCCAGTGGTGTTCCGCCATCGTGAACACATGCAGCGTTTGCATGATTCAGCCAAAATCTATCGTTTTCCCGTCTCCCAGAGCGTTGATGAGCTGATGGAAGCCTGCCGCGACGTTATCCGTAAAAACAACCTGACCAGCGCATATATTCGTCCGCTGGTGTTTGTGGGCGATGTAGGGATGGGCGTTAACCCGCCTCCGGGGTACAGCACTGACGTCATCATCGCGGCGTTCCCGTGGGGCGCATACCTGGGCGCAGAAGCGCTGGATCAGGGGATCGATGCGATGGTTTCTTCCTGGAACCGCGCAGCGCCAAATACCATTCCGACAGCGGCAAAAGCGGGCGGTAACTACCTTTCTTCACTGCTGGTAGGGAGTGAAGCGCGTCGTCATGGCTACCAGGAAGGTATCGCGCTGGATGTGAATGGTTATATTTCCGAAGGCGCAGGTGAAAACCTGTTTGAAGTGAAAGATGGCGTGTTGTTTACCCCGCCGTTTACCTCCTCCGCGCTGCCTGGTATTACCCGTGATGCGATCATCAAGCTGGCGAAAGAGCTGGATATCGAAGTGCGTGAGCAGGTGCTGTCTCGCGAATCTCTGTATCTGGCGGACGAAGTGTTTATGTCCGGTACTGCGGCAGAGATCACACCGGTTCGCAGCGTGGACGGTATCCAGGTAGGCGAGGGCCGCTGCGGTCCGGTCACTAAACGTATTCAGCAAGCATTCTTTGGCCTCTTCACCGGTGAAACCGAAGATAAATGGGGCTGGTTGGATCAGGTAAATCCATAAATTAAAAATAAATGGGACGGCACGCACCGTCCCATTTAACAGACAGACACTGGGAGTAAATTACGCATGCCTAAGTATCGTTCCGCCACAACCACACATGGTCGCAATATGGCGGGTGCCCGCGCGCTGTGGCGCGCCACCGGGATGACCGATGCCGATTTTGGCAAACCGATCATCGCCGTCGTGAACTCATTCACCCAATTTGTGCCGGGTCACGTTCACCTGCGCGATCTCGGTAAGCTGGTCGCCGAACAGATTGAAGCCGCTGGCGGCGTCGCCAAAGAGTTCAACACCATTGCCGTGGATGATGGCATCGCTATGGGTCACGGGGGCATGCTGTATTCACTGCCGTCTCGCGAACTGATCGCCGACTCGGTGGAGTACATGGTGAACGCCCACTGTGCGGATGCGATGGTCTGTATCTCCAACTGCGACAAAATCACCCCAGGGATGCTGATGGCCTCGCTGCGCCTGAACATTCCGGTAATTTTTGTCTCCGGCGGCCCGATGGAAGCCGGGAAAACCAAACTTTCCGATCAGATCATCAAGCTCGATCTGGTTGATGCGATGATTCAGGGCGCGGACCCGAAAGTTTCCGACGATCAGAGTAATCAGGTCGAACGCTCCGCTTGCCCGACCTGTGGGTCGTGTTCCGGGATGTTCACCGCTAACTCAATGAACTGCCTGACGGAAGCGTTGGGCCTGTCGCAGCCAGGCAACGGCTCGTTGCTGGCAACCCACGCCGATCGCAAGCAGCTGTTCCTCAATGCCGGTAAGCGCATTGTTGAGCTGACTAAACGTTACTACGAGCAGGACGACGCTTCCGCACTGCCGCGTAATATCGCCAGTAAAGCGGCGTTTGAAAACGCCATGACGCTGGATATCGCCATGGGCGGTTCGACCAACACCGTTTTACACCTGCTGGCGGCGGCGCAGGAAGCGGAAATCGACTTCACCATGAGCGATATCGACAAGCTTTCCCGCAAGGTTCCACAGTTGTGTAAAGTCGCGCCAAGTACGCAGAAATACCACATGGAAGACGTCCACCGCGCAGGCGGCGTACTGGGTATTCTGGGCGAGCTGGATCGCGCCGGGTTGATGAATCGCGATGTAAAAAACGTGCTGGGTCTGACGCTGCCGCAAACGCTGGAGCAGTACGACGTTATGGTCAGCCAGAATGAAGCGGTAAAACAGATGTTCCGTGCAGGCCCGGCGGGTATCCGCACGACGCAGGCGTTCTCGCAGGATTGCCGCTGGGATTCGCTGGATACCGACCGCGCCGAAGGCTGCATTCGCTCGCTGGAACATGCCTACAGCAAAGATGGCGGTCTGGCTGTGCTCTACGGTAACTTTGCTGAAAACGGCTGTATCGTAAAAACTGCGGGCGTGGATGACAGCATCCTGAAATTTACCGGCCCGGCGAAAGTCTATGAAAGCCAGGACGATGCGGTTGAGGCGATCCTCGGCGGTAAGGTGGTTGCCGGTGATGTGGTGGTTATTCGCTACGAAGGGCCGAAGGGGGGGCCTGGTATGCAGGAAATGCTCTACCCGACCACCTTCCTGAAATCGATGGGGCTGGGTAAAGCCTGTGCGCTGATCACCGATGGCCGTTTCTCCGGCGGCACGTCTGGCCTCTCTATCGGTCACGTCTCACCGGAAGCGGCCAGCGGCGGTAATATCGCCATCATCGAAAATGGCGACATGATTGCTATTGATATTCCAAACCGTGGTATTCAACTGCAACTGAGCGATGCGGAAATCGCCGCGCGTCGCGAAGCGCAGGAAGCCCGTGGTGATAAAGCCTGGACGCCGAAAGATCGTCAGCGTCCGGTCTCCTTTGCGCTGCGTGCTTATGCCAGCCTGGCGACCAGCGCCGATAAAGGCGCGGTACGCGATAAATCGAAGCTGGGAGGTTGATGATGGCCGAGTCGCAACCCCTGTCAGCCGCCCCGGAAGGGGCGGAGTACCTGCGTGCGGTACTCCGCGCGCCGGTATATGAAGCAGCGCAGGTGACGCCGCTGCAAAAAATGGAAAAACTCTCTTCGCGCCTCGACAACGTTATTCTCGTGAAGCGTGAAGACAGGCAGCCTGTACACAGCTTCAAGCTGCGCGGAGCCTACGCGATGATGGCGGGGCTCACCGAAGAACAAAAAGCCCACGGCGTTATCACCGCATCGGCGGGTAACCATGCTCAGGGCGTGGCGTTCTCCTCCGCGCGTTTGGGTGTGAAAGCATTGATTGTGATGCCGCTGGCGACCGCCGATATCAAAGTGGACGCGGTGCGCGGGTTTGGCGGGGAAGTGCTGCTGCACGGCGCGAACTTTGATGAAGCGAAAGCAAAAGCTATCGATCTGGCGCAACAGCAGGGCTTCACCTGGGTTCCGCCGTTCGATCATCCGATGGTGATTGCCGGGCAGGGCACGCTGGCGCTGGAACTGCTCCAGCAGGATGCGCATCTCGACCGCGTATTCGTGCCGGTTGGCGGCGGTGGACTGGCGGCAGGCGTGGCGGTGCTCATCAAACAACTGATGCCGCAAATCAAAGTGATCGCCGTTGAAGCGGAAGATTCGGCCTGCCTGAAAGCGGCGCTGGATGCCGGTCATCCGGTGGATCTCCCGCGTGTGGGACTGTTTGCCGAAGGCGTGGCGGTTAAACGTATCGGCGATGAAACCTTCCGTCTGTGCCAGGAATATCTCGACGACATTATCACCGTCGACAGCGATGCGATTTGCGCAGCGATGAAAGATCTGTTCGAGGATGTGCGTGCGGTGGCGGAACCTTCCGGTGCGCTGGCGCTGGCGGGGATGAAAAAATACATCGCCCAACACAATATTCGCGGCGAACGCCTGGCGCATGTGCTTTCTGGCGCGAATGTGAACTTTCATGGTCTGCGCTATGTGTCTGAACGCTGCGAGCTGGGTGAACAGCGCGAAGCGCTGCTGGCGGTGACTATCCCGGAAGAGAAAGGCAGCTTCCTGAAGTTTTGTCAGCTGCTGGGCGGCCGTTCCGTTACCGAATTTAACTACCGTTTTGCCGACGCTCAAGATGCCTGCATTTTTGTCGGCGTCCGTCTGAGCCGTGGACTGGAAGAGCGCAAAGAGATTCTCGCGCTGCTGCATGAAGGCGGCTACAGCGTGGTGGATCTCTCCGACGACGAAATGGCGAAACTGCATGTGCGCTATATGGTTGGCGGACGCCCATCGAAACCGTTGCAGGAACGTCTGTACAGTTTCGAATTTCCAGAGTCGCCCGGCGCGCTGCTGAAGTTTCTGCACACGCTGGGAACGCACTGGAATATTTCGCTGTTCCACTATCGCAGCCACGGCACCGACTATGGTCGTGTGCTGGCGGCGTTCGAACTGGGCGAAAACGAGCCTGATTTCGAAACCCGGCTGAACGAGCTGGGCTATGAGTGCCACAACGAAAGCGATAACCCGGCATTCCGCTTTTTCCTGGCGGGTTAGGGTGTTCGGGAAAATGCCTGATGGCGCTGCGCTTATCAGGCCTACGTTCTTTTGAGCCGTAGGCCGGATAAGGCGCTTGCGCCGCCATCCGGCTAGTGGTTGGGCAGAATGTTCCAGAACGCATCAATAAGCGGCTCATGCAGCCGCTTTTTTTGTGCGCAAACGCCCAGCTCAAACGGCGTTTTCTCGTCGCTGCGCTCCAGGATCATCACGCGGTTACGCACGGGTTCAGGGCTATTTTCCAATACTACTTCCGGCAGCAGCGCCACGCCGCAGCCGAGCGCGACCATCGACACCATCGCTTCATGTCCACCGACCGTCGCGTATATCGACGGATTGCTGATTTTCTGACGGCGGAACCACAGCTCAATACGGCGACGCACCGGGCCTTGATCGGCCATGATAAACGGCACCGTTGACCAGTCGGGTTTATCCACTGAGACCTGATTTCGCACCGGGCAAGGCAATGCGGGAGCTATCAGCACCACCGCCAGATTCTCCAGCATTGAAAACGCGACCGCCCCGGGCAGGGTTTCCGGTTTACCGGCAATCGCCAGATCCGCCTCGCCCGTCACCACTTTTTCCATCGCATCGGCGGCATCGCCGGTGGTGAGTTTGATTTCCACAGAGGGATGCTCCGCCCGGAAACGGTCAAGAATGGGCGGCAGATGGCTATAAGCGGCGGTGACCGAGCAGAAGATATGCAGCTCGCCCGACAGCGACGGGCCTTGTTGGTCGATGGTGTGGCGTAACTGCTGATACTGCAACAGCGTTTGCTGGGCAAACGTTCGCAGCTCTTCTCCCGCTTCGGTGAGCGTGACGGTACGGTTATCGCGAATGAACAGCGGCTGGCCGAGATCCTCTTCGAGGCGTTGAATCTGCCGGGAGAGCGTGGAAGGGCTAACGTGCATTGCCCGCGCGCTGCGGCCAAAATGGCGACTTTCCGCCAGATGCAGGAAGGTTTTCAGATCGCGTAAATCCACTGGCTTTACTCCCGATGTCTACGTTGCAGAAATTGCAATGTGATGTTGTGAATATATCAATTTCCGCAATAAATTTCCTGTCATATAGTGAGTTCATTCTCTCTTGCACAGACACGGCAAGCGAACCGAACAATAAGCACGACACAACATCACGGAGTTACAGATATGGCTAACTACTTTAATACACTGAATCTGCGCCAGCAGTTGGCGCAACTGGGTAAATGTCGCTTTATGGGCCGCGATGAATTTGCCGATGGCGCGAGCTACCTTCAGGGTAAAAAAGTGGTCATCGTCGGCTGTGGCGCTCAGGGGCTGAACCAGGGCCTGAACATGCGTGACTCCGGTCTGGATATCGCCTACGCCCTGCGTAAAGAGGCGATTGCCGAGAAACGTGCTTCCTGGCGTAAAGCGACCGAAAACGGTTTCAAAGTGGGGACTTACGAAGAGCTGATCCCGCAGGCCGATCTGGTGGTTAACCTGACGCCGGACAAACAGCACTCCGACGTGGTGCGTTCCGTCCAGCCGCTGATGAAAGACGGCGCGGCGCTGGGTTATTCCCACGGTTTCAACATTGTGGAAGTGGGCGAGCAGATCCGCAAAGATATCACCGTGGTGATGGTGGCGCCGAAGTGCCCGGGTACTGAAGTCCGTGAAGAGTACAAACGTGGTTTCGGTGTACCGACGCTGATCGCCGTTCACCCGGAAAACGATCCGAAAGGCGAAGGGATGGCGATTGCCAAAGCATGGGCGGCGGCAACTGGCGGTCATCGTGCGGGCGTGCTGGAGTCCTCCTTCGTGGCGGAAGTGAAATCTGACCTGATGGGCGAGCAGACCATCCTGTGCGGTATGCTGCAAGCGGGTTCTCTGCTGTGCTTCGATAAGCTGGTGGAAGAAGGTACCGACCCGGCATATGCGGAAAAACTGATTCAGTACGGCTGGGAAACTATCACCGAAGCGCTGAAGCAGGGCGGCATTACGCTGATGATGGATCGTCTGTCCAATCCGGCAAAACTGCGTGCTTATGCGCTGTCTGAACAGCTGAAAACCATCATGGCGCCGCTGTTCCAGAAACACATGGACGACATCATCTCCGGTGAATTCTCCTCCGGTATGATGGCGGACTGGGCGAACGACGATAAGAAACTGCTGACCTGGCGTGAAGAGACCGGTAAAACCGCATTCGAAACCGCGCCGCAGTATGAAGGTAAAATCGGTGAGCAGGAGTACTTCGATAAAGGCGTACTGATGATCGCGATGGTGAAAGCGGGCGTTGAGCTGGCATTCGAAACCATGGTGGATTCCGGCATCATCGAAGAGTCTGCGTACTATGAGTCACTGCACGAACTGCCGCTGATCGCCAACACCATCGCCCGTAAGCGTCTGTATGAAATGAACGTGGTTATCTCTGATACCGCCGAGTACGGCAACTACCTGTTCTCTTACGCTTGCGTACCGTTGCTGAAAGCGTTCATGACTGAAATTCAACCGGGCGATCTGGGTAAAGCGATTGCTGAAGGCGCGGTTGACAACGCACAGTTGCGTGATGTGAACGAAGCGATTCGTGGCCACGCTATTGAGAAAGTGGGCCAGAAGCTGCGTGGCTATATGACTGATATGAAACGCATTGCGGTAGCTGGTTAAACAGGTTGTCGGGTGGCGCTAGCGCTTACCCGACCTACAAAAAGCCATTATTTCGTAGGCCTGATAAGCGAAGCGCCATCAGGCAAAAAAGCCCGGAGTATGAACCTCCGGGCTTTTTATTAGTTGCGATACAGCACCTTAATGATGTGGTATCCGAACTGGGTGTGCAGTGGGCCGGTTGGCTCCAGCACCGGGCAGGAGAAGACCACTTTGTCGAACGCCGGAACCATCTGGCCCTGACGAAACTCACCTAAGTCACCGCCTCTTTTGCCTGACGGGCAGATAGAGTGCTTTTTCGCCAGTTTGCCAAAGTCGGCGCCATTCTTGATTTGTTCCAGAAGATCCAGCGCCAGCTTCTCTTCTTTTACCAGGATATGCAGTGCTGCTGCGGTTTTCGCCATTATTTCGCTCTCATGTCTCAAAGGTTGCCCGCCACTTTATCATTCCTTAGGGCGTCGGACATATACTCTTCGCCATCGCAGGACAGATGTCCCGCCGGGTTTAATGAACCGGGAGATGAACGACACTTTTATCAGACATATTCCCTCTGCAACAGGACAGCCGTCCTGTCTTTCCATCTCAGGAGAGAGATAACATGAGCTCAATGAAAAACGCAGAATTTTCAGGCGACTGGCTGACAGGGCTAACCCAAATCGTACGCGATCCGCAGCTGTATGAGCTGCTCAAATATTGCCCGCTGGACATCATGCAGCGCTGGCGCGTTGAGGAAATACCTCGCGGAGCGCTGATTTGCCGTCAGGGCGACATTTGTCGGCAATTCTCGCTGATTGTTTCCGGTGAGGTGGATGTCTTTTACGAAGCTGAAGACGGGCGCCGTTATCGGCAGGCACATTACCGCAAAGGCGACATGCTGGGCGAGCTGGAGATTTTTGAGTCGCGGCATTACATCTGCTCGGTGATGGCGGTTGGCAGCGTTCAGTTGTTAAGCCTGCCGCAGGCGGATTTTCATCGCTGGCTGGCGTTGGATAACCATTTTAACCAGCGGATGCTGCGCTTTTTCAGCCAGCAATATTATCAGTTGTCGAAAAAGGCCAGCAGCGACAATTTGTACTCGCTGTATCAACGGGTTTGCCAGGCATTATGGCAGCGATATCAACATGATGAATCGACCACGATTTTGCTGGATAAACAAAATCTCAGTCAGGAATTTGCGGCGACGACGCGCAGTATCAACCGTATTTTGCACGATCTGAAATCGCTGAAAATTATTGATACCGACGGTGAGCGGATCGTCTTATTAGCCCCTGAAAAACTGAAACAGGAGGCGGAGATCTGAGTCCCTCAGCACAGTAAGGAGACAGAAGATGCAACCCCATATTCGATTAAGCAATAGCATGACCGGTGCGCGGTATGCGCTATTGCCCGGCGATCCTGAGCGGGTGGACAGGATCGCCCACTTTCTTGATAACCCTGAGATACTGGGGCAAAACCGGGAATTTCGGGCGGCGCGCGGCACATATAAAGGGATTGAGATTCTGGTGCTGTCGACGGGAATCGGCGGGCCATCAACGGCCATTGCCATTGAAGAGTTACGGCAGATTGGCGTGGACACGCTGATTCGCATCGGTAGCTGTGGGGCATTGCAGGATACGCTGGCGCTGGGCGATCTGATTATCGCCAACGGTGCGGTCGCCGATGACGGCACCAGCAAAACCTACGCGCCAGCCTGCTATCCGGCCTGCGCAGACCCGCAGCTTATCGCCACGTTGATCCAGCAGGCGAAGCAGATGAACATTCCTGCGATTTACGGACTGGTGCGCAGCCACGACAGCTTTTATACCGATCGTGAAGCTGAACTGGATGCGGAATGGTCAGCGCGCGGCATTCTCGGGGCGGATATGGAAACGGCGGCGCTGATGGTGGTCGGCGCATTACGTGGGCTGCGTACGGCGTCGTTGCTGAACGTGGTCGTTGCCCACAACGGCTGTCTGGACAGCAGTATTAATGATTATGTTCAACAGGAAACGCTGTGCCTGCAGGGTGAAGAACGTCAGATTTCCCTGGCGCTACAGGCCATTTATTTCGATAGCCAGCAAGGAGAGCAGTGATGGACTTTTTCAGTATTAACAACGTGATGGTCAACATTCCTCTCGGCGAAGGCGGGTATGCGCTGTCGTGGATTGAGGCTATCGGCACGGTCTTTGGTTTATTGTGCATCTGGTGCGCCAGCCGGGAAAAAATCATCAATTACCTGTTTGGTCTGATTAACGTCACCCTGTTTGCCGCGATCTTTTTCCAGATTCAGCTATATGCCAGCCTGCTGCTTCAGGTGTTCTTCTTTGCCGCCAATATCTATGGCTGGTATGCGTGGAGCCGTCAGAATGAGGCGCAAGAGGCGGCGCTGAAGGTGCGCTGGCTCTCCCGCCAGCAAACGCTGGTGCTGAGTGGTGTGTGTATTGTCGCCATCCTGCTGATGACGCGGTTTATCGACCCGGTGTTCGCCATGCTGACCCATATTATGCTCGGGATGCTGCAAACGGTAGGAGTTCAGGTGGCGATGCCAGAGCTACAGCCGGACGCGTTCCCGTTCTGGGATTCCACCATGCTGGTGCTGTCAATTGCGGCGATGGTGCTGATGACCCGCAAATATGTGGAAAACTGGCTGCTGTGGGTGCTTATCGACGTCATTAGCGTGGTGATTTACGCGGTACAGGGCGTCTATGCGATGTCTCTGGAGTATGTCCTGCTAACGGCGATTGCGATTATGGGATCGTACAGCTGGGTCCTGAGCGCAAAACGCAACGGCTATACGCCGCTTGCCGCCAGCGCCTCCTGATTAACGCTTTCCAGGCTGTCTGAAAGGGCAGCCTGTTACTCCCTCGGCCCTGCTTTCTGCTACAATCCTTCCCCCGTTCGAAGATTGAGCAATATTCCCATGCGTTTAAACCCCGGCCAACAACACGCTGTCGAATTCGTCACCGGTCCCTGCCTGGTGCTGGCGGGCGCGGGTTCTGGTAAGACTCGCGTTATTACCAATAAAATCGCCCATCTGATTCGTGGTTGCGGCTATCAGGCGCGCCATATTGCG
The DNA here is from genome assembly GCF_030333655.1 of Citrobacter sp. CK180. Lineage (NCBI taxonomy): Bacteria > Pseudomonadati > Pseudomonadota > Gammaproteobacteria > Enterobacterales > Enterobacteriaceae > Citrobacter > Citrobacter sp. CK180. The sequence goes on along the minus strand of NZ_JAOWFM010000034.1, from coordinate 68,947 downwards.
GCAGTGACCTTTACCAATAAAGCGGCACGTGAAATGAAAGAGCGTGTCGGGCAAACGCTGGGGCGTAAAGAGGCGCGCGGGCTGATGATCTCCACTTTCCATACGCTGGGGCTGGATATCATCAAACGTGAATATGCGGCGTTGGGGATGAAATCGAACTTTTCGCTGTTTGACGATACCGATCAGGTCGCATTGCTGAAAGAGCTGACTGACGGTCTGATTGAGGATGACAAAGTTATCTTGCAACAGCTGATCTCGACGATCTCTAACTGGAAAAACGATCTGATGACGCCCGCTCAGGCGGCGGCAAGCGCAAAAGGGGAGCGCGACCGCATCTTCGCTCACTGTTATGGTCTGTACGATGCGCATCTGAAGGCCTGCAATGTGCTCGATTTTGACGACCTGATTCTATTGCCGACGCTGCTGCTACAGCGTAATGAAGAGGTGCGTGAGCGCTGGCAGAACAGGATTCGCTATCTGCTGGTGGATGAATACCAGGATACCAACACCAGTCAGTATGAACTGGTGAAGCTGCTGGTGGGAAGTCGCGCGCGCTTTACGGTGGTGGGTGATGATGACCAGTCGATCTACTCCTGGCGCGGCGCGCGTCCGCAAAACCTGGTGTTGTTGAGTAAGGATTTCCCGGCGCTACAGGTGATCAAGCTGGAGCAGAACTATCGTTCCTCCGGGCGCATTCTGAAAGCGGCGAATATCCTGATTGCCAATAACCCTCACGTCTTTGAAAAACGCCTCTTTTCTGAACTGGGCTATGGCGCGGAACTCAAGGTGCTGAGCGCGAACAATGAAGAGCACGAGGCCGAACGCGTCACCGGCGAGCTGATTGCTCATCACTTTGTGAATAAGACTGAATACAAGGATTACGCCATTTTGTATCGCGGGAACCACCAGTCGCGGGTGTTTGAAAAATTCCTTATGCAGAACCGTATTCCCTACAAAATTTCTGGCGGCACGTCGTTTTTCTCCCGCCCGGAGATTAAAGACCTGCTGGCCTATCTGCGCGTACTGACCAACCCGGATGATGACAGCGCTTTCCTGCGGATTGTGAATACGCCAAAACGAGAAATCGGCCCGGCCACGCTGCAAAAGCTGGGCGAATGGGCGATGACGCGCAACAAGAGTCTGTTTACCGCCAGTTTTGATGTGGGGCTGAACCAGACGCTGACCGGGCGCGGCTATGATTCACTGACCCGCTTCACCCATTGGCTGGGGGAAATTCAGCGTCTGGCGGAGCGTGAGCCGATTGCCGCCGTGCGCGATCTCATCCACGGTATTGATTACGAATCCTGGTTGTATGAGACCTCGCCGAGCCCAAAAGCGGCGGAAATGCGCATGAAGAACGTCAACCAGCTGTTTAGCTGGATGACCGAAATGCTTGAAGGTAACGAACTTGACGAACCCATGACGCTCACCCAGGTGGTGACGCGCTTTACGCTACGCGACATGATGGAGCGTGGTGAAAGTGAAGAAGAGTTGGATCAGGTACAGCTCATGACGCTGCATGCCTCGAAAGGGCTGGAGTTCCCGTACGTGTTTATGGTGGGAATGGAAGAAGGATTCCTGCCGCACCAGAGCAGCATTGACGAAGACAATATCGATGAGGAGCGCCGTCTGGCCTATGTGGGGATCACCCGCGCGCAGAAAGAGCTGATCTTCACGCTGTGCAAAGAGCGTCGTCAGTACGGCGAACTGGTGCGCCCGGAACCAAGCCGCTTTTTGCTGGAACTGCCGCAGGACGATCTTATCTGGGAGCAGGAGCGTAAAGTGGTAACGGCCGAGGAGCGGATGCAGAAAGGGCAGGCCAGCATAGCCAATATCCGCGCCATGATGGCGAAAGCAAAAGCGAAGTAGGTATTTTCCAGGCCGGATAAGCGTAAGCGCCATCCGGCTGCCAGCATCTAATGAACGTCCAAAGGCCAGTGGACATAGCTTTGCCACTGGCTTTCCTGCTCGATCAACTCTTTACCCAGCGGGTGATGCTCCAGCCACCCTTGCGGCAAGGTTAACGTCAGATTCTCATCCTGCGCCTGCAACGTAATCTGTGGCACCAGATCGTCACGGCGACGGCTGGCAAAAATGATCGCCAGACGCAACAGGCGACAAAGATGTTCAGCGACGCGCGGCGGCACCGCATTCTGCTGGTGGAGGGAAGAGAGGTCGATCGGGTTGGTCTGATTTAACAACAGGGTGGCTAACAGTTTCTTTTGCGCGGGGGTGAATCCCGGTAAATCCAGATTACGCACCAGATAAGCCGCGTGCTGCGGCGCCTGTTTAAAATCAACGCTCAGGCCGATTTCATGCAGCTGACAGGCACTGGTCAGGAGTTCGCGACTGATCGGCTCAAGATGCCACTTATCTTCCACCTGATCGAGAAAGTTTACCGCCAGATCCGCTACGCGATGCGCCTGTTCGGTATCGACCATAAACCGACGCTGAATGTTACGCAGCGTGCGGCTGCGAATATCCTGATCCACCGCCAGATGCAGCATGCCATACACCAACCCTTCGCGCAGCGCTCCGCCCGCAAGCGTCATACACTGGATGTCCAGTTCGGTGAAAATCGCGATCAGAATGGCCAGACCGCTGGGGAATACCAGCGCGCGTTCCAGCGTTAACCCTTCAATTTCCAGCTCTTCCAGACGGCCGCAATGAATTGCGCGTTGCTTCAGCTGTTGAAGTTTCGCCAATGTGATGCGCTCATCCATGCCCTGCGCCATCATGATTTCCTGCAACGCCTGGACGGTGCCAGACGCGCCTACGCAGACTTTCCAGCCATGCTTGCGTAGCTCATCGGCGACCGGACGCAGCACTTCACGCGCGGCTTTTTCCGCTTCATCGAAATTTTCTTGCGCCAGATTGCGATCGGTAAAGTAGCGTTCAAGCCAGGTGACGCAGCCCATTGACAGGCTAAACAAAGAGGTGGTTTGTGCGCCGGTTCCGGTGACCAGTTCGGTGCTGGCGCCGCCAATATCGACCACCAGACGCTGATCGGCGCCGCCGGTGGTATGGGCAACCCCCTGATAAATCAGCCGCGCTTCTTCTTCGCCGCTAATGACCTGGACAGGGCAACCGAGGATCTCCTGCGCTTTGGCGATAAACTCGCCCGCATTGACGGCGAGACGCAGCGTTGCCGTGGCGACGACGCAGATTTGCGGTTGAGGAATATCCTGTAGACGTTCAGCGAAAAGGCGCAGGCATTGCCAGCCGCGCTCCATTGCTTCAGCGGAAAGCGAATTATCACTGTTCAGGCCCGCAGCCAGACGCACCTTGCGCTTGATTCGCGTGAGCGTCTGGATGCTTCCAGCCACCTCGCGTACAACCAGCATATGAAAACTATTGGAACCGAGATCAATTGCGGCATACAGCGAAGTGGAAGTGAGCATATATTACGTTAACCTGAACGACGACGATTACGCGGCGCGCCGGTGCGACGCGGTCCATTGCCTGGGCGCGAGCGCGTCAGGCGCAACGGCTTCGGCAAATTGGTCATCAGCGCTTCCGGGTTATATTTGCTGACCGGGATAGAGTGACCAATATAAGCCTCAATGGCAGGCAGGTTCAGCGCGTACTCTTCACAGGCCAGGCTGATAGAGTGACCGCTCGCTCCTGCGCGACCCGTACGTCCGATACGGTGAACGTAGTCTTCGCAGTCATCCGGCAGGTCATAGTTAAAGACGTGCGTTACGGCCGGAATGTGCAGACCGCGCGCGGCAACGTCGGTTGCAACGAGGATATCGAGATCGCCACGGGTAAACTCGTCGAGAATACGCAGACGTTTTTTCTGCGCAACGTCGCCGGTCAACAGGCCGACACGATGACCGTCAGCTGCCAGATGCCCCCAGATGTCTTCGCAGCGGTGCTTGGTATTGGCGAAAACAATGGCGCGATCCGGCCACTCTTCTTCGATCAGCGTTTGCAGCAAACGCATCTTCTCTTCGTTAGAAGGGTAGAAGAGCTCTTCTTTAATACGGTGGCCTGTCTTTTGTTCCGGTTCCACTTCAACATATTCGGCGTTGTTCATCTGCTCGAACGCCAGTTCGCGAACACGGTAAGAGAGGGTTGCGGAGAACAGCATGTTCAGACGCTGATTGGCCGGCGGCATGCGGCGGAACAGCCAGCGGATGTCTTTAATAAAGCCCAGATCGTACATGCGATCGGCTTCATCCAATACGACGACCTGAATGGCGCCGAGGTTAATGTGGTTTTGTTTCGCGTAGTCGATCAGACGACCCGTGGTGCCGATCAGAATATCGACGCCGCTTTCCAGCACTTTCAGCTGTTTGTCGTAGCCGTCACCGCCGTAGGCCAGGCCTAATTTCAGGCCGGTGGTCTGCGCCAGCGGTTCCGCATCGGCGTGGATCTGCACGGCCAACTCACGCGTCGGCGCCATAATTAAGGCGCGCGGCTGGTTCACCTTGCGATCGTCAATCGCGGGATGAGAGAGAAGATAATGAAACGAAGACGTCAGGAACGCCATCGTTTTTCCGGTTCCGGTTTGCGCCTGCCCTGCGACATCACGACCCGCCAGCGTTAGCGGGAGGGCCAATGCCTGAATGGGCGTACAATTATGAAACCCTTTATTTTCAAGGGCTTCTATCACCTTTGGGTGCAGGGCGAAGTCGGAAAACTTCTGTTCTGTTAAATGTGTTTTGCTCATAGTGTGGTAGAATATCAGCTTACTATTGCTTTACGAAAGCGTATCCGGTGAAATAAAGTCAACCTTTAGTTGGTTAATGCGACATCAACACGTCGTTGATGAAGGCGAAACCAACACACCAGGCTTATTCCTGTGGAGTTATTATGAGCGATAAAATTATTCACCTGACTGACGACAGTTTTGACACGGATGTACTCAAAGCGGACGGGGCTATCCTCGTTGATTTCTGGGCAGAGTGGTGCGGACCGTGCAAAATGATCGCCCCGATTCTGGATGAAATCGCTGACGAATATCAGGGCAAATTGACGGTTGCTAAACTGAACATCGACCAAAACCCAGGCACCGCGCCGAAGTATGGTATCCGTGGCATCCCGACCCTGCTGTTGTTCAAAAACGGTGAAGTCGCAGCAACCAAAGTGGGCGCACTGTCCAAAGGTCAGCTGAAAGAGTTCCTCGACGCCAACCTGGCGTAAGACGGAAGTTTCATGTTCGGGTGACCAGCATCCTAAATTATTCGGATGACTGGACGCCCGGCTTGAGTCGTGCTAACTTAGTGTTGACTTCGTATTAAACATACCTTATTAAGTTTGAGTCTTGTTTTTTCCAACGCTTCCCGTTTTTTCTCGCGCGAGAAGTGAACAGATTCCTGGCTTGTCACTCAATCCGTCTTGTCGTTTCAGTTCTGTGTACTTTCCTGTGACCAGACAGCGAACAGACATGAGTTGGTGGCCGTAAACAGGCATGGATGATCCTGCCATACCATTCACAACATTAAGTTCGAGATTTACCCCAAGTTTAAGAACTCACACCATTATGAATCTTACCGAATTAAAGAATACGCCGGTTTCTGAGCTGATCACTCTCGGCGAAAATATGGGGCTGGAAAACCTGGCTCGTATGCGCAAGCAGGACATTATTTTTGCCATCCTGAAGCAGCACGCAAAGAGTGGCGAAGATATCTTTGGTGACGGTGTGCTGGAGATATTGCAGGATGGATTTGGTTTCCTCCGCTCTGCAGACAGCTCCTACCTCGCCGGTCCTGATGACATCTACGTTTCTCCCAGCCAAATCCGCCGTTTCAACCTCCGCACTGGTGACACCATTTCTGGTAAGATTCGCCCGCCAAAAGAAGGCGAACGTTACTTTGCGCTGTTGAAAGTTAACGAAGTTAACTACGACAAACCTGAAAACGCCCGTAATAAAATCCTCTTTGAGAACTTAACGCCGCTGCACGCGAACTCACGTCTGCGTATGGAACGTGGTAACGGTTCTACTGAAGATTTAACGGCTCGCGTACTGGATCTGGCTTCCCCGATTGGCCGTGGTCAGCGTGGTCTGATCGTCGCACCGCCGAAAGCGGGTAAAACTATGCTGTTGCAGAACATCGCGCAGAGCATTGCTTACAACCACCCTGACTGCGTACTGATGGTGCTGCTGATCGACGAACGTCCAGAAGAAGTGACCGAAATGCAGCGTCTGGTAAAAGGTGAAGTGGTTGCTTCCACCTTCGACGAACCGGCATCCCGTCACGTTCAGGTTGCTGAAATGGTAATCGAGAAGGCGAAGCGTCTGGTTGAACACAAAAAAGACGTCATCATTCTGCTCGACTCCATCACTCGTCTGGCTCGCGCCTACAACACCGTGGTGCCGGCTTCCGGTAAAGTCCTGACCGGTGGTGTAGACGCCAACGCCCTGCACCGTCCGAAGCGTTTCTTCGGCGCGGCGCGTAACGTGGAAGAGGGCGGCAGCCTGACCATTATCGCAACGGCGCTGATCGACACCGGTTCTAAGATGGATGAAGTGATCTACGAAGAGTTTAAAGGCACCGGTAACATGGAGCTGCACCTCTCCCGTAAGATCGCTGAAAAACGCGTCTTCCCGGCTATCGACTACAACCGTTCCGGTACGCGTAAAGAAGAGCTGCTCACCACTCAGGAAGAGCTACAGAAAATGTGGATTCTGCGCAAAATCATCCATCCGATGGGTGAAATCGACGCGATGGAATTCCTCATTAACAAGCTGGCAATGACCAAGACCAACGACGACTTCTTCGACATGATGAAGCGCTCGTAAGTCCGGCTGATACCGAAAACGCCACGTTTTTACGTGGCGTTTTTCTTTTATGTCTGTCATCTTAGCGGCACATTGACAAAAGTCGCTATATCATACCGCTACGCTATGTTTCATTATGATTTTGTATCGTGTGGTTGATAAATATACAAAACTGCCTGATTCAGAACAGGGTTTCCCTTCTGAATAAGCGCCGTCATGGTTATACTTCTGCTATTAATTTTCTCTGAGAGCATGCATTGTGAATTTACTGACAGTGAGTACTGATCTCATCAGTATTTTTTTATTCACGACACTGTTTCTGTTTTTTGCACGCAAGGTCGCAAAAAAGATCGGTTTAGTGGATAAACCCAACTTCCGTAAACGCCACCAGGGACTGATACCGTTGGTTGGGGGGATTTCGGTTTTCGCAGGTATTTGCTTTACCTTCGGAATTGTTGATTATTATATTCCGCATGCTTCTCTCTATCTGGCCTGCGCTGGTGTACTGGTCTTCATTGGCGCGCTGGACGATCGCTTTGATATCAGTGTAAAAATCCGCGCGACGATTCAGGCCGCGATCGGCGTCATCATGATGGTGGTCGGTAAACTCTACTTAAGCAGCCTTGGATACATCTTTGGTCCCTGGGAGATGGTACTCGGCCCCTTTGGCTATTTCCTCACGCTCTTTGCCGTCTGGGCGGCGATCAACGCTTTCAATATGGTTGATGGTATTGATGGCTTACTTGGCGGGCTGTCCAGCGTCTCATTTGCCGCAATGGGACTGATTCTGTGGTTTGATGGGCAGACGAGTCTGGCGGTATGGTGTTTCGCCATGATCGCCGCGATTCTACCCTATATCATGTTAAACCTTGGTGTTCTGGGGCGTCGTTATAAAGTCTTTATGGGCGATGCGGGCAGTACGCTGATTGGCTTCACGGTCATCTGGATCCTGCTGGAAACCACGCAGGGTAAAACGCATCCTATCAGCCCGGTTACTGCGCTGTGGATTATTGCGATTCCATTGATGGACATGGTGGCGATTATGTATCGTCGCTTGCGTAAAGGCATGAGCCCCTTCTCTCCCGATCGCCAGCATATTCATCATTTGATCATGCGCGCAGGGTTTACTTCCCGACAGGCATTTGTCCTGATCACGCTCGCCGCAGCTATTCTGGCTTCCATTGGCGTTGCCGCAGAATATTCCCATTTTGTTCCAGAATGGGTCATGTTGGTGCTCTTTTTGCTAGCATTCTTCCTTTACGGTTACTGCATTAAGCGAGCCTGGAAGGTGGCGAGATTTATTAAGCGCGTGAAGCGCAGACTACGCAGAAACCGTGATAACAATCCAACGATAACCAAGTAAATTGAGGATGCGATGACACAACCATTACCGGGGGCACACGCCGTGAGCGCTGAAAATGAACTGGATATTCGTGGGTTGTTTCGTACCTTGTGGGCTGGGAAGCTATGGATTGTGGGAACAGGGCTGGCTTTTGCGCTTATTGCGTTAGCGTATACGTTTTTTGCCCGTCAGGAGTGGAGCGCAACGGCGATTTCCGACCGCCCCACCGTCAATATGCTGGGCGGCTATTACTCCCAACAGCAGTTTTTGCGCAACCTTGATATCAAAGCCAGCCTCGCGTCGGCCGATCAGCCTTCGGTAATGGATGAAGCGTATAAAGAGTTCGTCATGCAACTGGCGTCCTGGGATACGCGTCGCGATTTCTGGCTACAGACCGATTATTACAAGCAGCGCATGGTCGGCAACAGCAAAGCCGATGCCGCGATGCTGGATGAAATGATCAATAACATTCAGTTCACGCCAGGCGATTTCACTCGCAACACCAATGATAGCGTGAAGCTGATTGCGGAAACGGCGCCCGATGCCAACAACCTGCTTCGCCAGTATGTGGCGTTTGCCAGCCAACGTGCGGCGAGCCATCTGAATGATGAGTTAAAAGGCGCATGGGCCGCGCGGACTATCCAGATGAAAGCGCAGGTTAAACGCCAGGAAGAGGTGGCGAAAAGCATTTTCTCTCGTCGTGTTCATAGCATTGAACAGGCGCTCAAAATTGCCGAGCAGCATAATATTTCTCGTACGGCTACCGATGTTCCTGCCGATGAATTACCCGACTCTGAGCTGTTTTTGCTTGGCCGCCCTATGCTACAAGCGCGTCTTGAAAACCTTCAGGCTGTCGGTCCGGCATTCGATCTGGACTATGATCAAAACCGGGCCATGTTGAACACGCTGAACGTGGGGCCGACGCTGGACCCGCGTTTCCAGACCTATCGTTATTTGCGCACGCCGGAAGAGCCGGTAAAACGCGATAGCCCGCGCCGTGCTTTCCTGATGGTTATGTGGGGCATTGTTGGGGCGCTGATCGGGGCTGGCGTCGCATTAACCCGCCGCCGCGCGATTTAGCAACATCTCAGCAGTGAGGGGTTAGGCCCTCACTGCCTATTCGAAGAGAATCGATGTGAAAGTACTGACTGTATTTGGCACGCGACCGGAGGCCATCAAGATGGCGCCTCTGGTTCATGCGCTGGCAAAGGACCCTCATTTTGAGGCAAAAGTCTGCGTTACTGCGCAGCATCGGGAGATGCTCGATCAGGTTTTGAATCTCTTTTCTATTGTGCCTGACTACGATCTCAATATTATGCAGCCGGGTCAGGGGCTGACAGAGATTACCTGTCGAATCCTGGAAGGATTAAAACCGATTCTTGCCGATTTTAAACCTGATGTCGTATTGGTGCATGGCGATACGACAACCACTCTCGCCACCAGTCTGGCGGCTTTCTACCAGCGTATCCCTGTCGGTCATGTAGAGGCCGGGCTACGAACCGGCGATCTCTACTCCCCCTGGCCTGAAGAGGCGAACCGCACCTTGACCGGTCGCCTGGCTATGTACCATTTTGCGCCGACGGAAAATTCACGGCAGAATTTACTGCGGGAACAGATCCCTGATAACCACATCTTTGTCACCGGCAATACCGTGATTGATGCGCTGATCTGGGTGCGCGATCGCGTACTGGCCAGCGATACGCTACGCGCCGAACTGGCAAAGCGGTATCCTTTCCTGTGTGACGATAAAAAAATGATCCTGGTGACCGGACATCGCCGTGAGAGCTTTGGCCGGGGGTTTGAGCAAATCTGCCATGCGCTGGCGGAGATAGCAGCTACCAATCAGGATGTACAAATTGTGTATCCGGTTCACCTGAATCCCAACGTCAGCGAACCGGTTAACCGCATCCTGGGGCATGTTGAAAATGTGATACTGATTGAGCCGCAGGATTACCTGCCGTTTGTCTGGCTGATGAACCACGCCTGGCTGATCCTTACCGATTCCGGTGGGATTCAGGAAGAGGCGCCGTCATTAGGCAAACCGGTGTTGGTTATGCGCGAAATGACGGAACGGCCAGAAGCCGTTACCGCTGGCACGGTGCGTCTGGTGGGAACCGATTCACACCGTATTGTGGAAGAAGTCACACGTTTGCTGCACGACGAAAATGAATATCAAACCATGAGCCGCGCCCATAATCCTTATGGCGACGGGCAGGCGTGCGGCCGCATTTTACACGCGTTAAAAAATAATCGGGTATCGCTATGAGTTTTACGACCATTTCTGTTATTGGGCTGGGATACATCGGGTTGCCGACGGCTGCGGCCTTTGCTTCTCGCCAAAAGCACGTTATTGGCGTGGATATCAATCAGCAGGCGGTGGACACCATCAACCGTGGAGCCATCCATATTGTTGAGCCGGATCTGGATAGCGTCGTGAAAACTGCGGTTGAAGGCGGATTCCTCCGGGCCACGACAACGCCGGTAGCAGCCGACGCGTACTTGATCGCCGTGCCGACGCCGTTCAAGGGCGATCACGACCCCGATATGGTTTATGTCGAAGCGGCCGCGAAATCTATTGCTCCCGTACTGAAAAAAGGCGCGCTGGTCATCCTCGAATCCACCTCGCCGGTGGGCGCGACAGAACAAATGGCCGCATGGCTGGCGGAAATGCGCCCGGATCTGACTTTCCCGCAGCAGGCGGGGGAACAGGCTGATGTGAACATTGCCTACTGCCCGGAGCGCGTATTGCCGGGTCAGGTTATGGTGGAGCTCATCAAAAATGACCGCGTGATTGGCGGCATGACGCCGGTATGCTCCGCGCGTGCCAGCGAGTTGTACAAGATTTTCCTTGAAGGCGAGTGTGTGGTGACTAATTCCCGCACCGCCGAAATGTGTAAGCTCACGGAAAACAGCTTCCGTGACGTCAATATCGCCTTTGCGAACGAGCTGTCGCTGATTTGCGCCGATCAGGGGATTAACGTCTGGGAACTGATTCGTCTGGCGAATCGTCATCCGCGCGTAAATATTCTCCAGCCTGGGCCGGGCGTGGGAGGCCACTGCATCGCCGTCGATCCGTGGTTTATTGTGGCGCAAAACCCGCAGCAGGCGCGACTGATCCGTACCGCGCGTGAAGTGAACGACGGTAAACCACACTGGGTGGTGGCGCAGGTGAAAGCCGCAGTGGCGGATTGTCTGACGGCAACGAATAAGCGCGCCAGCGACATCAAAATCGCCTGTTTTGGTCTGGCGTTTAAACCGAATATTGACGATCTGCGTGAAAGCCCGGCGATGGGCATTGCGCAGGAGATTGCGCACTGGCATGCCGGTGAAACGCTGGTGGTAGAGCCTAATATTCATCAGTTGCCGAAAAAACTGGAAGGTCGCTGCACGTTAGCCACGCTGGAAAATGCGCTGGCGGAAGCGGATGTGCTGGTCATGCTGGTTGACCATCATCCGTTTAAAGCGATTAACGGCGACGCTGTGCAGCAACGCTACATTGTGGATACAAAAGGAGTCTGGCGCTGATGAAACGGATTCTGGTCACTGGCGGCGCGGGATTTATCGGCTCTGCCGTTGTACGCCACATCATTGATGAAACCCCCGACGCCGTGGTGGTGGTGGATAAGCTCACCTACGCCGGAAACCTGATGTCGCTGGCGCCAGTTGCACAGCATGAGCGCTTTGCCTTTGAGAGAGTGGATATCTGCGATCGGGCATCGCTGGATCGCGTTTTTCAGCAGTACCAGCCGGATTACGTGATGCATCTGGCGGCGGAAAGCCACGTTGACCGGTCTATCGACGGCCCGGCTGCGTTTATTGAAACCAATATCGTGGGAACCTACACGCTGCTGGAAGCGGCCCGGACTTACTGGGCGACGCTCAATGATGAAAAAAAATCGGCGTTTCGTTTCCACCATATCTCCACTGACGAGGTGTATGGCGATCTGCATTCCACGGATGATTTCTTTACTGAGACCACGCCGTATGCGCCGAGCAGTCCTTATTCCGCCTCGAAAGCCAGCAGCGATCACCTGGTGCGCGCGTGGTTGCGCACCTATGGTCTGCCGACGCTGGTCACTAACTGTTCCAATAATTACGGCCCTTACCACTTCCCGGAAAAGCTGATCCCATTGATGATCCTGAACGCGCTGGCGGGTAAACCGCTGCCGGTGTATGGCAATGGACAACAGATCCGCGACTGGCTGTACGTTGAAGATCACGCCAGGGCGCTGTATCGCGTGCTGACGGCGGGCGAAGTGGGAGAGACATATAACATTGGCGGCCATAATGAGCGTAAGAATCTGGAGGTTGTGGAAACGATTTGCGATCTGCTGGAAGAACTTGCGCCACAAAAACCGCAGGGCGTGGCGCATTATCGCTCCCTGATCGCTTTTGTGGATGACCGTCCAGGCCATGATTTACGCTATGCCATCGACGCAGCGAAAATTGCGCGTGAACTTGGCTGGACGCCGCAGGAAACCTTTGAAAGCGGAATGCGGAAAACCGTGCAGTGGTATCTGGCGAATGAGGCCTGGTGGAAGCCCGTGCAGGATGGCAGCTATCAGGGTGAACGTTTAGGTCTGAAGGGCTAAACCCGGAGGAGGAACGCATGAAAGGTATCATTCTGGCGGGCGGCTCTGGCACCCGCCTGCATCCGATTACGCGCGGTGTGTCGAAGCAGCTTCTGCCGATTTATGACAAGCCGATGATCTACTATCCGCTGTCGGTACTGATGCTGGCGGGTATCCGGGAAATCCTGATTATCACCACACCGGAAGATAAGCACTATTTTCAGCGTCTGCTGGGCGATGGTTCGGAGTTTGGCATTGAGTTGCAGTATGCCGAACAACCCAGCCCGGATGGGCTGGCGCAGGCCTTTATCATTGGTGAAACATTCCTTAACGGCGAGCCGTCCTGTCTTGTACTGGGCGACAATATCTTCTTTGGTCAGGGTTTCAGCCCGAAATTGCGTCATGTGGCGGCGCGAACCGAAGGGGCGACCGTTTTTGGTTATCAGGTTATGGACCCGGAACGTTTTGGCGTCGTGGAGTTCGACGACAATTTTCGCGCGGTCTCGTTGGAAGAGAAGCCGAAACAGCCGAAATCAAACTGGGCGGTGACCGGTCTCTATTTTTACGACAGCAAGGTAGTAGAGTACGCGAAGCGCGTGAAGCCTTCCGAGCGCGGTGAGCTGGAGATTACGTCCATTAATCAGATGTACCTTAATGACGGCAAGCTGACGGTTGAGTTGCTCGGTCGCGGCTTTGCGTGGCTAGATACCGGCACCCATGACAGCCTGATTGAAGCGAGCACGTTTGTGCAGACGGTTGAAAAACGCCAGGGCTTCAAAATTGCCTGTCTGGAAGAGATCGCCTGGCGTAACGGCTGGCTGGATGACGAGGGCGTAAAACGCGCCGCCAGTTCTTTAGCGAAAACCGGCTACGGCCAATATTTACTGGAGCTACTCCGTGCCCGTCCGCGCCAGTATTGAACCATTAACGTGGGAAAATACGTTCTTTGGCGTCAATAGCGCCATTGTTCGCGTGGACCCTGCCGCGCCAGTGTTAACGCCAGAGGCATTGCAACCCTGGTCGCGCGTGCAGGCGAAAATTTCTGCTGCGCGCACGGATGAATTAGATGCGCTGCAACAGTTGGGGTTTTCGCTGGTAGAAGGTGAAGTTGACTTCAGCCTGCCGGTCGCTGGCATTGAACGTATTTCTGGCGTGGAAATTGCACAAATTGCCGATATTCCCGCGTTACGTCAACAGGCGTCCGCTGCGTTTGCGCAAAGCCGTTTCCGCGCACCGTGGTATGCGCCGGACGCCAGCGCCCGTTTTTATGCTCAGTGGATTGAAAATGCCGTGCACGGCACCTTCGATCACCAGTGTCTGGTTATCCGGGCGGCGAATAACGATATTCGCGGGTTTGTCTCGCTGCGCGAACTGAACGACACCGATGCGCGCATCGGCCTGCTGGCCGGGCGTGGAGCAGGAGCAGAATTAATGCAGGCGGCGCTCGCGTGGGCGCAGTCTCGCGGAAAGACAACATTGCGGGTGGCGACCCAGATGGGCAACACCGCCGCGCTTAAACGTTATATACAGAGCGGTGGCAACGTAGAAAGCACCGCGTACTGGTTATACAGGTGACAAAATGATTCCATTTAACGCGCCGCCGGTGGTGGGAACCGAACTCGATTACATGCAGTCAGCGCTGGGAAGCGGCAAACTTTGCGGAGATGGCGGCTTTACGCGCCGTTGCCAGCAGTGGCTGGAGCAACGTTTTGGCAGCGCTAAAGTGTTGCTGACGCCATCCTGTACGGCGTCACTTGAAATGGCGGCATTGCTGCTGGACATCCAGCCGGGCGATGAAGTCATTATGCCAAGCTACACCTTCGTTTCTACCGCCAACGCCTTTGTGCTGCGCGGGGCGAAAATCATTTTCGTCGATATCCGCCCGGATACCATGAACATTGATGAAACGCTGATTGAAGCGGCGATTACCGACAAGACGCGCGTCATTGTCCCGGTGCATTACGCGGGCGTCGCCTGCGAAATGGACACCATTATGGCGATTGCGAAGCGTCATAATCTGTTTGTGGTGGAAGATGCCGCGCAGGGCGTGATGTCGACCTGGAAAGGCCGTGCGCTGGGGACGATTGGTCATATCGGTTGCTTCAGTTTTCACGAAACCAAAAACTACACGGCAGGTGGTGAAGGCGGCGCGACGCTGATTAACGACCGTTCCCTGATTGAACGGGCGGAAATCATCCGTGAAAAAGGCACCAATCGCAGCCAGTTCTTCCGGGGACAGGTGGATAAATACACCTGGCGGGATATCGGCTCCAGCTATCTGATGTCCGATCTCCAGGCGGCGTATCTGTGGGCGCAGCTGGAAGCGGCCGATCGCATCAATCAACAGCGTCTGGCGCTGTGGCAGACCTACTATGACGCACTGGCGCCGCTGGCGCGCGCGGGACGTATTGACCTGCCCTCTATCCCGGACGACTGTAGGCACAACGCGCATATGTTTTATATCAAGTTGCGGGATATTACCGATCGCAGCGCGCTGATCAACTTCCTGAAAGAAGCGGAAATCATGGCGGTGTTCCATTACATCCCGCTACATGATTGTCCGGCAGGCGACAAGTTTGGCGAGTTCCGTGGCGAAGATCGGTACACCACCAAAGAGAGCGAGCGCCTGCTGCGCTTGCCGCTGTTTTATAATCTGTCTCCCGTTAATCAGCGAACGGTGATTTCGACCTTGCTGAACTATTTCTCCTGATATGTCGCTTGCGAAAGCGTCCCTGTGGACGGCCGCCAGTACGCTGGTGAAAATTGGCGCAGGCTTACTGGTCGTAAAACTGCTGGCGGTGTCGTTTGGCCCTGCGGGCGTCGGCCAGGCGGGTAACTTCCGCCAGATGGTGACCGTGCTCGGCGTGCTGGCCGGGGCCGGGATATTTAACGGGGTGACGAAGTATGTCGCTCAGCATCATGATAACCCTGCCCGGTTGCGTAACGTGGTGGGCACTTCATCCGCAATGGTGCTGGGGTTCTCCACGCTACTGGCGCTGGTCTTCGTGCTGGCGGCGGCCCCCATTAGCCAGGGGCTGTTTGGGCACAGCCACTACCAGGGGCTGGTGCGTTTAGTGGCGCTGGTGCAGATGGGGATCGCCTGGGCGAACCTGCTGCTGGCGCTGATGAAAGGGTTTCGTGACGCTGCCGGGAATGCGCTGTCGCTGATTGTGGGGAGCCTGGTGGGAGTTGTGGCCTACTATGGCTGCTACCGTCTGGGCGGCTATGAAGGTGCGCTGCTGGGTCTGGCGCTGGTGCCTGCGCTGGTGGTGATCCCGGCGGCGATTATGCTGATTAAACGCGGCGCGATCCCGCTTAGCTACCTGAAACCGTCGTGGGATAAAGGGCTTGCCGGACAGCTCAGCAAATTTACGCTGATGGCGCTGATTACGTCCGTCACGCTACCGGTGGCTTATGTGATGATGCGAAACCTGCTGGCGGCGCATTACAGCTGGGATGATGTTGGTATCTGGCAGGGCGTAAGCAGTATTTCCGATGCCTATCTACAATTTATTACCGCCTCGTTTAGCGTGTACTTATTGCCAACGCTGTCGCGTCTGACCGAAAAGCAGGCGATTACGCGCGAAGTGGTGAAATCGCTGAAATTTGTTCTGCCTGCGGTGGCGGCGGCGAGTTTTACGGTCTGGCTGCTGCGTGATTTCGCCATCTGGCTGCTCTTTTCCGCCAAATTCACCGCCATGCGCGATCTGTTCGCCTGGCAACTGGTGGGCGATGTGCTGAAAGTGGGCGCGTACGTTTTTGGCTATCTGGTGATCGCAAAAGCGTCGCTGCGGTTTTATATTCTGGCTGAGATTAGCCAGTTCATTTTGTTGATGGCATTCGCTCACTGGCTGATCCCCGCGCATGGCGCGCTGGGGGCGGCACAGGCGTATATGGCCACCTATGTGGTCTATTTCTCTCTCTGTTGTGGCGTGTTTTTACTCTGGCGTAGGCGGGCATGACTGTACTGATTCACGTACTGGGATCGGATATCCCTCACCATAATCAAACCGTGCTGCGGTTTTTCAATGATGCGCTGGCCGCGACAAGCGAGCATGCGCGCGTGTTTATGGTTGCAGGTCAGGATGCGGGGCTCAGGGAAAGCTGCCCGGCTCTGTCGCTGAGTTTCTACGCCGGGAAAAAAACGCTGGCTGAGGCGGTCATCGCCAAAGCGAAAGCCAATCGCCGGCAACGTTTCTTCTTCCACGGTCAGTTCAATACCAGCCTGTGGCTGGCGCTGCTAAGTGGCGGAATCAAACCTGAGCAGTTTTACTGGCACATCTGGGGCGCGGATCTGTATGAAGTTTCCCGTGGGCTGAAATTCCGTCTGTTTTACCCCGTTCGCCGCATGGCGCAAAATCGAGTGGGCTGTGTGTTCGCTACTCGTGGCGATTTGAGCTATTTCGCCCGTCAGCACCCGCGCGTGCGTGGTGAACTGCTCTATTTCCCGACGCGAATGGACTCTTCGCTTAATAACATGGCAAACGATCGTCCGCGTGAAGGGAAAATGACGGTTCTGGTGGGTAACTCCGGCGATCGCAGTAACGAACATATTGCGGCGTTACGCGCGGTGTATCAGCAGTTCGGCGACACGGTAAATGTGATCGTGCCGATGGGCTATCCGGCCAATAACGACGCGTACATTGATGAAGTCCGTCAGGCGGGACAGGCGCTGTTCAGTGCGGAAAATTTACACATCCTCAGCGAAAAACTGGAATTCGATGCCTATCTGGCGCTGCTTCGCCAGTGCGACCTCGGGTATTTCATCTTTGCCCGTCAGCAGGGAATCGGCACGTTGTGCCTGCTTATCCAGGCGGGTGTCCCGTGCGTGCTTAACCGTGAGAACCCGTTCTGGCAGGATATGGCGGAACAGCATCTGCCCGTGTTGTTCACGACGGACGCGCTTAATGAAGGCGTGGTTCGTGAGGCGCAGCGGCAGCTGGCGTCCGTGGATAAAAGCGGGATCACCTTCTTTAGCCCAAATTACCTTGAACCGTGGCATAACGCGTTACGCATTGCCGCAGGAGAAGCCGCATGAGCCTGATGCAATTTAGCGGGTTACTGGTCGTCTGGCTGCTCTCTACGCTGTTTATCGCCACGTTGACCTGGTTTGAGTTTCGCCGCGTGCGCTTTAACTTCAACGTATTCTTTTCATTGCTGTTTTTGCTGACCTTTTTCTTCGGCTTCCCGTTGACCAGCGTGCTGGTGTTCCGCTTTGACGTCGGCGTGGCGCCGCCGGAAATCCTGTTGCAGGCGTTATTGTCCGCCGCGTGTTTTTATGCCGTTTATTACGTGACCTATAAAACCCGCTTACGTAAACGCGTGACGGATGTGCCGCGCAAGCCGCTATTTACCATGAACCGGGTGGAGACTCACCTTACCTGGGTCATGCTGATGGGGATTGCACTGGTGAGCGTTGGCATCTTCTTTATGCACAATGGGTTCCTGCTGTTCCGGCTGCACTCTTACAGCCAGATCTTCTCCAGCGAAGTCTCCGGCGTGGCATTGAAACGCTTCTTCTACTTCTTTATTCCGGCGATGCTGGTGATCTACTTCCTGCGCCAGGACAGTAAAGCGTGGCTGTTTTTCCTGGTGAGTACCGTTGCGTTTGGCCTGCTGACCTACATGATTGTTGGCGGCACGCGCGCTAACATCATTATCGCGTTTGCCATCTTCCTGTTTATCGGCATTATTCGTGGCTGGATCTCGCTGTGGATGCTGGTGGCGGCGGGGGTGCTGGGAATTGTCGGGATGTTCTGGCTGGCGCTGAAGCGCTATGGGCTGAACGTGAGCGGCGATGAGGCGTTTTACACTTTCCTGTATCTGACCCGTGATACCTTTTCGCCGTGGGAGAACCTGGCGCTGCTGTTGCAAAACTACGACAACATCGATTTCCAGGGACTGGCGCCGATCGTCCGTGATTTTTATGTCTTCATTCCTTCGTGGCTGTGGCCTGGGCGTCCGGGCATTGTGCTGAATTCAGCCAACTACTTTACCTGGGAAGTGCTGAACAACCACTCAGGCCTCGCCATTTCCCCCACGCTGATTGGTTCGCTGGTGGTGATGGGCGGCGCGCTGTTTATCCCTCTGGGGGCGGTCGCGGTTGGGCTGATTATCAAATGGTTTGACTGGCTGTATGAGCTTGGCAACCGCGAGACGAATCGCTATAAGGCGGCGATTTTGCACAGTTTCTGCTTTGGCGCCATCTTCAATATGATTGTTCTGGCGCGAGAAGGGCTGGATTCTTTTGTCTCGCGAGTGGTCTTTTTCCTCGTGATTTTTGGTGCCTGCCTGCTGGTGGCAAAACTCTTGTTCTGGCTTTTCGATTGTGCCGGGTTGGTCCATCAACGGGCGAAACCGCAGCCGCAGACTCAGGTTGAAGGATAATAATGACGGATAACACGACAGCGCCGCTCTATTCACTTCGTGGATTGCAGCTGATTGGCTGGCGCGATATGCAACATGCGCTGAATTACCTGTTTGCCGATGGGCAAATGAAGCAGGGTACGCTGGTGGCGATCAATGCTGAGAAAATGCTGACCGCAGAAGATGACCCGGAAGTCAGGGCGTTGATTGATGCCGCCGAGTTTAAATATGCGGATGGCATTAGCGTCGTGCGCTCAGTGCGTAAGAAATTCCCCCAGGCGCAGGTTTCACGGGTGGCCGGGGCCGATCTCTGGGAAGAACTGATGGCGCGTGCCGGTAAAGAAGGGACGCCCGTTTTTCTGGTCGGCGGTAAGCCGGAGGTGCTGGCGCAGACGGAAGCGAAACTGCGTGCGCAGTGGAACGTCAATATTGTCGGTAGCCAGGACGGTTATTTTAAACCTGAGCAGCGCCAGGCGCTGTTTGAGCGCATCCATGCCAGCGGGGCGAAGATTGTGACCGTGGCAATGGGATCGCCGAAACAAGAAATCCTGATGCGCGACTGTCGGGTGATTCATCCTCAGGCCTTATATATGGGGGTGGGCGGCACCTACGATGTCTTTACCGGTCATGTGAAACGCGCGCCCAAAATGTGGCAGACGCTGGGGCTGGAGTGGCTGTATCGCCTGCTGTCTCAGCCGAGCCGTATCACCCGCCAGCTGCGTCTGTTGCGCTATCTCCGCTGGCATTACACCGGCAATCTCTGAACGCTGCTTTTCTTACGGGCAGCGCATTCTGCTTAATACGTTGCCCGCCTCCCACATTTTTGTTCCTTTTTTACACAAAACATGCATTTTTTTAATGCTTCATTTGCCATTTTGCCAAATTTAAGAAACCATTCGCATCGCTTGATGTACCCATAACAATAACCGGCAACAACGCCGGAACGAGTGCAAACACGACAAGAGGATTTATGGCAGAGAAAAAACCGGAGCTACAGCGTGGGCTGGAAGCTCGTCATATCGAATTGATCGCCCTTGGGGGCACGATTGGCGTTGGGCTGTTTATGGGCGCCGCCAGTACGCTGAAATGGGCGGGGCCCTCCGTGCTGCTGGCGTATATCGTCGCCGGGCTGTTCGTCTTTTTCATCATGCGCTCAATGGGCGAAATGCTGTTCCTGGAGCCGGTTACTGGCTCATTCGCCGTTTATGCGCACCGTTACATGAGCCCCTTCTTTGGCTATCTCACCGCGTGGTCATACTGGTTTATGTGGATGGCGGTGGGGATATCGGAAATAACCGCTATCGGGGTATACGTGCAGTTCTGGTTCCCGGACATGGCGCAATGGATACCCGCCCTGATCGCCGTTGGGCTGGTGGCGCTGGCTAATCTGGCCGCCGTCCGTCTGTACGGCGAAATCGAGTTCTGGTTTGCGATGATCAAAGTCACCACCATCATTGTGATGATTGTGGTCGGACTGGGGGTGATTTTCTTTGGCTTTGGCAATAGCGGCCAGGCGATCGGTTTTGGCAACCTGACGGAACACGGCGGCTTCTTTGCCGGTGGCTGGAAAGGGTTCCTGACGGCGTTGTGTATTGTGGTCGCCTCCTATCAGGGCGTGGAGCTGATCGGCATTACCGCGGGTGAAGCGAAGAATCCGCAGGTTACGCTGCGCAGCGCGGTAGGCAAGGTACTGTGGCGTATCCTGATTTTCTATGTAGGGGCGATTTTCGTTATCGTGACGATCTTCCCGTGGAACGAAATCGGCAGTAACGGTAGTCCGTTTGTACTCACTTTTGCCAAAATCGGGATTACCGCTGCGGCGGGCATTATTAACTTCGTGGTGCTGACCGCCGCGCTTTCCGGCTGTAACAGCGGCATGTATAGCTGTGGACGTATGCTGTATGCCCTGGCAAAAAACCGCCAGCTTCCGGCGGCGATGGCGAAAGTCTCCCGTCATGGCGTACCGGTCGCCGGGGTGGCGCTGTCGATCGCGATTCTGCTGATTGGTTCATGCCTGAACTACATTATTCCGAACCCGCAGCGGGTGTTTGTGTATGTCTACAGCGCCAGCGTATTGCCGGGTATGGTGCCGTGGTTCGTGATCCTGATTAGCCAGTTGCGTTTCCGTCGTGCTCATAAAGACGCGATGATCAGCCATCCTTTCCGTTCTATTATGTTCCCGTGGGCGAATTATCTGACGATGGCGTTCCTGGTTTGCGTTTTAATTGGCATGTACTTGAATGAAGATACCCGTATGTCGCTGTTTGTCGGCATCATCTTCCTGCTTGCCGTCACGCTCGTCTACAAGGTTTTCGGCCTGAATCGCGCCGGAACTGCCCACAAGGTGGGGGAATAAGCAGCAAAACGCGCAAAGCGTAACCAAACGCGCATTTTATTTAAAAAGGCACTAGACAGAGGGGTGGGAAGTCCGTATTATCCACCCCCGCAACGGCGCTAAGCGCCCGTAGCTCAGCTGGATAGAGCGCTGCCCTCCGGAGGCAGAGGTCTCAGGTTCGAATCCTGTCGGGCGCACCATTTACCCGGTGCTGGAGCTGCGGTGGTTTTAATACCGCGTAAAAGATTTCAGTGGTGGCTATAGCTCAGTTGGTAGAGCCCTGGATTGTGATTCCAGTTGTCGTGGGTTCGAATCCCATTAGCCACCCCATTATTAAAAGTTGTGAAATGCGAAGGTGGCGGAATTGGTAGACGCGCTAGCTTCAGGTGTTAGTGTCCTTACGGACGTGGGGGTTCAAGTCCCCCCCCTCGCACCACGACTTAAAGAGTTGAACTAAAAATTCAAAAAAAGCAGTACATCGGCGAGTAGCGCAGCTTGGTAGCGCAACTGGTTTGGGACCAGTGGGTCGGAGGTTCGAATCCTCTCTCGCCGACCAATTTTGAACCCCGCTTCGGCGGGGTTTTTTGTTTTCACCTCTTCTTCCTCTTCTTTCCCGATCCCCTGTATCACTGTCGCAATGTTGAGACATTCCAGGCTTCTGTTGTCGCTATCTGGTGACGTCTAACGCCATGATTTATCACTAATTATCGGTATTGCGTGTTATTTGTCTCCGTTCAGAGACAAAGAGGGGATTTTTATGGCGAAGAAGGCTGGCAGAAACCGCCGCAGAGCCGCGAATGGCCTGATACGTTAAAAAGTCTGAATCCTTATTTTTGGCGGTGCAATCCTGGCATGCAATGTGCAATAATATCTCTGTAGATGCTCATTCCATCTCTTATGTTCGCCTTAGTGCCTCATAAACTCAGGAATGATGCAGAGCCGTTTACGGTGCTTATCGTCCACAGACAGATGTCGTTTACGCCTCATCAAACACCATGGACATAACGTTGAGTGAAGCACCCATTTATGTTGTCATACAGACCTGTTTTGACGCCTGCTCATTTGAGCAGGCGTTTTTTTATGGGGAAGCGGGAGAGAACTGCCGGATGGCGGCTTCGCCTTATCCGGCCTACGGTGACCTGGCAGGCCCGGTAAGCGTAGCGTCACCGGGCAATGGGAATTACTGCGGAGGATTGTTCTGCAAGGTCAGCATAAGACCGTCGCGGCGCATGGTGGCCGCTTCTTCCGGCTGATGCAACCGGTCCAGCGCATCGGCGAGCCAGGCGTAGTCGTAGGCGTCAGGGCGTTGCTTGAGCGCGGCGCGGAAAGCGAACGTAGCCTCCTGCCATTCGCCATGCTTCATCAATGACTGACCCAGCGTGCTCCACAGTAGCGGGCGATCGCCAACGGTTTTAATCTGCTGGCGCAGCACTTTTTCCAGCTGCTCCGGGTTGTTGGTTTTCAGGCGCGGGATCGGCAGAACCAGGCGGTCGTCATACTGGCGCTTCAGGCCGTCGATGATGATCTGCTGCGCCATATCGTGATCGTCACACTCAATCAGATGCTCTGCCATTGCCACTTGCAGTGGAACCTGGTGGCGAGTTTTACGGCTCTGGTTCTTCCACCATTCGCGTAATCCTTCGCTGCCCTGATCGGCTCGCGCCTGATCCATCAGCCCAATCCAGGCCTGCTGTTCCAGCATGGCGCGATGTTCTTCATCGCCGACGTTGGCCTTCGCCATTGATGGGATGATGTCCAGCAGTGAACTCCATGCTCCGGTGCGGATGTAAGCCTGTTCCGCCAGGCGCAGCACTTCTGGATGACGCGGGGTAACTTCCAGCAGTTTATCCACGCCGTGACGCGCCGCATGGTTCTCGTTGCGCGCCAGTTGCAGACGTACGCGGGCGATCTCCACCGGAATCGTGTCATTGCCCGCCAGTTCAGCGGCACGTTCCAGATGCTGATTAGCGCGCGCTTCGTCACCACGCTGCTGCGCGGCTTCGGCGGCCAGCAGATAGTTCACCACCGGCTGTTCAGCGTGATCGGCATTCTTCGCCATCAGCTTCTCAACCTGCTGGTAATCGCCTTCCGCCAGCTTAAGCAGCGCCTGTTCGGTCTGCTTACGTGCGCGGCGGCGTTTACGCCCGACAAACCAGCCGCGAGTGTGTGCGCCGGTGCGGAAAACGCGTCGCAGCAGCCACTCAATGGCGAACAGAATGACCATCATAACGATCAGGATGATCACCAGCCCCGTTACGCTGGTCTCAATGTTGTAATTATCGGTCTGGATCAGAACATAGCCCTGATGACCGGCGATCATTGGGCCTATGACGATACCGGCGATCAACAACACAAAGAGCAATAATACTTTCAGCATCATTATTCTCCTTGCGGCGCGGCTGCCGGTGCTTCTGCCTGCGGAGCAGGGGCCTGAGCCGCTTCGGTCGTGGCTGCCGCCGGTTGCGCCAGCAGGTTACGCACGCGAGTCTGCATCAGTTTTTCAAGAATCGGCTGGCTCTGTAACGTCTCCGGCACGTCCATCGTGATGCTCTGTTGACTCAGTTTATCCACGTCATCAAGGAACGCTTTGGTCGTTGCGTCGTCGGTGTCGTAGTACGCGCGTACCCAGGTGGAGACATTATCCAGCGCCTGACGGTAAGTCTCTTCCTGATGACGCGGCACGGCTTGCGCCGCCACTAACAGGCGGGAGCGGATGTTTTCACGTAAGTAAACGTCCTGGTTCGGCGCCAGCAGCGGGACGGCGGTGTCATCACGACGGCGAATAGTAATAAAGCTGTCCATAAAGTTCTGCCAGCTTTTTTGCAGGTTAACGCGCCATTCGCTGATCGAGCTGGACAGCTCGCTGCTGTCGGAGTCCATTGGCGAATCGTCGGTGTCGTTATCGGCCAGACGCAGGTTATCAATCTGGTTAGAGAGCTGGTTCACTTTGAGGATAATGCCGTCGTAGTCCACCTGCGCCACCGCCGACAGGCTGGCAATATCATCGGTAATGGCGCGGCGCGCGGCGATCAGACTGGGGTCGTTCATGTCCGCCAGGCTGGCATCCGCGCTTTTGAGCAGCGCCGCAGCGGTGGTGACATCCTGATCGCTCCACAATTTACGTCCGGCGAGTTTGACCAGAAAATCAGATTGCGCCAGCAGCCAGGTTTTGGCATCGCTGCCGGAGATCGTCGCGACTTTCTGTTGCACTTCATCCAGCTGTTTCGCCAGCGCGGCCTGTTGGCGATTTGCATCATCCAGTTGCGTCGCCTGCTGTTTGATAATGCTTTCCAGCTCCGCTTTTTGGCTTTCCTGGGCTTTTTGCAGCGCCGTAAGTTGGTTAACCAGCGCATCGCTGGTGGCCGTTTGTTTAACGGCCTGCTGCTTTCCCCAGCCATACAGACCAACGCCCGCCGCCAGGGCAATGGCGATTGCCACCGCACTCAATACCAGCGCGGCGCCGTTCTTACTCTTCTTTTCTGCATTGACTGGCTGCGGCGTGGTTTCCACGGCCTCCCTGGTCTCTTCAACCACGGCGGAGGATTTTTCTTGTTCCGTCATTATGGCATCCCATTATGAGAGTTATTGTAATGCGCGCAGTAGCGCATCGTTGTCGGCGTTATCAGCGACCTTAATATCTTGCCAGCCCAGTTCCCGGGCGAGGTGCGCCAGACGCTCACTGACGACCAGCAGCCGACAGCGTAGTAACCAGTGCTCACGATACCACTGCGGGATCAGCGACCAGAGCTGTTGCAGCATTTCGCCGCTGGTGACAACAATCGTCGTCACGCCGCGAGAGTGCCAGCGCATCGCCTCTTCCGCGCCATCGTAATGTTTTGCACTGCGTTGATAACATTCACAAAAGGTGACTTCAGCGCCGCGTTCTGTGAGGGTTTTGCCTAACAGTTCACGCCCGCCGTTGCCCCGTAAAATAAGCGCTCGTTTTCCCGCAATATTTTGTAATTCAGGTAATTGTAGCAAGACTTCGCTGATTTCCCGATCCAGAGGATAGCGAATATCGCATCCGCTAACGGTATGCAACGCCAGCGCCGTTGTGCGCCCGATGGCGAAGTAGCGTGGCTGCACAGGCCAGCCCAGCCCCTGCTGTTGTAGTTGGGCGTGGGCAAAGGCGACGGCGTGTTGCGAGAGGGCGAACACCAGATCGTTGTCCGTGAGCGCCGCCAGGCGATCGGCAAGCGTTGCCAGTTCCCGGCCCGGCGTAAACTCAATAAGCGGAAAACTCCAGGCCACCTGCCCCAGTGTGCGCAGACGGCTCACTAACTCTTCCCCGGAGGGAGACGGGCGGGTGACCAGAATACTCATGCGGGCGCTTCTCCGTTATAAACCTCGGTCAGAATCGCGCGGGCGCCGTTTTCCAGCAGCTCTTCCGCCAGGGAAATGCCCATTTGCGCGGCGTCCTGCGGCAATCCGCGACGTTCTCCGCGAATCATCTGCGAACCGTCAGGCGCGCCAACCAGCGCACGCAGCCAGACTTCACCATCAATGATTTCAGCATAGCTGCCAATCGGCACCTGACAGCCCCCTTCCAGGCGGGTGTTCATGGCGCGTTCGGCTTTTACACGTAGTGCGGTTTCTTCATGATTCAGCGGCGCTAACAGCGCCTGAGTACGTGCGTCATCCAGTCGGCATTCAATGCCCACTGCGCCTTGCCCTACGGCAGGGAGAGAGATTTCGGGAGGCAGCGCGGTGCGAATACGCGACGTCAGACCTAACCGTTTTAACCCGGCAACCGCCAGGATAATTGCATCATAATCGCCGTTATCGAGCTTGCTCAGGCGTGTGCCGACGTTGCCGCGCAGCGAGCGGATGACGAGATCCGGGCGACGCTCGGCCAACTGGCACTGGCGACGCAAACTTGATGTGCCGACGATGCTGCCTGCGGGCAGTTCATCCAGATTGTTGTATTGGTTCGAGACGAAAGCATCGCGTGGATCTTCGCGTTCGCAAATCGTGACCAGGCCAAGCCCTTGCGGGAATTCTACCGGCACATCTTTCATCGAATGCACGGCGATATCGGCGCGCTTTTCCAGCAGCGCGACTTCCAGCTCTTTTACAAACAAGCCCTTACCGCCCACTTTTGCCAGAGGGGTGTCCAGAATCACGTCGCCGCGCGTTACCATCGGCACCAGTTCCACGACCAGTCCCGGATGCTGTGCTATCAACGCGTCTTTGACATAATGTGCCTGCCAGAGCGCAAGGGGGCTTTGGCGTGTGGCAATTCTTAAAACATTGTCTAACATGCTTGTTACCGTCATTATCGTCCGTGGACCATCCTAACATCCTTACAAGTGGGATGTCAGTGTTACGGTCAAAGGTGAGTAAGAGGATCAGGCGCGGCGTCGCGACTGGCAGTGAATAATGACGAGAAACCGCCTGACCGTATTAAGGAATTTACACGCAGCTAACGGTGCTACACTTGTATGTAGTGCATCTTTCTTTACGGTCAATGAGCAAGGTGTTAAATTGATCACGTTTTAGACCATTTTTTCGTCTTTACCCCTTAATGGGGAGAAGGATGAAAAAGGTAACGGTTATTTTTGACATACGGTTTATCCCGAATGGTTTGGTTGTCCGCACTCGCGATGGCAATCAGACGCATGACGGGTAGCAACATCAGGCGATACGTCTTGTACCTCTATATTGAGACTTTGAAACAGAGACTGGATGCCATCAATCAATTGCGTGTGGATCGCGCGCTTGCTGCCATGGGCCCTGCCTTCCAGCAGGTATACAGTCTGCTGCCGACATTATTGCACTACCATAATCCGCTGATGCCGGGTTACCTCGACGGTAACGTTCCCAAGGGCATATGCTTTTACACGCCTGATGAAACCCAACGCCACTACCTGAATGAACTTGAACTGTACCGGGGTATGTCCCCGCAGGACTCGCCGAAAGGCGAGCTGCCGATCACCGGCGTGTACTCAATGGGCAGTACATCTTCAGTAGGGCAAAGCTGTTCTTCTGACCTGGATATCTGGGTCTGCCACCAGTCCTGGCTTGATAGCGAAGAGCGCCAGTTGCTGCAACGTAAATGCAGCCTGCTGGAAAGCTGGGCCGCTTCGCTGGGCGTGGAAGTCAGCTTCTTCCTGATCGACGAAAACCGTTTCCGCCATAATGAAAGCGGCAGTCTGGGTGGTGAAGACTGCGGCTCGACGCAGCACATCCTGCTGCTCGACGAATTTTATCGCACCGCTGTGCGTCTGGCCGGTAAGCGTATTCTGTGGAATATGGTGCCGTGCGACGAAGAAGAGCATTACGACGACTACGTCATGACGCTTTACGCGCAGGGTGTCCTCACGCCAAACGAATGGCTGGATCTGGGCGGATTAAGCTCGCTCTCCGCCGAAGAGTACTTTGGCGCCAGCCTCTGGCAGTTGTACAAGAGTATCGATTCCCCGTACAAAGCGGTGCTGAAAACGCTGCTGCTGGAAGCCTACTCCTGGGAATATCCCAATCCGCGCCTGTTGGCGAAAGACATTAAACAGCGCCTGCATGACGGCGAGATCGTTTCGTTTGGTCTCGACCCGTATTGCATGATGCTGGAACGCGTGACCGAATACCTCACGGCTATTGAAGATCCGACGCGTCTTGATTTAGTCCGTCGATGTTTCTACTTAAAAGTGTGTGAGAAACTGAGCCGCGAACGCGCCTGTGTTGGCTGGCGTCGTGAAGTGTTAAGTCAGTTAGTGAACGAGTGGGGATGGGACGACGCCCGTCTGACAATGCTCGACAACCGGGCGAACTGGAAGATCGATCAGGTACGCGAAGCGCATAACGAACTGCTCGACGCCATGATGCAGAGCTATCGTAATCTGATCCGTTTTGCCCGCCGTAACAATCTCAGCGTTAGCGCCAGCCCGCAGGATATTGGCGTGCTGACGCGTAAACTGTATGCCGCATTTGAAGCCTTGCCGGGCAAAGTGACGCTGGTGAACCCGCAGATTTCACCGGATCTCTCCGAACCGAACCTGACCTTTATCCATGTGCCGCCGGGCCGGGCCAACCGTTCTGGCTGGTATCTCTACAACCGTGCGCCGAACATGGATTCGATCATCAGCCATCAGCCGTTGGAATATAACCGCTACCTGAACAAACTGGTGGCGTGGGCCTGGTTTAACGGTTTGCTGACGTCGCGTACCCACCTGTTTATTAAGGGCAACGGCATTGTGGACCTGCCTAAGTTGCAGGAGATGGTGGCCGATGTGTCGCACCATTTCCCGCTGCGTTTGCCTGCGCCAACGCCGAAAGCGCTCTACAGTCCGTGTGAAATTCGCCATCTGGCGATCATCGTTAACCTTGAATATGACCCGACGGCGGCGTTCCGCAATCAGGTGGTGCATTTTGATTTCCGTAAGCTGGATGTCTTCAGCTTTGGCGAAGAGCAAAACTGCCTGGTCGGCAGTGTCGACCTGTTGTATCGCAACTCGTGGAACGAAGTGCGTACCCTGCACTTCAACGGCGAACAGGCGATGATTGAAGCGCTGAAAACGATTCTCGGCAAAATGCACCAGGATGCCGCGCCGCCGGACAGCGTGGAAGTGTTCTGCTATAGCCAGCATCTGCGCGGCCTGATCCGCACCCGCGTACAGCAACTGGTCTCCGAGTGCATTGAACTGCGCCTCTCCAGCACCCGTCAGGAAACCGGACGTTTTAAAGCGCTGCGCGTTTCGGGCCAAACCTGGGGGCTGTTCTTCGAGCGCCTGAATGTTTCGGTGCAGAAACTGGAAAACGCCATTGAGTTTTACGGCGCGATTTCGCACAACAAACTTCACGGACTTTCCGTTCAGGTTGAGACCAACCATGTGAAATTACCGTCGGTGGTGGATGGG
The DNA here is from genome assembly GCF_030333655.1 of Citrobacter sp. CK180. Taxonomy (NCBI): domain Bacteria; kingdom Pseudomonadati; phylum Pseudomonadota; class Gammaproteobacteria; order Enterobacterales; family Enterobacteriaceae; genus Citrobacter; species Citrobacter sp. CK180. The sequence goes on along the minus strand of NZ_JAOWFM010000034.1, from coordinate 39,753 downwards.
TTCGCCAGCGAAGGGATCATCCAGTTCTTCTTTGAAGAAACCGGTGATGAGAAAGGCTTTAATATTTATATTCTGGACGAGAGTAACCGAGCGGAAGTGTATCACCACTGCGAAGGCAGCAAAGAAGAGCTGGTACGCGACGTGAGCCGCTTCTATTCGTCGTCGCACGATCGCTTCACCTACGGCTCCAGCTTCATCAACTTCAACCTGCCGCAGTTCTACCAGATTGTGAATACCGATGGTCGCGAGCAGGTCATTCCGTTCCGTACCCAGCCCATCAGCGCCGTGCCACCGGCAAACCAGGACAACGACGCGCCGCTGTTGCAGCAGTATTTCTCGTGAACATGATGCCGGATGGCGGTGTTACAAATGACGCGAGATATGTAGGCCGGATAAGCGTAGCGCCATCCGGCAATAAAACTTAGCGGAAGCTCACCGCTTCTCCAGCCTGTTGTGTCGCGGCCTGCTCCAGCAGATCCCAGAAGGTTTCGCCGCTGCGATCGCAAATCCATTCGTCGCCTTTCAGGTCAAAATGGTAGCCGCCCTGTTTGGTCGCCAGCCATACCTGGTGCAGCGGCTCCTGACGGTTGATGATGATTTTGCTGCCGTTCTCAAAGGTAATGGTTAGCACGCCGCCGTTGATTTCGCAGTCGATATCGCTGTCGCCGTCCCAGTCGTCCAGACGTTCTTCAATGGTCATCCACAGGGTGTCTGCGAGGCGATGAAATTCACTGTCGTTCATTGTTGTTTCCCGTTTTTTACGTGATGGCGGCAGTATAACCTGGAAGAATTCATGATGCAGTTTTCAGCCAACTCTTGCTTTTACGTCTTCTCCTGCGATGATAGAAAACAGAAAGCATGAACTTACAGGCAATCCATAATGAAAAATGTGTTTCAGGCACTCGCTGTACTTCTCACTCTGTTCAGCCTGACCGGCTGCGGTCTGAAAGGCCCGCTCTATTTTCCACCTGCTGACAAAAACGCGCCGCCGCCGACGCATGAGGTTGATTCGCAAATCCAATCGACGACGCCCGATCAAAACGATCGCGCTACGGGAGACGGCCCTTCTCAGGTGAACTATTGACGGTACGTTTCTGTCCCCGCGTAAATGGAGTGAATGATGCAATTCTCTAAAATGCATGGCCTTGGCAACGATTTTATGGTCGTCGACGCGGTAACGCAGAATGTCTTTTTCTCGCCGGAGTTGATCCGCCGCCTGTCAGACAGGCATCTGGGCGTGGGGTTCGACCAGCTTCTGGTTGTCGAGCCTCCTTACGATCCTGAACTGGATTTTCATTACCGCATCTTCAACGCCGATGGCAGCGAAGTGTCGCAGTGCGGTAACGGCGCCCGCTGCTTTGCGCGGTTTGTGCGTCTGAAAGGGCTGACCAATAAGCGCGATATCCGCGTCAGCACGGCCAATGGCCGGATGGTGCTGAGCGTCACTGATGATGAGCTGGTGCGGGTGAACATGGGTGAGCCAAACTTTGAACCCGCGCAGGTTCCTTTTCGCGCCAACAAAGCGGAAAAGACCTATATTATGCGAGCGGCCGAGCAGACAATATTGTGCGGCGTGGTTTCAATGGGGAACCCGCACTGCGTGATTCAGGTCGATAATATCGACACGGCGGCAGTCGAAACGCTGGGACCGGTTCTGGAAAGCCATGAACGTTTTCCAGAACGAGCGAATATTGGGTTTATGCAGGTTGTGAAGCGCGAGCATATCCGATTACGCGTTTATGAACGTGGGGCAGGAGAAACTCAGGCCTGCGGCAGCGGCGCATGCGCCGCCGTTGCGGTGGGCATTCAGCAGGGTTTGCTGGCAGAAGAAGTACGCGTGGAATTACCTGGCGGTCGCCTTGATATCGCCTGGAAAGGCCCGGGTCATCCGTTGTATATGACTGGCCCGGCGGCACATGTCTACGACGGATTTATTCATCTATGAAGCAACCAGGGGAAGAACTACAGGAAACACAGATGGAACTGGACGACCGGGCGGTCGTCGATTATCTACTGCGTAACCCTGAGTTTTTTATCCGTAATGCGCGCGCCGTTGAGGCGATGCGCGTTCCGCATCCCGTGCGGGGGACGGTGTCGCTTGTTGAGTGGCACATGGCCCGCGCCCGGAATCATATCCATGTTCTTGAAGAGAATATGACGCTGCTAATGGAACAGGCGAATGCCAACGAAAGCCTGTTCTACCGTCTGCTGCATTTGCAGGGACGGCTGGTTTCCGCCAGTAGCCTGGATGAAATGCTGATGCGTTTTCATCGCTGGGCGCGGGAGCTGGGGCTGGCGGGCGCGACCATCCGGCTGTTTCCCGATCGCTGGCGACTCGGCGCGCCGTCGAATCATACCCATCTGGCGTTAAGCCGTCAGGCCTTTGAACCGCTGCGTATCCAGCGTCTGGGGCAGGCGCAACACTATCTTGGCCCATTGAATGGCCCGGAACTGCTGGTGGTGCTGCCTGAAGCCAAAGCGATTGGCTCGGTGGCGATGTCGATGCTGGGGCGTGATGGCGATCTGGGGGTCATACTCTTCAGTAGCCGCGATGTGCATCATTACCAGCAGGGGCAGGGGACACAGTTACTGCAAGAAATCGCCTTGATGTTGCCGGAACTGCTGGAGCGCTGGATTGAACGTGTATGACCGAATTATCGCTTTCTCAGGACGTTGCGCGCTTCTTGCGTTACCTGGGCGTAGAACGGCAACTTAGCCCCATTACGCTACTGAACTATCAGCGTCAGCTTGATGCCATTATCGCTTTAGCCGGAGAAACCGGTCTGCAAAGCTGGCAACAATGTGACGCTGCGATGGTGCGCGCTTTCGCGGTACGCAGCCGCCGTAAAGGGTTAGGGCCCGCCAGCCTGGCGTTGCGCCTCTCTGCTTTACGCAGTTTCTTTGACTGGCTGGTGAGCCAGGGTGAACTCAACGCTAATCCGGCGAAAGGCGTCTCTGCGCCGAAAGCGCCTCGTCACCTGCCGAAAAATATCGACGTGGATGATATCAACCGCCTGCTGGATATCGACCTCAACGATCCGCTTGCCGTGCGCGATCGGGCGATGCTGGAGGTGATGTATGGCGCGGGGTTGCGTTTGTCTGAACTGGTGGGGTTAGACATCAAACACCTCGATCTCGATACGGGCGAAGTGTGGGTGATGGGGAAGGGCAGCAAAGAACGGCGTCTGCCCATTGGCCGCAATGCGGTGGCGTGGATTGAGCATTGGCTGGATCTGCGCGGCCTGTTCGGCAGCGATGACGATGCGCTGTTTCTCTCAAAGCTCGGGAAACGGATCTCCGCGCGCAATGTACAAAAACGGTTTGCGGAGTGGGGCATTAAGCAAGGGCTGAACAGCCATGTCCATCCGCATAAACTGCGTCACTCGTTCGCGACCCATATGCTGGAGTCGAGCGGCGACCTGCGCGGCGTGCAGGAGCTGTTAGGCCATGCCAATTTGTCTACCACGCAAATCTATACTCATCTTGATTTTCAACACCTGGCCTCGGTGTACGATGCGGCGCATCCACGCGCCAAACGGGGGAAATAATGCGTTTTTACCGGCCTTTGGGACACATCTCAGCACTCACGTTCGATCTGGATGACACCCTTTATGATAACCGTCCGGTTATCCTGCGCACCGAGCAGGAAGCGCTCACCTTTGTGCAAAACTACCATCCTGCGCTGTGTACATTGCAGAATGCCGACCTGTATCGCCTGCGTCAGGCGGTACGCGAAGCAGAGCCGGAAATTTATCATGATGTGACGCGATGGCGTCATCGCGCCGTGGAGCGCGCCATGCTGGAAGCAGGCCTGTCGGCGGAAGAGGCAATGGCGGGGGCGAACGCCGCGATGATCAATTTCGCAAAGTGGCGCAGCCGTATCGATGTTCCACAAGTGACGCATGACACGCTGAAGCGGCTTGCCAAAAAATGGCCGCTGGTGGCCATTACTAACGGCAATGCGCAGCCGGAACTGTTTGGGCTGGGCGATTACTTCGAATTTGTGCTGCGCGCAGGCCCGGACGGGCGTTCTAAACCGTTCAGCGACATGTACTCTCTGGCGGCGGAGAAGCTCAACATGCCGATCGGCGAGATCCTCCATGTCGGCGACGATCTGACGACCGATGTCGCCGGGGCGATCCGCTGTGGAATGCAGGCCTGCTGGATCAAACCGGAAAATGCCGACCTGATGCAGACCACTGACAGCCGTTTACTGCCGCATATCGAAATTTCACGGTTGGCATCTTTGACCTCGCTGATATAATCACCAGCAGTATTGTATATATACCCAGCTTTTTGGCGGATGGCGCTGCGCTTATCCGCCCAACACACTTTTACGCGGCGGTGCCAATGGACGTTTCTTACCTGCTCGAAAGCCTTAATGATAAACAGCGCGAAGCGGTGGCTGCGCCACGTAGCAACATGCTGGTGCTGGCGGGAGCGGGGAGCGGCAAAACTCGCGTGCTGGTGCACCGTATCGCCTGGCTGTTGAGCGTAGAGAATAATTCACCCTATTCCATTATGGCCGTTACCTTCACCAATAAGGCGGCGGCGGAAATGCGCCACCGTATCGGTCAGTTAATGGGAACCACGCAGGGCGGGATGTGGGTCGGCACCTTCCACGGTCTGGCGCACCGTCTGCTGCGCGCGCACCATATGGACGCCAACCTGCCGCAGGATTTCCAGATCCTCGACAGCGAAGATCAGCTGCGCCTGCTCAAGCGCCTTATTAAAGCGATGAACCTTGACGAGAAGCAGTGGCCGCCGCGCCAGGCGATGTGGTACATCAACAGCCAGAAAGACGAAGGGCTGCGTCCGCACCATATTCAGAGCTACGGCAACCCGGTGGAGCAGACCTGGCAGAAGGTTTACCAGGCCTATCAGGAAGCGTGCGATCGCGCAGGGCTGGTGGACTTTGCCGAACTGCTGCTGCGCGCGCATGAACTGTGGCTCAACAAGCCGCATATCCTTCAGCACTACCGCGAACGTTTTACCAATATCCTGGTGGACGAATTCCAGGATACCAACAACATCCAGTACGCGTGGATCCGTCTGCTGGCAGGCGATACCGGCAAAGTGATGATCGTCGGCGATGATGACCAGTCTATTTACGGCTGGCGTGGAGCGCAGGTAGAGAACATCCAGCGTTTCCTCAAGGATTTCCCGGGCGCGGAAACCATTCGTCTGGAGCAGAATTACCGCTCGACCAGCAACATCCTCAGTGCGGCGAATACCCTGATTGAAAACAACAATGGCCGTCTGGGGAAAAAGCTGTGGACCGATGGCATTGATGGCGAACCGATTTCACTCTATTGCGCGTTTAATGAGCTGGATGAAGCGCGTTTTGTCGTTAACCGCATCAAAACCTGGCAGGACAACGGCGGGGCGCTGGAACAGTGCGCCATTCTCTATCGCAGCAACGCCCAGTCGCGCGTGCTGGAAGAGGCGCTGTTGCAGGCCAGTATGCCGTACCGTATTTATGGCGGTATGCGCTTCTTCGAACGTCAGGAAATTAAAGATGCGCTCTCCTATCTGCGCCTGATCGCCAATCGTAATGATGATGCGGCGTTTGAGCGCGTGGTGAACACCCCGACGCGCGGTATTGGCGATCGCACGCTGGACGTTGTGCGCCAGACCTCGCGCGACCGTCAGTTAACCTTGTGGCAGGCGTGCCGCGAGCTGTTGCAGGAGAAAGCGCTGGCTGGCCGCGCCGCAAGCGCCCTGCAACGCTTTATCGAGCTAATTGACGCGCTGGCGCAGGAGACGGCAGATATGCCGCTGCATGTTCAGACCGATCGGGTGATTAAAGACTCGGGTCTGCGCATGATGTACGAGCAGGAAAAAGGCGAGAAAGGCCAGACGCGTATTGAGAACTTAGAAGAACTGGTGACGGCGACGCGCCAGTTCAGCTACAACGAAGAAGATGAAGACCTGATGCCGTTGCAGGCGTTTCTCTCTCACGCCGCGCTGGAAGCGGGCGAAGGGCAGGCGGATACGTGGCAGGATGCGGTTCAACTGATGACCTTGCACTCGGCGAAAGGGCTGGAGTTTCCTCAGGTGTTCATCGTCGGCATGGAAGAGGGGATGTTCCCCAGCCAGATGTCGCTGGATGAAGGCGGGCGCCTTGAAGAAGAGCGTCGCCTGGCCTACGTCGGCGTAACCCGCGCGATGCAGAAGCTGACGTTGACCTATGCGGAAACTCGCCGTCTGTATGGCAAAGAGGTCTACCACCGCCCGTCGCGCTTTATCGGCGAATTGCCGGAAGACTGTGTGGAAGAAGTGCGGCTGCGTGCCACGGTCAGTCGTCCGGTGAGTCACCAGCGGATGGGAACCCCGATGGCGGAAAACGACACCGGGTACAAGCTGGGACAGCGCGTGCGTCACCCGAAATTCGGTGAAGGCACGATCGTCAATCTGGAAGGCAGCGGTGAACATACCCGGTTGCAAATCGCGTTTCAGGGGCAGGGCATTAAATGGTTTGTTGCTTCTTATGTTCAATTCGAAAATGCGTAACTTTCAGAAAAATATCATTATTTTGTAATAATCTGCTAGCCTTATACGCTGAAGGGCAATAATTGTTCTTCAGCGTTTCGTTGCGTGTTGACGTCAAATTTTTGCTGGCGTAACATGCGCGCACGATTACGCTAAGAGGACATTCGCCTTGGACACACCCAGTAGATGCTGGCTCATTATCCTGTCATTCAGGATCAACTCCTAAGGCTATCCCTTTTTGCTGATAGCCTTAGCGGTTGTCAGCGACCTTCTCTTTTTCCCGTCGCGCTGAGTCAGGCTGTTTAATGGTCTGAAACCCAATTTGTTTCTGTGTGCCCACCCGAACTGTCCGATATTTTTAAGCATTGGGAGTCCCGGTCATGCTGAGCGCATTTCAACTGGAAAATAATCGACTGACCCGGCTGGAAGTCGAAGAGTCACAAACCCTGATTGATGCCGTATGGGTCGATTTGGTCGAACCGGACGACGACGAGCGACTGCGCGTACAATCTGAACTGGGCCAAAGCCTGGCGACACGTCCTGAACTGGAAGACATCGAAGCATCCGCGCGTTTCTTTGAAGACGAAGACGGGCTGCACATCCACTCCTTTTTCTTTTTCGAAGATGCGGAAGACCACGCCGGTAACTCCACGGTAGCATTCACCATTCGCGATGGCCGCCTGTTTACGCTGCGTGAGCGCGAACTGCCCGCTTTCCGCTTGTACCGTATGCGCGCCCGTAACCAGGCGATGGTGGACGGCAATGCCTATGAATTACTGCTCGACCTGTTTGAAACCAAAATCGAACAGCTGGCGGATGAAATTGAAAACATCTACAGCGATCTGGAAGAACTAAGCCGCGTGATCATGGAAGGGCATCAGGGCGATGAATATGACGAAGCGCTCTCCACGCTGGCAGAGCTGGAAGATATCGGCTGGAAAGTTCGCTTATGTCTGATGGATACCCAGCGCGCGCTTAACTTCCTGGTGCGCAAGGCGCGTCTTCCGGGGGGGCAACTGGAGCAGGCGCGTGAGATTCTGCGCGATATCGAGTCCCTGCTGCCGCACAACGAATCCCTGTTCCAGAAGGTGAACTTCCTGATGCAGGCGGCGATGGGCTTCATCAACATCGAGCAGAACCGCATTATCAAGATCTTCTCGGTGGTATCCGTGGTGTTCCTGCCGCCGACGCTGGTGGCGTCCAGCTATGGGATGAACTTTGAGTTTATGCCGGAGCTGAAGTGGAGCTTTGGTTACCCTGGCGCGATTATCTTTATGATCCTTGCGGGTCTGGCGCCGTATTTGTACTTCAAGCGTAAGAACTGGCTGTAATATTGCGCCCGGTGGTGCGTCGCTTACCGGGCCTACTGATCCGTAGGCCGGATAAGCGACGCGCCATCGGCACGCTTTTATCCTCGAACTTTGCGTCTTTGTGTATAAATCGCATCCATCACAAAAATCGCCAGCGCCACCCAAATAAAGGCAAACGTCACCATCTTATCGGCGCCCGGTATTTCTCCATAGAACGTCACGGCCAGCAGGAACATCAGGGTTGGGCCAATGTACTGGAAAAAACCCAGCGTGGAGAGGCGCAGGCGCGTCGCCGCCCCGGTAAAGCACAGCAGCGGTACCGTGGTGACGATACCTGCCGCAATCAGCAACAGATTCAGTGACAGCGGATTCTGCCCCATATGGCTGGTTGGGCTATCCGCGATGCCAAACAGATAAATCGCGGCGACCGGCAATAGCCACAGCGTTTCGATCAGCATCCCCGTTTGTGCTTCAACCGCAATCTTCTTACGTACCAGGCCGTAAAACGCAAAGCTAAACGCCAGCCCCAGTGCGATGACCGGCAGAGAGCCGAAGGTCCAGAGCTGCACCAGTACGCCGCAGGCCGCCAGAATCACCGCCAGCCACTGCATACGACGGAAGCGCTCGCCGAGGAACAGCATTCCCAGCAGAATGTTAACCAGCGGGTTAATAAAATACCCGAGGCTGGCTTCCAGCATATGGTGGTTATTGACCGCCCAGATAAAGAGCAGCCAGTTTCCACCGATCAGCACGGCTGACAGCGCCAGCATGAAAATTTTCTTCGGCGTTTGCAGCAGTGTTTTAACGCCAGACCACTGGCGGCTGATGCTCATCAGCGCGATCATAAAGAAAAATGACCAGATCACGCGGTGCGTCAGGATCTCGTCTGCGGGCACGTAGTAAATCAGTTTGAAGTACGCGGGTGCGATGCCCCAAATAAAATAGGCGGCAAGAGCGAGTAACACGCCCTGCCGCGTTTGCTTAGCATCCATCGGGAAAACTCATATCAGAAATGTAACAACAGTTTACCTGTTTTTATCCCACCATATAAGTTGCGGTCGCACTGGCAATGTAAAGCTGTTCTTCGTTGTGCAGTTCCACACGCGCCACAGCAACTTTATTGCCCGCGCGCAACAGGCTGCTGGTGGCGGTAAAGCGGTTGCCTCTGCCCGGGCGCAGGTAGTCAACGCGCAGATCGATAGTTCCCATACGCGACATGCGCTGGCGTAGCTCGTCTTCGCTGATGGTCTCATGGCGGGTCAGCGTGCTGCCCACGCACACCAGTCCGGCGGCGACGTCCAGCGCGGAGGCGATCACTCCGCCGTGTAAAATACTTTGCGCCCAGTTGCCTACCATCATCGGCTGATTGTTAAAGGCCAGTTGGGCAAACTCCTTTTCATAGCGTTCCAGCTCCAGTCCTAATGCCCGGTTAAAAGGCATATGGTAAACAAACATCTCGCCCACCAGTTTCAGGGCCTGCTCAGCGGTAAGTACGGAAGACATACGATCCAGACACTCCATTGGTTAATGAAATGTTGATATTATGCTTCTTATTTGTTGTTTTCTACTTTAAGAGAGGATAACTAAACAGGGATTAAGTAAGTATGTAGAATGGCTGGCAGATAATTATACCATTCAACACTTATTGCGTTCAGGAGAACACGACCGATGCGGGCGATTTTGGGTTGGTTATTACCAGCAGCAATGATGCCATTGGCTGTATATGCGCAGGAAGCGACAGTGAAAGAAATTCATGACGCGCCTGCGGTACAGGGCAGTATTATCGCAAACATGTTGCAGGTGCATGATAATCCCTTCACGCTTTATCCTTATGATACGAACTACCTGATCTACACCAATACCAGCGATCTGAACAAAGAAGCGATCAGCTCTTATAACTGGTCTGAAAACGCGCGCAAAGACGAAGTGAAGTTTCAGCTGAGCCTGGCCTTCCCGTTCTGGCGTGGGATTGTTGGGCCAAACTCGGTGCTGGGGGCGTCGTACACGCAGAAATCCTGGTGGCAGTTGTCCAACAGCGAAGAGTCCTCGCCGTTTCGTGAGACTAACTACGAACCGCAGTTGTTCCTCGGCTTTGCCACGGATTACCACTTTGCAGGCTGGACGCTGCGCGATGTGGAGATGGGGTATAACCATAACTCCAACGGGCGTTCCGATCCGACTTCGCGGAGCTGGAACCGCCTGTATACGCGTCTGATGGCGCAAAACGGTAACTGGCTGATGGAAGTGAAACCGTGGTACGTCGTTGGCGGCACCGGCGATAACCCCGATATCACTAAATATATGGGCTACTATCAGCTTAAAATCGGCTATCACCTGGGAGATGCGGTGCTGAGTGCGAAGGGCCAGTACAACTGGAATACCGGTTACGGCGGGGCGGAAGTGGGGTTAAGTTACCCGATGACGAAACATGTGCGTCTCTATACCCAGGTATACAGTGGCTATGGCGAATCGTTAATCGACTATAACTTTAATCAGACGCGTGTCGGCGTGGGTGTTATGCTGAATGACATATTCTGATCTGCGCAATGATTGTGTTTAAAACATTGCAGTTTCTTTCGCAGGCGCTGAAAATAGCGCCTGTTTTTATTTCAGGCAAACGGGGTTAATGTGGCGCAGGCGGAAGTGTTGAATCTGGAATTGGGGGCTAAACAGGTTTTACAGGAAACCTTTGGCTACCAACAGTTTCGCCCAGGCCAGGAAGAGATCATTGAGACGGTCGTCTCGGGTCGTGATTGCCTGGTCGTCATGCCGACCGGCGGCGGCAAATCCCTGTGTTACCAGATTCCAGCCTTACTGCTTAACGGACTCACCGTTGTCGTTTCGCCGCTTATCTCCCTGATGAAAGATCAGGTCGACCAGTTGCTGGCAAACGGCGTGGCGGCGGCGTGCCTGAACTCGACGCAGAGCCGTGAACAGCAGCATGAGGTGATGGCCGGTTGCCGAACCGGGCAGGTTCGCCTGCTGTATATTGCGCCGGAGCGCCTGATGCTGGATAACTTCCTTGAGCATCTGGCGCACTGGAACCCGGTCTTACTGGCCGTCGATGAAGCGCACTGTATCTCGCAGTGGGGGCATGACTTCCGCCCGGAATACGCCGCGCTCGGTCAGCTCCGCCAGCGTTTTCCTTCCCTGCCGTTTATGGCGTTGACCGCCACCGCAGATGACACCACCCGACTGGATATTGTTCGCCTGCTGGGGCTGAACGATCCGTTAATCCAGATCAGCAGCTTTGACCGTCCGAACATTCGCTACATGCTGATGGAGAAATTTAAGCCGCTCGATCAGCTGATGCGCTATGTGCAGGAACAGCGCGGCAAGTCCGGTATCATCTACTGTAACAGCCGGGCGAAGGTGGAGGACACCGCCGCACGTCTGCAAAGTCGCGGCATCAGCGCGGCGGCGTATCATGCCGGTCTGGAAAATAACGTGCGCGCCGATGTGCAGGAGAAGTTCCAGCGCGACGATCTGCAAATCGTCGTGGCGACCGTCGCATTTGGTATGGGCATTAACAAACCTAACGTGCGTTTTGTGGTGCATTTTGATATTCCCCGCAATATTGAATCCTACTATCAGGAAACCGGCCGCGCCGGGCGTGACGGCCTGCCCGCAGAGGCGATGCTGTTCTACGATCCGGCTGATATGGCGTGGCTGCGCCGCTGTCTGGAGGAGAAACCCGCCGGGCAGCTACAGGATATTGAACGGCATAAGCTGAACGCGATGGGGGCGTTTGCCGAAGCGCAGACCTGTCGTCGTCTGGTGCTGCTGAACTACTTTGGCGAAGGTCGGCAGGAACCCTGCGGCAACTGCGATATTTGCCTCGACCCGCCAAAACAGTACGACGGCCTGATGGATGCGCGTAAAGCCCTGTCGACGATTTATCGCGTTAATCAGCGTTTTGGTATGGGCTATGTGGTGGAAGTATTGCGCGGCGCGAACAATCAGCGTATCCGCGATTTAGCTCATGACAAATTGCCGGTGTACGGCATTGGTCGCGATCAGAGCCATGAGCACTGGGTCAGCGTGATTCGTCAGCTTATTCATCTGGGTATGGTTACGCAGAATATTGCCCAACATTCGGCGTTGCAGTTAACCGAAGCGGCGCGTCCGGTGCTGCGTGGCGAAGTGCCGTTGCAGCTTGCCGTGCCGCGTATCGTCGCGTTGAAGCCGCGAGTGATGCAGAAATCCTTCGGCGGCAATTACGATCGCAAACTGTTCGCCAAACTGCGCAAATTGCGTAAGGCCATTGCCGATGAAGAGAATATCCCGCCGTATGTCGTCTTTAACGATGCGACGCTGATTGAAATGGCCGAACAGATGCCGGTTTCGCCGAGCGAAATGCTGAGCGTTAACGGCGTCGGCATGCGCAAGCTGGAGCGTTTCGGTAAAGAGTTTATGGCGCTGATCCGCGCGCATGTCGATGGTGACGACGAAGAGTAGTCAGCCAGGTAAAAAAGTGCCAGGATGGTGACTCGGTAAACTATTCCCCCGCGAGTCATTTTTATGTTGATGCTATTTCTCACCGTAGCGATGGTGCATATCGTTGCGTTAATGAGTCCTGGACCGGACTTTTTCTTTGTCTCTCAAACCGCCGTGAGCCGCTCGCGCAAGGAAGCGATGATGGGCGTGCTGGGCATTACCTGCGGCGTCATGGTTTGGGCGGGCGTTGCGTTGCTCGGCCTGCATCTGATTATCGAGAAAATGGCCTGGCTGCATACCATCATTATGGTGGGTGGTGGTTTGTACCTGTGCTGGATGGGCTATCAGATGCTGCGTGGCGCGCTGAAAAAACAGGACGTCGCCGCGCCTGCGCCGCAGATTGAACTGGCGCAAAGCGGTCGTAGCTTTGTGAAAGGTTTGCTGACGAACCTGGCGAACCCGAAAGCGATCATCTATTTCGGATCGGTCTTTTCACTGTTCGTTGGCGATAACGTCGGCGTAGCCGCGCGCTGGGGCATTTTCGCGTTGATTATCGTGGAAACGCTGGCCTGGTTTACCGTAGTCGCCAGCCTGTTCGCGCTACCGAAAATGCGTCGCGGTTATCAGCGTCTGGCGAAGTGGATCGACGGTTTTGCCGGTGCGTTGTTTGCCGGTTTCGGCATTCACCTGATTATTTCGCGTTAATTATCGTAGGCCGGATAAGCGTTAGCGCCATCCGGCAATTTCTCAGGCATGCCTTGCGGACGCCAGCAGCGCACCCACCAGCATAAACAGCGAACCAAATACCTTATTCAACGCCTTCATTTGCTTCGGCCCTTTAATCCAGCCTGCGATACGTGTTGCCAGCGTCGCGTAACCGATCATCACAATGATATCAACGACAATGGTTGTGATGCCGAGCACGACGTACTGCATCAGCTGCGGCTCCTGCGGCTTGATAAACTGCGGAAATAGCGCGGCGAGGAAAACAATGCTCTTTGGGTTGGTCAGGTTTACAAATACCGCGCGCCTGAACAGACGGCTTCGGGACTGCGCGTGCGCCAGTGTGTTGAGATCGATGGCGCCTGCGGCACGCCATTGCTGGATACCCAGCCAGATCAGATAAGCGGCGCCTGCCCATTTCAGGACTTCGAATGCGACGACGGAACGTGAAAACAGCGTCCCCAGGCCCACGCCAACCAGTACGATGTGAATGCCAAGCCCGGTCTGCAAACCCGCAATAGACGCCGTTGCGCCGCGATAGCCGTGGCTGATTGCCGTGGTCATGGTATTGATGGCGCCGGAGCCGGGAGAAAGGCTCAAAATAATGGATGTCAGCAGATAAGCGAACCACCATTCGAAGGTCATGAGGAACTCCCTGATTGTCTGTTTTTATGCCACAATACCCTACTGTCGCTGTATTGTGTCAGGCATCATAAAGAAAACGATTTTTACCTGGTAAACGAGGCTGGATACCCGATGTTTCAGCAGCAAAAGGACTGGGAAACGAGAGAAAACGCGTTCGCTGCTTTTTCTATGGGGCCACTGACAGATTTCTGGCGTCAGCGGGAAGAAGCAGAATTCACGGGCGTGGACGACGTTCCCGTACACTTTGTCCGCTTTCACGCAAAGAAAAACGATCGTGTCATCGTCATCTGTCCAGGTCGCATTGAAAGCTACGTAAAGTATGCCGAACTGGCGTATGACCTGTTCCATCTTGGTTTTGATGTCCTCATCATCGACCACCGCGGGCAAGGGCGCTCCGGGCGTTTGCTGTCGGATACGCACCGTGGTCATGTGGTCAATTTTAACGATTATGTCGATGACTTAACCGCATTCTGGCAGCAGGAAGTGCAATCGGGGCCGTGGCGGAAACGCTATATTCTGGCGCACTCTATGGGGGGCGCTATCGCCACGCTGTTCCTGCAACGCAACGCCGTCCAGTGTGATGCCATCGCGCTTTGCGCGCCGATGTTTGGTATCGTGATGCGCTTACCGGAATGGATGGTGCGCCACATTCTTGACTGGGCCGAGGGGCATCAGCGAATCCGTGAAGGGTATGCCATTGGCACCGGGCGCTGGCGAGCGCTGCCCTTTAGTATGAATGTGCTAACGCACAGTCGGCAGCGCTATCGGCGCAATTTACGTTTCTATGCCGATGAACCCCGGCTGCGCGTCGGGGGGCCGACTTACCACTGGGTGCGTGAAGGTATTCTGGCGGGTGAGCAGGCTCTGGCGGGGGCGGGTGATGACGCAACCCCTGTGCTACTCGTTCAGGCTGAAGAAGAGCGTGTGGTGGATAACCGCGCGCATGACCGTTTTTGTGAAATCCGCGCCGCAGCGGGCCATCCCGTAGAGGGAGAGCGACCGCTTGTCATAAAAGGCGCGTACCATGAGATCCTTTTTGAAAAGGACGCAATGCGCTCAGTCGCGCTTAACGCCATTGTCGAATTTTTCGACAGGCATAACTAATTCATCCAGCGGAAACCGCTTTGCCTTGAGGTTTAATTTTCTTATGTATCAGGTTGTTGCGTCTGATTTAGATGGTACGCTGCTCTCTCCCGATCACACGTTGTCCCCTTACGCGAAAGAGACGCTGAAATTATTGACCGCCTGTGGCGTGAATTTTGTGTTCGCGACTGGCCGCCACCACGTCGATGTGGGGCAAATCCGCGATAATCTTGAGATTAAGTCTTACATGATTACCTCCAACGGCGCGCGCGTGCATGACACCGACGGGAACCTGGTGTTCACCCACAACCTTGACCGCGACATCGCCAGCGATCTGTTTGGCGTAGTGAATGCAAGCCCGGATATCGTGACTAACGTCTATCGCGATGATGAGTGGTTTATGAACCGCCACCGCCCGGATGAAATGCGTTTCTTCAAAGAAGCGGTATTTCACTATTCGCTGTTCGAACCGGCGATGCTGGAGCCTGAAGGGGTCAGCAAAGTGTTCTTCACCAGCGATGCGCATGAAAAACTACTGCCGCTGGAGCAGGCGATTAACGCACGCTGGGGCGATCGTGTGAACGTCAGCTTCTCTACGCTGACCTGTCTGGAAGTGATGGCGGGAGGCGTGTCGAAAGGGCATGCTCTGGAAGCCGTCTCGAAAGCGATGGGCTACAAATTGCAGGATTGCATTGCGTTTGGCGATGGCATGAACGACGCGGAAATGCTCTCGATGGCGGGGAAAGGCTGCATTATGGGCAATGCCCATCAGCGCCTGAAAGATCTGCATCCGGGCCTGGAAATCATTGGCATCAATGCCGACGATGCCGTACCGCATTATCTGCGTAAGCTCTTTTTGCGGTAATGCGATTGCTCTTTAGTTGACCAGTTGTCAACTAAACTCTCCGCTACAATGGGTGCCCCTTATTCAAAGAGACATCCATTGTGGCGCTACTCATCATTACCACTATCCTGTGGGCCTTCTCCTTTAGCCTGTTCGGCGAGTATCTCGCGGGTCATGTTGATAGCTATTTTGCGGTGCTGGTGCGTGTTGGGCTGGCAGCGCTGGTGTTTCTCCCGTTTCTGCGTACCCGTGGGCATAGCGTAAAAACCATTGGCCTGTATATGCTGGTGGGGGCGATGCAGCTTGGCATTATGTATATGTTGAGTTTCCGCGCCTATCTCTATCTGACGGTCTCCGAACTGCTGCTGTTTACCGTCCTCACGCCGCTTTATATCACGCTGATTTATGATTTGATGAGCAAGCGTCGCCTGCGCTGGGGTTATGCCTTCAGCGCGTTGCTGGCGGTCATCGGCGCTGGGATTATTCGTTACGACCAGGTTACCGATCATTTCTGGACGGGGTTACTGCTGGTACAGCTTTCCAATATCAGTTTTGCCATCGGGATGGTGGGCTACAAGCGTCTGATGGAAACCCGGCCTATGCCGCAGCATAACGCGTTCGCCTGGTTTTACGTCGGGGCATTTCTGGTGGCCGTTGTCGCCTGGTCTATGCTGGGGAACGCGCAGAATATGCCGGAAACGACGCTACAGTGGAGCATTCTGATCTTCCTGGGCGTGGCGGCATCGGGTATCGGCTACTTCATGTGGAACTATGGCGCGACCCAGGTGGATGCCGGTACGTTAGGCATCATGAACAATATGCATGTGCCTGCGGGACTGTTGGTTAATCTGGCGATCTGGCATCAACAGCCCCACTGGCCGAGTTTTATTACAGGCGCGCTTGTGATACTGGCTTCCCTGTGGGTACATCGGAAGTGGGTCGCTCCGCGCTCCGTACAAACGGCAGATGGTCGCATGCGTGGTTCCGCGCCGAGCGAATAAACGCTTCAGTCACCGCCTGACGCTGCTCGCCATCGCGCACCGCAGCGTAGAGGCGGCTCCATAAGCCGTCGCCCAGGGTTTTGGTGACGACCAGCCCCTGGCGTTCGAAACTCTCCACTACCCAGTGCGGCAGGGCGGCAATGCCCATTCTGGCGGCGACCATCTGGATCAGCAGCAGGGTGTTATCCACGTTTTTCAGTGACGGGCTGATGCCGGCGGGTTGCAGGAAATGCCGCCAGACATCCAGTCGGCTGCGCTGTACCGGATAGATCAACAGCGTCTCACTGGCTAAATCTTCCGGCGTAATCTGCGCCTTACTGGCCAGCGGATGATCGGGCGCCAGCACCAGTCGTACTTCAAAATCGAACATCGGTGAATAGTGCAGCCCGCTGCGCGGCAGGATGTCTGATGTCATCACCAGATCCAGCTCCCCCTGTTGCAACGCGGGCTGGGGATCAAACGTCACGCCGGATTTGAAATCCATCTCAACCTGCGGCCACCTGGCGTGGAAGTTTTCCAGCGCCGGGGTCAGCCACTGAATACAGCTATGACATTCAATCGCAATGCGTAATCGGGTCTGCTGTGGTTCGTTACAGGCCTGTAGGGCGCGGCTAATCTGCGGCAGTACCTGGTTTGCCAGTTGCAGGAGAATTTCCCCCTGTGGCGTAAAACGCAGCGGCTGACTCTTACGGACAAATAACCGGAAGCCAAGGCGCTGTTCCAGATCGCTGAACTGGTGAGACAAGGCGGATTGGGTCTGGTGCAGCGTAGCCGCCGCAGCCGCCAGCGAACCGCTATTCCGCAACGCCTGGAGCGTTTTCAGGTGTTTAATCTCGATCATGAAAGTCCTTCACTTCGGCATGAGTAAATTGCGCTTGAGGAATATACAGTACCTGCCAATTATAGATGTGTAAACATCTGGACGGCTAAAACTCGTCATATTTCGACTTGCAGATGCGTTGGCTTCCTCGCTTACCCCAGTCACTTACTTCAGTAAGCTCCTGGGGATGCGCATCGTTGCCGCCTTCCTGCAAGCCGAACTATTTAGAGTTTTTCTTCAGATTCAATGAAATAAGAGAGGAATAAACATGACAATCCGCAATCACACCCTCGGTTTTCCTCGCGTTGGCCTGCGTCGTGAGTTAAAAAAAGCGCAAGAGAGCTACTGGGCGGGCAACGCCACCCGTGAAGACCTGCTGGCAACCGGACGTGAACTGCGTGCGCGCCACTGGGATCAACAAAAGCAGGCGGGCATCGACCTGCTGCCGGTGGGCGATTTCGCCTGGTACGACCATGTTCTGACCACCAGCCTGTTGCTGGGCAATGTACCGGCTCGTCATCAGAACAGCGACGGCTCGGTGGATATCGACACTCTGTTCCGCATTGGCCGCGGTCGCGCGCCGACCGGTGAGCCGGCTGCGGCGGCGGAAATGACCAAATGGTTTAACACCAACTATCACTACATGGTGCCGGAGTTTGTGAAGGGTCAGCAATTTAAACTGACCTGGACTCAGCTTCTGGATGAAGTGGACGAAGCGCTGGCGCTGGGTCACAAGGTGAAACCGGTACTGCTGGGGCCGGTAACCTACCTGTGGCTGGGTAAAGTGAAGGGGGAGTCGTTCGACCGTCTGAGCCTGCTGAACGACATTCTGCCGGTCTACAAACAGGTACTGACCGAGCTGGCGAAACGCGGCGTTGAATGGGTACAGATTGATGAACCTGCGCTGGTGCTGGAACTGCCGCAGGAATGGCTGGATGCTTACAAGCCTGCGTATGATGCGCTGCAAGGCCAGGTGAAGCTGCTGCTGACGACCTATTTTGAAGGCGTTACGCCGAATCTGGATACCATCGCCGCGCTGCCGGTGCAGGGTCTGCACGTTGATCTGGTACACGGTAAAGATGACGTTGCCGAACTGCACAAGCGTTTGCCGTCTGACTGGCTGCTGTCTGCGGGGCTGGTTAACGGTCGCAACGTCTGGCGCGCCGATCTTACGGAAAAATATGCGCAAATTAAGGACATTGTCGGCAAACGCGACCTGTGGGTGGCCTCATCCTGCTCTCTGCTGCACAGCCCGATCGACCTGAGCGTCGAAACCCGTCTGGATGCGGAAGTGAAGAGCTGGTTTGCTTTCGCGCTGCAAAAATGCGGTGAACTGGCGCTGCTGCGCGATGCGCTGAACAGCGGCGACACGGCAAAACTTGAAGCGTGGAGCGCGCCGATTCAGGCTCGTCGCCACTCCACCCGCGTGCACAACGCGGCGGTGGAGAAACGTCTGGCGGCGATTACCGCCCAGGACAGCCAGCGTGCCAGCCCTTATGCCGAACGTGCCCAGGCGCAGCGTAACCGTTTTAACCTGCCGTCATGGCCGACCACCACGATCGGCTCATTCCCGCAGACGACGGAAATCCGCAGCCTGCGCCTGGACTTCAAAAAGGGCAACCTTGATGCGAATCACTACCGTACCGGCATCGCTGAACACATCAAACAGGCGATCGTTGAGCAGGAGCGTTTAGGTTTAGACGTACTGGTACACGGTGAAGCCGAGCGTAACGACATGGTGGAGTACTTCGGTGAGCATCTGGACGGTTTTGTTTTCACCCAGAATGGCTGGGTGCAGAGCTATGGCTCCCGCTGCGTGAAACCGCCGGTCGTCATTGGCGATGTCAGCCGCCCGGAACCGATCACCGTGGAGTGGGCGAAATACGCGCAGTCCCTGACTGATAAACCGGTGAAAGGGATGCTGACCGGCCCGGTGACGATCCTCTGCTGGTCATTCCCGCGTGAAGATGTAAGCCGTGAAACTATCGCTAAACAGATTGCGCTGGCGCTGCGTGATGAGGTTGCCGATCTGGAAGCGGCGGGAATCGGCATCATTCAGATTGATGAACCGGCACTGCGTGAAGGGCTGCCGCTGCGTCGCAGCGACTGGGATGCTTACCTGCAATGGGGTGTGGAAGCCTTCCGCATCAACGCTGCGGTGGCGAAGGATGATACCCAGATCCATACCCACATGTGTTACTGCGAGTTCAATGACATCATGGATTCTATCGCGGCGCTGGATGCGGACGTGATTACCATTGAAACGTCGCGTTCTGATATGGAGCTGCTGGAATCGTTTGAAGAATTTGAATACCCGAACGAAATCGGGCCGGGCGTCTACGACATTCACTCGCCGAACGTACCGAGCGTCGAGTGGATTGAAGCCCTGCTGAATAAAGCCGCTCAGCGTATTCCGGCGGAACGTCTGTGGGTGAACCCGGACTGCGGCCTGAAAACCCGCGGCTGGCCGGAAACCCGCGCCGCGCTGGCGAACATGGTCAAAGCCGCGCAGAATCTGCGTCAGGCATAATTTGGTGCTCGGGAAGCGCTAGCGCTTACCCGGGTTACAGGAAATCGCAACTGTTGTAGGCCCGGTAAGGCGTAGCCGCCACCGGGCAATTAACGTTTATTTCTTCCCGCCGTACTGCGCAAACCACTCCAGCATTCTTTGCCAGCCATCTTTCGCCGACTCTTCATGATAGCTCGGACGATAATCCGCATTAAAAGCATGTCCTGCATCCGGGTAAACGACGATCTCCGCTTTGGCGTTTGCTGCGCGCAGCGCCTGCCGCATGGTTTCGACGGTATCCACGGGAATGCCAGTGTCCTGCCCGCCATACAGCCCCAGAACCGGCGCGTTCAGATCGGTCGCGATATCCACCGGGTGTTTAGGCGAGTTCAGGGTTTTGTCCCCGACCAGCTTTCCATACCATGCTACCGCAGCTTTTAACTGTGGATTGTGTGCAGCATACAGCCAGGTAATACGCCCGCCCCAACAAAAGCCGGTTATCATCAGACGATGTACATCGCCGCCGTTGCGGGAGGCCCAACTGGCGACGTGGTCCAGATCCGCCAGTACCTGAGAGTCCGGTACTTTGGCCACCAGACCGCTTAACAGCGTTGGGATATCGGCAAAATCATTCGGATCGCCTTCGCGGAAATAGAGTTCTGGTGCGATAGCCAGATATCCTTCCAGCGCCAGGCGGCGGCAAACGTCGCGAATATGTTCATGAACGCCAAAGATCTCCTGCACCACAATGACAACGGGTAACGCGCCATCGTTCACTTTTGGCCGCGCGTGCCAGGCGGGCATCTCATCACCCTGAGTAGGAATGGATGTTACGCCTGCGATAATGGCGTCATCAGGGGTGTGAACCGTTGTGGTAGCAAGGGGGGAAGCAGCAGGTGCAAAGCCAGATTGTTGTATCGTTGTCATGGTATTCTCCGTACCCTTAAGGAAATAGCGCAATGTTAAATATAGACAGCATGCAACAAATCACATTGCCTGAAACAGGCTATCTTTTGTGCAATGGTGCGCGGTATTGATATATTTATGTGATGTAACTCACTATTTCATGGTAATTCAATGCAATTTATTTACTTCATGGTGATGAGCGTCACGAAACTATTTTTAGCTCTTCGGTAAAGTGTCTTTTTGCTTCTTCTGACAAACCCGATTCACAGAGGAGTTTTTATGTCCAAGTCTGATGTTTTTCATCTCGGCCTCACCAAAAATGATTTACAAGGGGCTACGCTGGCTATCGTCCCTGGCGACCCGGAGCGTGTGGAAAAGATCGCCGCGCTGATGGAAAAGCCGGTTAAGCTGGCATCTCATCGCGAATTCACCACCTGGCGTGCTGAGCTGGATGGTAAAGCTATCATCGTCTGCTCTACCGGTATTGGCGGCCCGTCCACCTCTATTGCGGTAGAGGAACTGGCGCAACTGGGTATTCGTACTTTCCTGCGTATCGGCACCACTGGCGCTATTCAGCCGCATATCAACGTGGGCGATGTGCTGGTCACAACCGCGTCTGTACGTCTGGACGGAGCGAGCCTGCACTTTGCGCCGATGGAGTTCCCGGCCGTCGCCGATTTTGAATGTACGACTGCGCTGGTTGAAGCGGCGAAATCCGTGGGCGCGACCACTCACGTTGGCGTTACCGCCTCTTCTGACACCTTCTATCCGGGTCAGGAACGTTACGACACCTTCTCTGGCCGCGTCGTTCGTCGTTTCAAAGGTTCTATGGAAGAGTGGCAATCGATGGGCGTCATGAACTACGAAATGGAATCCGCTACGCTGCTGACCATGTGCGCGAGCCAGGGTCTGCGTGCCGGTATGGTGGCGGGCGTTATCGTTAACCGCACTCAGCAAGAGATCCCGAATGCGGAAACGATGAAACAGACCGAAAGCCATGCGGTGAAAATTGTTGTGGAAGCAGCGCGTCGTCTGCTGTAATTCTTCCCTTTCCCACGAAAGGCCGACGCGTTCGGCCTTTTCTTTTTGCGTAGCGCCTCGCAGGAAAACCCTTTCAAACTGGACGTTTATACAGCACAATTCTATTTTGTGCGGGTAATTCCTTGATGCAGGGGGCGTGGTGGATATCACAATCATTTTGTATGCCGTGTTGGCGCTGGCAGGTGTGGGGGTAGGCTGGCTGATCGCCAGTTATCAACAGGCGCAGCATAAGGCCGAACAGCTGGCGGAACGTGAAGAGATTGTGGCGTCGCTCAGCGCTGCAAGACAGCAGGTTGCGCTAAGCGAACACTGGCGCGAGGAGTGTGAACTGCTCAATAACGAACTGCGCAATCTGCGGGACATCAACACCTCGCTGGAAGCGGATCTGCGTGAAGTCACCACGCGACTGGAGGCCACTCAGCTGCATGCGGAAGATAAAATCCGCCAGATGATCAACAGCGAACAGCGCTTAAGCGAGCAGTTTGAGAACCTTGCCAACCGCATCTTCGAGCAGAGCAACCGCCGGGTTGATGAGCAAAACCGCCAGAGTCTGAATAGCCTGTTAACGCCGCTGCGCGAACAGCTGGATGGCTTCCGTCGCCAGGTGCAGGACAGCTTTGGTCAGGAGGCGCGTGAACGCCACACCCTGGCGCATGAGATCCGCAATCTACAACAGCTGAATGCGCAAATGACGCAGGAAGCGGTGAACCTGACGCGCGCGTTGAAAGGCGATAATAAAACCCAGGGTAACTGGGGAGAAGTGGTGCTGACGCGCGTACTTGAAGCCTCGGGTCTGCGTGAAGGTTATGAGTATGAAACCCAGGTGAGTATTGAAAATGACGCCCGCTCGCGTATGCAGCCGGATGTTATTGTGCGTCTGCCGCAAGGGAAGGATGTCGTCATCGACGCCAAAATGACGCTGGTTGCCTATGAGCGCTATTTTAACGCTGAAGATGAGTACACGCGCGAAAGCGCGTTGCAGGAGCACATCGCGTCAGTACGTAACCATATTCGCTTGCTGGGGCGCAAGGATTACCAGCAGTTGCCGGGGTTACGCACGCTCGACTATGTGCTGATGTTCATTCCTGTCGAGCCTGCGTTTTTACTGGCGCTGGACAGACAGCCCGAACTGATTACCGAAGCGCTTAAAAATAATATTATGCTGGTCAGCCCGACGACGTTGCTGGTGGCGTTGCGTACGATTGCCAACTTATGGCGCTATGAGCATCAAAGCCGTAACGCGCAGCACATCGCAGACAGAGCCAGCAAACTCTACGACAAGATGCGCTTATTTATCGATGACATGTCGTCCATCGGCCAGAGTCTGGACAAAGCGCAGGACAACTACCGGCAAGCCATGAAAAAACTCTCCTCAGGGCGTGGAAATGTGCTGGCGCAGGCGGAGGCTTTTCGTGAGCTGGGGGTGGAAATCAAACGCGAGATAAATCCAGATCTGGTTGAACGTGCGACCTCGCAGGATGAAGAGTATCGTTTACGCGCGGTTCCTGAAGATCAACAGGATACGCCTTGTGCTGATGATGAGCGGATAAATCAGCAATCGCACTAGTTCCTTCGGGGTAGCGGAGCCCGGTTGAAGGGTAGGGCAAATTGGCCCAATCTGTTACACTTCTCGAACATTTTATTGATGAGCAGGCACTGAGATGGTGGAAGATTCACAAGAAACGACGCACTTTGGCTTTCAGACCGTCGCTAAAGAGCAGAAAGCTGACATGGTGGCCCACGTTTTTCATTCTGTGGCGTCAAAGTACGATGTCATGAATGACTTGATGTCATTTGGCATTCACCGCTTGTGGAAGCGCTTCACCATCGACTGTAGCGGCGTGCGTCGTGGTCAGACTGTTCTTGACCTGGCGGGCGGTACAGGCGACCTGACAGCCAAATTCTCGCGTCTGGTTGGCGAAACCGGCAACGTTATCCTGGCGGATATCAATGACTCGATGCTCAAAATGGGCCGCGAGAAGCTACGTAACATTGGCGTGATTGGCAATGTTAAGTACGTGCAGGCCAACGCCGAAGCGCTACCTTTCCCGGATAACACATTCGATTGCATCACCATTTCGTTTGGTCTGCGTAATGTGACGGAAAAAGAGAAAGCGCTGCGTTCCATGTACCGTGTACTGAAACCGGGCGGGCGTTTGCTGGTACTTGAGTTTTCTAAACCAATTATCGAGCCGCTGAGCAAAGCGTATGACGCATATTCATTCCACATTTTGCCGCGTATTGGCTCAGTCGTGGCGAATGATGCGGACAGTTACCGCTATCTGGCGGAATCTATCCGTATGCATCCGGATCAGGACACCTTAAAAGCGATGATGCAGGACGCCGGGTTTGAAAGCGTCGATTACTACAACCTGACGGCGGGCGTTGTTGCGCTGCATCGTGGCTATAAGTTCTGACAGGAGACCGGGGATGCCTTTTACACCCTTCGTGACCGCAGGAATCGAAAATCTGCTCAATACCTTTCTGTACCGTTCACCGGCGCTGAAATCCGCCAGAGCGCGTTTGCAGGACAAGGTGCTGCGTGTGGAGCTCAAAGGATTTTCGACGCCGCTCGTATTGGTGTTCAGTGAACGCCAGGTCGATGTGCTGGGGGCATGGGAAGGCGAGGCTGATTGCACGGTCATCACGCATGCCAGCGTGTTGCCTGAATTGCGCGATCGCCAGCGGCTTACCGCGCTTATTCGCAGCGGCGAGCTGGAGGTTCAGGGCGATATTCAGGTGGTACAGAATTTTGTGGCGCTGGCCGATCTGGCGGAATTCGATCCCGCAGAGCTTTTGGCGCCTTATACCGGCGATATCGCGGCGGAAGGGATCAGCAAAGTCCTGCGTGGCGGCGCTAAGTTTTTACGTCATAACATTCAGCGTCAGCAGCGTTATATCGCTGAGGCGATGACTGAAGAGTGGCGTATGGCGCCTGGGCCGCTGGAAGTGGCATGGTTTGCAGAAGAAACGGCAGCCGTTGAGCGTGCAGTAGACGCGCTGACTAAACGGCTGGAAAAACTGGAGGCCAAATGACGCCAGGTGAAGTACGGCGCCTTTATTTCATCATTCGCACCTTTTTAAGTTACGGCCTTGATGAGCTGATCCCCAAAATGCGTATCACGCTGCCGCTTCGGTTATGGCGTTACTCATTATTCTGGATGCCGAACCGGCATAAAGACAAACCGCTGGGTGAACGATTAAGGCTGGCTTTGCAGGAGCTGGGGCCGGTGTGGATCAAATTTGGTCAAATGCTTTCCACCCGTCGTGACCTTTTCCCGCCTCAGATTGCCGATCAGCTTGCGCTATTGCAGGATAAAGTTGCCCCTTTTGATGGCGCGCTGGCGAAAGCACAAATTGAAGAAGCAATGGGCGGCCTGCCTGTTGAAGAGTGGTTTGATGACTTTGACATCCAGCCATTAGCCTCTGCGTCGATTGCCCAGGTACATACCGCGCGGCTGAAGTCGAACGGTAAAGAGGTGGTGATTAAGGTTATCCGCCCGGATATTCTGCCGGTTATTAAAGCCGATTTAAAACTGATCTACCGTCTTGCCCGTTGGGTGCCGCGCCTGCTGCCGGATGGACGACGCCTTCGCCCGACCGAAGTCGTTCGCGAGTATGAAAAAACGCTGATCGATGAACTGAATTTGCTGCGTGAATCGGCAAACGCCATCCAGCTACGGCGTAATTTTGAAAACAGCCCCATGCTGTATGTTCCCGAAGTCTATTCCGACTACTGTAGTCAGGACATGATGGTCATGGAGCGGATTTACGGCATTCCCGTTTCGGATGTGGCGACGCTGGAAAAGAACGGCACCAACATGAAGCTGCTGGCTGAGCGTGGCGTACAGGTCTTCTTTACCCAGGTGTTCCGCGACAGTTTTTTCCATGCGGATATGCACCCTGGCAATATCTTCGTCAGCTATGAGCATCCTGAAAATCCGAAATACATTGGGATTGATTGCGGCATTGTGGGGTCGCTGAACAAAGAGGATAAACGCTATCTGGCGGAGAATTTCATCGCGTTCTTTAACCGTGACTACCGCAAAGTAGCGGAACTGCATGTGGATTCAGGATGGGTGCCACCGGATACCAATGTTGAAGAGTTTGAGTTCGCTATTCGCACCGTGTGCGAGCCCATTTTCGAAAAACCGCTGGCGGAAATCTCGTTTGGTCACGTTTTATTAAACCTTTTCAATACGGCGCGTCGATTTAACATGGAAGTCCAGCCACAGCTGGTATTGTTACAAAAGACATTGCTGTATGTTGAAGGGGTTGGACGCCAGCTCTATCCACAGTTGGATCTGTGGAAAACGGCGAAGCCGTTTCTTGAATCCTGGATTAAAGATCAGGTTGGCATTCCTGCGCTCACCAGAGCACTTAAGGAAAAAGCGCCGTTCTGGGTCGAAAAAATGCCAGAAATACCTGAACTGGTGTATGACAGTTTGCGCCAGGGCAAATATTTACAGCACAGTGTTGATAAGATTGCGCGCGAGCTTCAGGAGAATCATGTGCGTCAGGGACAATCCCGCTATTTACTGGGCATTGGCGCGACGTTGTTGTTAAGTGGGACATTCCTGCTTGTCAGCCGCCCGGAATGGGGGCTGATGCCTTGCTGGTTAATGGCCGGAGGCCTGGTCGCCTGGCTGATTGGCTGGCGTAAAACTCGCTGATTTTTTCATCGCTCAAGGCAAGTCGTGTATAATGCGACCTTAATAATTCATCATCTATCACAGAGGAACTCGTATGGGTGGTATCAGTATTTGGCAGTTGTTGATCATTGCCGTCATCGTTGTACTGCTATTTGGCACCAAAAAGCTCGGCTCCATCGGTTCCGATCTTGGCGCGTCCATTAAAGGCTTCAAAAAAGCGATGAGCGATGATGATGCGAAGCAGGATAAAACCAGTCAGGACGCTGATTTTACCGCTAAATCTATCGCTGATAAGCAAGGTGAAGCGCAAGGCGAAGCGAAGAAAGAAGACGCCAAAAGTCACGATAAAGAGCAGGTATAATTCGTGTTTGACATCGGTTTTAGCGAACTGCTGTTGGTATTCGTGATCGGCCTCATCGTTCTGGGGCCTCAACGATTGCCGGTAGCGGTAAAAACGGTAGCGGGCTGGGTACGCGCGTTGCGATCCCTTGCGACCACGGTGCAGAATGAACTGACCCAGGAGCTGAAGCTCCAGGAGTTTCAGGACAGTCTGAAGAAGGTCGAAAAAGCGAGCCTCCAGAACCTGACTCCAGAACTGAAAGCCTCGATGGATGAACTTCGTCAGGCCGCGGAGTCGATGAAGCGTTCCTACAGCGCCAACGATCCTGAAAAAGCGAGCGATGAAGCGCATACCATCCATAATCCGGTGGTGAAGGATAACGAAGCGCAGCATGAAGGGGTTACACCTGCCGCCGCTGAAACCCAGGCCAATTCTCCTGAGCAAACACCGGAAACGGCTGATGCCGGGCAGCCTGAACAGACGGAAGCCGCTTCCGTAAACGAGATGGACGCAGAAAAGAAATCCGCCGCGACTGTTGTCGAATCCTCCCCCTCGTCGAGTGATAAATCGTAAACATGGCTGTAGATGATACCCAACCTCTTATTACGCATCTGATTGAACTGCGTAAGCGTCTGTTGAACTGCATTATTGCGGTTATTGTGATTTTTCTGGCGTTGGTCTATTTCGCCAATGACATTTATCACATGGTTGCCGCGCCGCTGATCGAACAGATGCCGCAGGGTGCGACGATGATCGCCACCGACGTGGCCTCGCCGTTTTTCACCCCTATCAAACTGACTTTCATGGTGTCGCTGATCCTGTCTGCGCCCGTGATTTTGTACCAGGTATGGGCGTTTATTGCCCCTGCGCTGTATAAGCATGAACGTCGTCTTGTCGTGCCGCTGCTGGTGTCCAGCTCGCTGTTGTTCTATATCGGCATGGCGTTCGCCTACTTTGTGGTCTTCCCGCTCGCGTTTGGTTTCCTTGCCAATACCGCGCCGCAGGGCGTACAGGTTTCTACCGATATCGCCAGTTACCTCAGCTTTGTGATGGCGTTATTTATGGCATTCGGCGTCTCTTTCGAGGTGCCCGTCGCGATTGTCCTGCTCTGCTGGATGGGGGTAACTACCCCTGAGGACTTGCGTAAGAAGCGCCCTTACGTCGTGGTTGGCGCGTTTGTCGTGGGGATGCTGCTGACGCCGCCAGATGTCTTCTCACAAACATTGCTGGCGATACCGATGTACTGCCTGTTTGAGGTTGGCGTGTTCTTCTCTCGCTTCTATGTCGGTAAACGACGTCCACGAGAAGAAGATGACGAGGCCGAGACTGAGCAGGCCGGGAAAACTGAAGAATAAACGCAACCGCCCGTCAGGGCGGTTGTTATATGGGAGGAAGCATGTTTGATATCGGCGTTAATTTAACCAGTTCGCAATTTGCGAAAGATCGCGATGACGTGGTGACGCGCGCGCTGGCGGCCGGGGTGTCAGGTATGCTTCTGACCGGAACCAATCTGCACGAAAGCCAGCAGGCGCAAAAACTGGCGCAGCGTTATGCCTGCTGCTGGTCGACGGCTGGTGTACATCCGCATGACAGCAGTCAGTGGCAATCAGAAACTGAAGACGCGATCGTCGCTCTGGCAAGCCTGCCGGACGTGGTGGCGATTGGCGAATGTGGTCTGGACTTCAATCGTAATTTTTCCACGCCGCAAGAACAGGAACGCGCCTTCCAGGCGCAGTTGCGCATTGCCGCTGAGTTGCAGATACCCGTTTTTATGCACTGTCGGGATGCGTATGCGCGTTTTCTGGCGCTGCTTGAGCCGTGGCTGGATAAACTCCCGGGCGCGGTGTTGCATTGCTTTACCGGTACGCGTAAGGAAATGCAGGAGTGCATAGACAGAGGGCTTTATATCGGTATCACGGGTTGGGTCTGCGATGAACGTCGCGGTCTTGAATTGCGTGAGTTGCTGCCCTTCATCCCTGCGGAAAAACTGTTGATTGAGACCGACGCCCCCTACCTGTTGCCGCGCGATCTCACGCCTAAACCGGCTTCGCGGCGTAACGAACCGGCGCATCTGGCGCACATTCTTGCGCGCGTTGCCCACTGGCGCGGGGAAGACCCGCAATGGCTGGCGGCCACAACGGATGCCAATGTTAAAACGCTGTTTGGGATTGCTTTCTAAAGCGCGCTTAAACTTTACGAAACGCGGTGTTTTTCACGCTCTGCTTCACCTCTTTATTCAGCAGGTTAAGCAGCAGCATGGAGCGCGCTTCGCCATCCGGTTCGGTAAAAATCGCCTTCAGACCTTCAAATGCGCCTTCAGTGATAATCACGCTGTCCCCTGGGTAGGGCGTTTCGGGATCAACAACGCCTTCCGGTTTGTAGACAGAAAGCTGATGAATCACGTTGGACGGAACGGTGGCAGGGTGTGCGCCAAACCGCACGAAGTGGCTGACGCCGCGCGTGGCGTTGATCGTGGTGGTATGAATCACTTCCGGGTCGAATTCAACAAACAGATAGTTAGGAAAGAGCGGTTCACTAACGGCGGTACGTTTGCCGCGCACCATTTTTTCCAGCGTGATCATCGGCGTCAGGCAATTTACCGCCTGTCTTTCGAGGTGTTCCTGGGCACGCTGAAGTTGCCCGCGCTTGCAGTACAGTAAATACCAGGATTGCATAATAACTCTTATCCGCTTGTCCGGGGCGCAAGCATAACAAAAGCCATGCGCTAAGTTAATTATACCCGTTGTATTTCAGGCTGCTTCTTTGTTGGCTACCTCGCCGCAACCTGAAATTCATTGAGTAGATAACCCCCGGGTTCCCCTGTACCGTCAGAGTTCACGCTAATTTAACAAAAATACAGCATCACGATGATGAACGCCGTATAATGAGGCGCTTACAAAGAGGCCACAACTGACGCCATGAAATATCACGACTTACGCGACTTCCTGACGCTGCTGGAACAGCAGGGTGAACTCAAACGCATTACGCTTGCGGTAGATCCTCATCTGGAAATGACTGAAATTGCTGACCGTACGCTGCGTGCGGGCGGGCCTGCTCTGTTGTTTGAAAATCCCAAAGGCTATGCGATGCCGGTGCTGTGCAACCTGTTTGGCACGCCCAGACGCGTCGCAATGGGCATGGGCCAGGAAGATGTCACCGCGTTGCGCGAAGTCGGCAAGCTGCTGGCGTTTCTGAAAGAGCCGGAGCCGCCGAAAGGGTTCCGTGACCTGTTTGATAAGCTGCCGCAGTTTAAGCAAGTGCTGAACATGCCGACCAAACGACTACGCGGCGCGCCGTGCCAGCAGAAAGTGTTCTCTGGCGACGACGTTGATTTACAGCGTATTCCCATCATGACCTGCTGGCCGGAAGATGCCGCGCCGCTTATTACCTGGGGGCTGACCGTGACGCGTGGCCCTCACAAAGAGCGGCAAAATCTGGGGATCTACCGTCAGCAACTGATCGGCAAAAACAAGTTGATCATGCGTTGGTTGTCGCATCGTGGCGGCGCGCTGGATTTCCAGGAGTGGTGCGCGGCGCATCCTGGCGAGCGTTTCCCGATTGCCGTGGCGCTGGGCGCCGATCCGGCCACCATTCTCGGCGCAGTGACCCCCGTACCGGATACGCTGTCGGAATACGCGTTTGCAGGGCTGCTGCGTGGCACAAAGACGGAAGTGGTTAAATGTCTCTCCAGCGATCTTGAAGTACCTGCAAGTGCGGAAATCGTCCTGGAAGGTTATATTGAACCGGGCGAAATGGCGGCGGAAGGGCCGTATGGCGACCACACCGGTTATTACAATGAAGTGGATAACTTCCCGGTTTTCACCGTTACGCACATTACGCAGCGTGAAGACGCCATTTATCACTCAACTTATACCGGCCGACCGCCTGATGAACCTGCTGTGCTCGGTGTGGCGTTGAATGAAGTCTTCGTCCCGATTTTGCAAAAGCAGTTCCCGGAAATTGTTGATTTCTATCTTCCGCCGGAAGGGTGTTCTTATCGACTGGCCGTTGTAACGATGAAAAAGCAGTACGCGGGCCATGCGAAACGCGTCATGATGGGCGTTTGGTCATTTTTACGCCAGTTTATGTATACCAAATTTGTTATCGTCTGCGATGACGACGTCAACGCACGCGACTGGAATGATGTGATTTGGGCGATCACCACCCGTATGGACCCGGCGCGGGATACGGTGCTGGTAGAAAACACCCCCATTGATTATCTGGATTTTGCCTCGCCGATCTCCGGGCTAGGTTCAAAAATGGGACTGGATGCCACAAACAAATGGCCGGGCGAAACCCAACGTGAGTGGGGGCGCCCTATCAAGAAAGATCCTGAAGTGACTGCGCGTATTGACGCGATTTGGGATGAGTTGGCCATCTTTAACGACGGTAAAGGCGCCTGAGGCGCGATCGTTTTGCCCTATAGACCCGACAGAGGGAGCGCATGACAACCTTAAGCTGTAAAGTGACCTCGGTAGAAGCTATCACCGATACCGTATATCGCGTTCGTTTAGTGCCAGACGCGGCGTTTTCCTTTCGCGCTGGTCAGTATCTGATGGTCGTAATGGATGAGCGGGATAAGCGTCCGTTCTCTATGGCCTCCACGCCGGATGAGCACGGATTCATTGAGCTGCACATTGGCGCTTCGGAGCTTAATCTGTATGCGATGGCGGTGATGGATCGCATTCTGAAAGACAGAGAAATTGTCGTCGATATTCCGCATGGCGAAGCCTGGCTGCGTGATGATGAAGAGCGTCCGCTGATTCTGATTGCGGGGGGAACGGGTTTCTCCTATGTCCGTTCAATCTTGCTGACGGCGCTTGCGCGTAATCCGAATCGCGACGTGACGATCTACTGGGGCGGACGTGAAGAGAAACATCTCTACGATCTCGCTGAGCTGGAGGCGCTTTCGGTTCAGCACCCGAATCTGCGCGTTGAGCCGGTGGTAGAGCAACCGGAAGAAGGCTGGCGTGGCCGCACGGGCACGGTATTAACTGCGGTATTGCAGGATCACGGTACGCTGGCGGGGCATGATATCTACATTGCCGGTCGTTTTGAGATGGCGAAAATCGCTCGTGACCTGTTCTGCAATGAGCGTAACGCGCGGGAAGATCGCCTGTTTGGCGATGCGTTTGCCTTTATCTAAGCAATAAAAAACCCGCCCCTGACAGGCGGGAAGAACGGCAACTAAATTGTTATAGAGTGGCATTTGCGTTGTAGGCCGGATAAGACGCCTGAGCGTCGTCATCCGGCATGGTCGCCGGGGGCGCTTCGCTTGCCCGGCCTGCAATAAATAACGCTCTATGATTAAACTCGCTCAAATACTGTCGCGATACCCTGACCTAATCCGATACACATCGTCGCCAGGCCAAACTGGGCGTCTTTGCGCTCCATCAGATTCAACAGCGTGGTGCTGATGCGCGCCCCGGAACAACCCAGCGGGTGGCCCAGTGCGATCGCGCCGCCGTTGAGGTTGATCTTCTCGTCAATCTGCTCCATCAGTCCCAGATCTTTTATACACGGCAGGATCTGCGCGGCAAACGCTTCGTTCATTTCAAACAAATCGATGTCGCTGGCGGCAAGCCCTGCTTTTTTCAGCGCCAGTTTTGACGCCGGAACCGGGCCGTAACCCATAATTGAGGGATCGCAACCGACAACCGCCATTGAACGAATGCGGGCGCGTGGTTGCAGGCCCAGTTCATGCGCACGGCTTTCGCTCATTACCAGCATGGCGGCTGCGCCATCGGAGAGGGCGGAAGAGGTGCCTGCGGTCACGGTGCCGCTGACCGGATCAAACGCGGGGCGCAGAGTCGACAGCGCTTCGACGGTGGTCTCCGGGCGGATGACTTCGTCGTAGCTAAACTGCTTCAGCACGCCGTCAGCGTCATGACCACCGGTCGGGATGATCTCGTTTTTAAACGCGCCGGACTGCGTGGCTGCCCAGGCGCGGGCGTGTGAACGTGCGGCAAACGCATCCTGCATTTCACGGCTGATGCCGTGCATACGGGAAAGCATTTCTGCCGTCAGCCCCATCATCCCGGCGGCTTTGGCTACGTTGCGGCTCAGGCCGGGATGGAAATCGACGCCATGACTCATTGGCACATGGCCCATATGCTCCACGCCGCCAATCAGGCACGTCTGCGCGTCACCGGTCATGATCATCCGAGCGGCATCGTGCAGCGCCTGCATGGAGGAACCACACAGACGGTTAACGGTGACCGCCGGAACGGAGTGGGGGATTTCAGCCAGTAGCGCGGCGTTGCGGGCGATGTTAAAACCCTGCTCCAGCGTCTGTTGCACGCAGCCCCAGTAAATGTCGTCGATAGCGGTTGCTTCCAGCGCGGGATTACGCGCCAGCAGACTGCGCATTAAGTGTGCGGAGAGATCTTCTGCCCGCACGTTACGAAATGCGCCGCCCTTTGAACGGCCCATCGGGGTGCGAATTGCATCGACAATGACAACCTGTTCCATTGTGACTCCTTAAGCCGTTTTCAGGTCGCCAACCGGGCGGGCTGGCTCAACCGGGGGATAGTACGGTTCGTTATGGCGCGCTTTGTTACGCAGACCTTCCGGCACTTCATAGAGTGGGCCGAGGTGCTGATACTGCTGCGCCATATCGAGATATTTTGCGCTGCCGAGCGTATCCAGCCAGCGGAACGCGCCGCCGTGGAACGGAGGGAAGCCCAGACCGTAAACCAGCGCCATATCCGCTTCTGCCGGACTGGCGATGATGCCTTCTTCCAGACAGCGCACCACTTCGTTGACCATCGGAATCATCATGCGGGCGATAATCTCTTCGTCGCTGAAGTCGCGCTTCGGCTGGCTGACCTCTGCCAGCAGGCTGTCCACGGCCGCATCTTCTTCTTTCTTCGGCTTGCCTTTGCTGTCTTCTTTATAGCGCCAGAAGCCGAGACCGTTTTTCTGACCATAGCGGCTGGCGTCAAACAGCGCGTCGATGGCATCACGATAATCTTTCTGCATACGCTGTGGGAAACCGGCCGCCATGACTGCCTGCGCATGATGCGCGGTATCGATCCCGACCACATCCAGCAGATAAGCCGGGCCCATCGGCCAGCCAAACTGTTTCTCCATCACTTTGTCGACTTTGCGGAAATCGGCGCCGTCGCGCAGTAGCTGGCTGAAACCGGCGAAATACGGGAACAGTACGCGGTTAACAAAGAAGCCGGGGCAGTCGTTGACCACAATCGGCGTTTTGCCCATTTTGCTGGCCCAGGCGACGACTTTAGCGATGGTTTCATCCGAGCTTTTCTCGCCGCGAATGATTTCAACCAGCGGCATCCGGTGTACCGGGTTAAAGAAGTGCATGCCGCAGAAGTTTTCCGGGCGCTTCAGCGCGCTTGCCAGTTCACTAATTGGAATGGTGGACGTATTCGACGCCAGCACGGTATCCGGGCGGACGTTGTCTTCGGTCTCCGCCAGTACCGCTTTCTTCACTTTCGGGTTTTCCACTACCGCTTCGACCACCACATCAACGCGATCAAAACCGGCGTAGTCCAGCGTTGGGTGAATCGTTGAAATCACGCCCGCCAGTTTCAGGCCGTCGATCCTGCCGCGTTCCAGTTGCTTATTCAGCAGTTTCGCCGCTTCGGTCATGCCCAGCGTCAGGGATTTGTCGTTGATATCTTTCATGATCACCGGCACGCCTTTCCAGGCTGACTGGTAAGCGATGCCGCCGCCCATAATACCTGCGCCCAGTACGGCTGCCTGCTTCGGTGTTTCAACGTCTTTGGTCAGCTTTTTCGCTTTACCTTTCACGAACTGATCGTTGAGGAAGATACCGACCAGCGCGCGGGCTTCATTGGTATGCGCCAGCGGGACAAAGCTTTTATTTTCCAGATTCAGGGCTTCTTCACGGCCAAAGCGTGCGGCGGCTTCGATCGTTTTCACGGCGGTCATCGGGGCGGGGTAATGCTTCCCGGCCGTCTGCGCCACCATGCCTTTGGCGATGGTAAAGCTCATCGCCGCTTCAATTTTACTGAGCTTCAACGGTTCCAGTTTCGGCTGGCGTTTGGCTTTCCAGTCCAGTGAGCCGTCAATCGCCTGACGTAATACCGCTATTGCGCCATCAAGCAGTTTTTCCGGTTTCACGACACCGTCGACCAGGCCGATTTTCAGCGCCTGCTCAGCGCCAATGTCTTTCCCGGCAGCAATAATTTCCAGCGCGCTGTCAGCGCCCAGCATACGAGGCATACGGACAGAACCGCCAAAGCCCGGCATGATGCCCAGCTTCGTTTCTGGCAGGCCAATGCGCAGATCCGGCGTCACCAGACGATAATCAGTTGCCAGTACGCACTCGCAGCCGCCGCCCAGCGCATAGCCGTTGATGGCGGAAAGCGTTGGCACCGGTAAATCTTCGAGGCGATTAAAGACGCTGTTGGCAAAGTGCAGCCACTGGCTTAACTGTTCTTCAGGAACAAGGAACAGCGAAAGGAATTCGGTGATATCAGCACCGACAATAAAGGCTGCTTTGTTAGAGCGCAGCAGCAGCCCTTTTAAATCTGTTTGCTTTTCCAGCACGTCCAGCGCCTGGCCGAGGCTGGCGACGGTCGCAGTGTCGAGTTTATTGACCGATCCTGGGGCATCGAACACCAGTTCGGCGATGCCATCTTCCAGCCAGTCGAGGTACAGGGTGTCGCCTTTGTAAAGCATGTCAGTCTCCTGAATCCGCAAGGTGATCTGGTCATACCAGATGAAGCGAGTGTGTATTTTGTGTTAAAAAAATGCAAATAAGAGATTAAAAAAATGCCGATGCGATCACGCTCGGCAGAAATCACGCTCTCCCGGAGCGATGTGCTAAGATGCGGAGACTCGAGGTCAAAAAAACAGAAGGGTAGAAAATGGAATCACTGGCCGCACTCTATAAAAATCATATCGTTACCTTACAAGAACGGACGCGTGACGCACTGGCGCGTTTTAAGCTGGATGCGCTACTTATTCACTCCGGCGAGCTTATCAACGTCTTCCTCGACGACCATCCCTATCCGTTTAAAGTTAACCCGCAGTTTAAAGCCTGGGTACCGGTCACACAGGTTCCAAATTGCTGGTTGCTGGTCGATGGCGTGAATAAACCCAAACTGTGGTTCTACCTGCCGGTGGATTACTGGCACAACGTTGAGCCGCTGCCCACGTCGTTCTGGACCGAAGAGGTAGAGGTGATTGCCCTGCCGAAAGCCGACGGTATTGGCAGCCAGCTCCCTGCCGCGCGCGGTAATATCGGTTACATCGGTCCGGTGCCGGAGCGTGCGCTGCAACTGGATATCGCCGCCAGCAACATCAACCCGAAAGGGGTGATCGATTACCTGCATTACTACCGTGCGTACAAAACGGATTACGAACTGGCCTGTATGCGTGAAGCGCAGAAAACGGCGGTGAACGGCCATCGCGCGGCAGAAGAAGCGTTCCGTTCCGGTATGAGCGAGTTCGACATTAACCTGGCTTACCTGACCGCGACCGGCCACCGTGACACCGATGTGCCTTATAGCAATATCGTGGCGCTCAACGAGCACGCTTCGGTTCTTCATTACACCAAACTGGATCATCGCGCGCCGTCTGAAATGCGCAGCTTCCTGCTGGATGCCGGGGCGGAATATAACGGTTACGCCGCAGACCTGACGCGTACCTGGGCGGCAAACAATGACACCGATTACGCTCAGTTAATCAAAGATGTGAATGACGAACAGCTGGCGCTGATTGCGACCATGAAAGCGGGCGTCAGCTACGTGGATTATCACATTCAGTTCCATCAACGCATCGCGAAATTGCTGCGTAAGCATCAGATTGTCACCGATATCAGCGAAGAAGCGATGGTCGAGAACAATCTCACCGGGCCGTTTATGCCGCACGGTATTGGTCATCAACTGGGTCTTCAGGTTCATGATGTTGCAGGCTTTATGCAGGACGATACCGGGACGCATCTGGCCGCGCCGTCGAAATACCCTTATCTGCGCTGCACCCGCGTGCTGCAACCGCGCATGGTGTTGACCATTGAGCCGGGGATCTACTTTATCGAATCGCTGTTGGCGCCGTGGCGCGAGGGGCAATTCAGCAAGCACTTCAACTGGCAGAAAATTGAAGCGCTGAAACCGTTCGGCGGCATTCGTATTGAAGACAACGTGGTGATTCACGAAAACGGTGTTGAAAATATGACGCGGGATTTGAAACTGGCGTGATGGACAGCTGGTTAATCCCTGCGGCGCCGGTCACTGTCGAGGAAGAGATCAAAAAAAGCCGCTTCATTACGCTGCTCGCCCACACGGACGGTGTTGAAGCGGCGAAAGCCTTTGTTGATGCTGTCAGAGCGGCGCATCCAGATGCGCGTCATCATTGCGTGGCATGGGTGGCGGGCGCGCCGGATGATTCACAACAGCTGGGATTTTCTGATGATGGCGAACCGGCGGGAACGGCGGGCAAACCGATGCTTGCCCAGCTAATGGGCAGCGGCGTTGGCGAGATCACCGCTGTTGTGGTGCGTTACTATGGCGGTATTCTGCTCGGCACCGGTGGGCTGGTAAAAGCCTACGGCGGCGGCGTGAATCAGGCGTTGCGTCAGTTAACGACGCAGCGCAAGACGCCGTTAACCGAATATACTTTGCAGTGTGAGTACGGCCAACTGGTCGGAATAGAAGCA
This sequence comes from Citrobacter sp. CK180, assembly GCF_030333655.1. Taxonomy (NCBI): domain Bacteria; kingdom Pseudomonadati; phylum Pseudomonadota; class Gammaproteobacteria; order Enterobacterales; family Enterobacteriaceae; genus Citrobacter; species Citrobacter sp. CK180. The sequence continues at coordinate 2,302 of NZ_JAOWFM010000034.1, read as the reverse complement.
TTATTAGGGCAGTTTGCCGGTCAAATCGTTACCAGCGATTATCAGGCATTCGTTCGGCTCAGGGTGGCGCTTCCTTATGCAAATGTGGATGAATTTTCAGCAAGGCTGGCGGATTTTAGCCGTGGTTCATTGCAATTGTTAGCGATTGAAGAATAATCCCACCTCATTTTGAAGAACAAAGGAAGCGGCAGAGATGCATTTTCGCGCCATTACCCGAATCGTTGGACTGTTGGTCATTTTATTTTCGGGAACAATGATCCTCCCTGGACTGGTTGCGTTGATCTACCGTGATGGGGCGGGGCGGGCATTCACGCAGACATTCTTTGTCGCACTGGTGATCGGCTCTCTGCTGTGGTGGCCCAACCGCCGGGAGAAAGGCGAGCTTAAATCCCGCGAAGGGTTTCTCATTGTGGTGCTGTTCTGGACCGTACTGGGAAGCGTGGGGGCGTTGCCGTTTATCTTCTCTGAAAGCCCGAACCTCACCATTACCGATGCTTTTTTTGAATCATTCTCCGGCTTAACGACAACGGGCGCGACGACGCTGGTGGGGCTGGACTCTTTACCGCACGCGATTCTCTTTTACCGCCAGATGCTGCAATGGTTTGGCGGGATGGGGATCATTGTGCTGGCGGTGGCGATTCTCCCTATCCTCGGCGTCGGGGGGATGCAGCTCTACCGCGCAGAAATGCCGGGGCCGCTGAAAGACAATAAAATGCGCCCGCGTATTGCGGAAACGGCAAAGACGCTATGGCTGATTTATGTGTTACTGACGGTGGCCTGCGCGCTGGCGCTATGGTTCGCCGGAATGCCCGCGTTTGACGCCATTGGGCACAGTTTTTCTACTATCGCGATCGGCGGTTTCTCTACGCACGATGCCAGCGTCGGTTATTTCGATAGCCCGACCATTAACAGCATCATGGCTATCTTCTTGCTGATCTCTGGCTGTAACTACGGTCTGCACTTCTCTTTATTAAGCGGGCGCAGCCTGAAAGTTTACTGGCGTGACCCTGAATTTCGCATGTTCATTGGCGTTCAGTTGACGCTGGTAGTGATCTGTACGCTGGTGCTGTGGTTCCACGATATCTATAACTCGGCGCTGACCACGCTCAACCAGGCGTTCTTTCAGGTCGTATCAATGGCGACAACCGCCGGGTTTACCACCGACAGCATCGCCCGCTGGCCGCTCTTTCTGCCGGTGCTGCTGTTATGCTCTGCGTTTATCGGCGGCTGTGCGGGGTCAACGGGCGGCGGGCTGAAGGTGATCCGCATCCTGCTGCTGTTCAAACAGGGGAACCGTGAACTGAAGCGTCTGGTCCATCCGAATGCGGTTTACAGTATAAAACTGGGGCACCGTGCGTTGCCGGAACGTATCCTCGAAGCGGTATGGGGATTCTTTTCTGCTTATGCCTTAGTCTTTATTGTCAGTATGCTGGCCATTATCGCGACTGGCGTGGATGACTTTTCCGCGTTTGCCTCCGTTGTGGCGACCCTTAACAACCTGGGGCCAGGGTTAGGTGTGGTTGCGGACAACTTTGCCAGCATGAACCCTGTTGCGAAATGGATTCTGATCGCCAATATGTTATTTGGTCGTCTTGAAGTCTTTACTTTGCTGGTACTTTTTACCCCTACCTTCTGGCGTGAATAATGGAGTAACACGTGAAAACATTGATTCTTTTTTCTACCCGGGACGGACAAACGCGCGAGATAGCTTCTTATCTGGCCTCGGAATTAAAGGAGCTGGGGATCTGGGCGGATGTGATTAATCTCCATCGTACTGAAGAGCTGGACTGGCAAAGTTACGATCGCGTGGTGATTGGCGCCTCTATTCGTTATGGGCATTACCATGCCGCTTTCCAGGAGTTTGTGAAGAAGCACGCTACGCGCCTGAACGCGATGCCGAGTGCGTTTTATTCCGTTAACCTTGTCGCGCGTAAACCTGAAAAGCGCACACCGCAGACCAACAGCTACGCGCGCAAGTTTCTGATGAGTTCGCAGTGGCGACCCGATCTTTGCGCCGTTATTGCTGGCGCGCTTCGTTACCCTCGTTACCGCTGGTATGACCGTCTGATGATTAAGCTCATTATGAAGATGTCTGGCGGTGAAACGGATACGAGTAAAGAAGTGGTCTATACCGACTGGGAACAAGTGGCGAATTTTGCCCGCGACATCGCCCAATTAACCAACAAATCGTTGGCAAAATAAACGTAAAGAATAAAAAACACGCAGTCGGAAAATAATTTTAAATTTCCCCTTGTCAGGCCGGAATAACTCCCTATAATGCGCCTCCACTGACACGGAACAA
>NZ_JAOWFM010000033.1:0-111230 GCF_030333655.1 Citrobacter sp. CK180 | reverse complement strand
GCCTTCATGCCAAAGTGCCACTGATTGCCTTTCTTGGTCTGATGCATCTCCGGATCGCGTTGCTGCTCTTTGTTCTTGGTCGAGCTGGGTGCCTCAATGATGGTGGCATCGACCAAGGTGCCTTGAGTCATCATGACGCCTGCTTCGGCCAGCCAGCGATTGATGGTCTTGAACAATTGGCGGGCCAGTTGATGCTGCTCCAGCAGGTGGCGGAAATTCATGATGGTGGTGCGGTCCGGCAAGGCGCTATCCAGGGATAACCGGGCAAACAGACGCATGGAGGCGATTTCGTACAGAGCATCTTCCATCGCGCCATCGCTCAGGTTGTACCAATGCTGCATGCAGTGAATGCGTAGCATGGTTTCCAGCGGATAAGGTCGCCGGCCATTACCAGCCTTGGGGTAAAACGGCTCGATGACTTCCACCATGTTTTGCCATGGCAGAATCTGCTCCATGCGGGACAAGAAAATCTCTTTTCTGGTCTGACGGCGCTTACTGCTGAATTCACTGTCGGCGAAGGTAAGTTGATGACTCATGATGAACCCTGTTCCATGGCTCCAGATGACAAACATGATCTCATATCAGGGACTTGTTCGCACCTTCCCTAAAAGGGTAGTTGTCTGACGAGAATGAAGAATGAGAAAAATAAATAAAACCATTTTATGGACGATGCTGCTTTGCATCGTTCTCGGCGCAGTAATTGTTTTAGCGGGGCAATGGACGTTACATAAAACATCGAGCACTGAATTTTGTCTGTCTTGCCATACGATGCAGGCGCCTTATGAGGAGTATACGGGCTCGGTTCACTTCCAGAATCAGAAGGGGATTCGTGCGGAATGCGCGGATTGCCATATCCCGGAGGGCGGGGTGGATTACCTGGTAGCCAAGCTCCTTGCCTCGAAAGATGTCTATCATCAGTTCATCACCAAAAAAATCGACACGCCAGAGAAGTTTGAAGAACATCGTCTGGAGATGGCGCAAACCGTTTGGGCGCAGTTGAAAGCCAGCGACTCCGCAACCTGTCGTAGCTGTCATAGCATGGATGCGATGGATCTTGACGCGCAAAGCGCTGATGCCCGCAAAATGCACCAAATGGGCATTCAGGAAAAACAAACCTGTATTGATTGCCACAAAGGCGTCGCCCACTTCCCACCCGAAATAACAATGGACGACAGCGCCCTCAAAGCGCTTGAGGCCCAGTCTGCATCCACCCCCGCATCTGCAAAAACGCTCTATGCCGTAAGCAATACCGCACTTGGCGATCTGGCAACGGTCTATCCGGCCACGCAAATGCATGTCCTGAAATCGACGGGAACGTCACGGCTGGTGGAGATTCGCGGGAGCCAGATGCAGGGGAGCGAGCAGGTTATTTACTACGCGGCAGGCCAGCGGTTGATCCTTGCCAGTCTGAGTGAGAAAGGGCAGCAATCACTCAACATTCTCTCTGACTGGAAAAAAGATGATTACGGTAACGCGTGGCGGGATGTGGCGCTACAGGGCGAGTGGAGTGGCTCTGCGCTCGCCAGCCGCGAACCGATGTGGGACTACGCGCGCAAACTCGACAATGTGTATTGCGCAGGCTGCCATGCGCCGATTCCTGCGAAGCATTTTACCCTCAATGCCTGGCCCTCTGTGGCGAAAGGGATGGGGGCTCGTACCAACATCAGTGAAAACGAACTGGATATCCTGAGCCGTTACTTCCAGTACAACGCGAAAGACATGCATGAATAGTGATAATACCAGGAGAAATCATGAAACTCACAAGACGTGACTTTATCAAGACGGCTGGAGCGGCAACCGGGACTATGGCGATTTCTTCGGTGATCCCAATGCCTGCCTGGGCCGAAAACCAAAATGGCGGCGCCATCCTGACTGCCGCACGTTGGGGGGCCGTATATGTGGAGGTCAAAGACGGCAAAGTTGTCTCTTCAAAAGGCGCATTACCTAAAACCATACCGAACTCATTGCAGCAAACCGCGCCGGATCAGGTACATACCAACGCCCGAGTAAAATACCCAATGGTGCGTAAAAGCTATCTGGAAAATCCAGGTAAAGCGGACGGTAAACGGGGAAGCGATCCCTTTGTGCGGGTGAGCTGGGAACAGGCGCTGAAACTCATTCATGAGCAGCATAGCCGTATTCGTAGCAGCTATGGCCCGTCCTCCATTTTTGCGGGTTCCTATGGCTGGCGCTCCAGCGGCGTCTTGCATAAAGCGCAAACGTTGCTGCAACGCTATATGAGTATGGCCGGGGGATATGCAGGCCATACCGGGGATTATTCCACCGGGGCGGCGCAGGTTATCATGCCATATGTTGTGGGATCGGTTGAGGTATACGAACAACAGACGACATGGCCGATGGTGCTTGAGCACAGCCAGGTGGTGGTGCTGTGGGGGATGAACCCGCTCAACACGTTAAAAATTGCCTGGAGCAGTACGGATGAGCAGGGGCTTGAGTATTTTAATCTGCTGAAGAAATCGGGAAAAACCGTTATCGCGATCGACCCAATGCGCTCAGAAACCATTGAGTTTTTTGGCGGCAATGCAACGTGGATCGCCCCGCATATGGGAACTGACGTGGCGATGATGCTGGGGATTGCGCATACGCTGGTGAAAAAAGAGCGTCACGATAAAGCGTTCCTGGAAAAATACACCACCGGTTATCCGCAGTTTGAAGAGTATCTGCTCGGCAAGAGCGACAACGTTGAGAAAACCGCTGAATGGGCATCCGGCGTCTGTGGCGTACCCGCAGAACAGATTGAGAAACTGGCGGAAATTTTTGCCAGCAACCAAACCATGCTGATGGCGGGCTGGGGGATTCAACGTCAGCAATACGGTGAGCAAAAACACTGGATGCTGGTGACGCTGGCCGCGATGCTGGGGCAAATTGGGACGGAAGGCGGCGGTTTCGGTTTCTCCTATCACTATTCCAACGGCGGGAACCCGACGCGTACCGGTGGTGTACTGCCTGCGATATCGGCGCAAATTGAGGGGGGATCGTCGGCAGGGAACGACTGGGCGGTATCGGATGCGGTGGTGAACCTGCCTGTGGCGCGAATTGTGGAGGCGCTGGAAAACCCGGGAGGAAAATATCAGCATAATGGTAAAGAGCAGACCTTCCCGGATATCAAAATGATCTGGTGGGCAGGCGGCGCGAACTTTACTCATCATCAGGATACCAACCGCTTAATCAAAGCGTGGCAGAAGCCTGAGTTGGTGGTGATTTCCGAGTGTTACTGGACGGCGGCGGCGAAACATGCCGATATTGTTCTCCCGATCACCACATCGTTTGAACGTAACGATCTCACGATGACCGGAGACTACAGCAACCAGCATCTGGTGCCTATGAAGCAGGTGATTGCGCCGCAGTTTGAGGCCCGTAATGACTTTGACGTCTTTGCTGATTTAGCTGAGATGCTCAAACCCGGCGGCAAAGCGGTCTATACCGAAGGTAAAGATGAGATGGCGTGGCTGAAGCAATTCTACGACGCCGCGCAAAAGGCGGCTCGCGCTCAACGTGTGGCAATGCCTCAGTTCAATGCGTTCTGGCAGCAGAATAAGCTGATTGAAATGCGCGAGAACGAAAAGAACAACAAGTATGTGCGTTATGCCGATTTCCGCCATGATCCGGTCATGAATGCGCTCGGTACGCCAAGCGGTAAGATCGAGATCTATTCAAAAACCATTGAAGGTTATCACTACAAAGACTGTCCGCCTCATGCTTCATGGATTGAACCAGATGAGTGGAAAGGGTCTGCGGATAAGGATCAGCTACAGTTGCTGACCGCCCATCCGGCGCACCGTCTACACAGTCAGTTGAACTATGCGTCGTTGCGAAAAGAGTATGCCATTGCCGATCGCGAGCCGGTGACGATTCATCCAGATGATGCGAAGGCAAGGGGCATTGTCGAGGGCGACCTGGTACGTGTATGGAATGGTCGTGGTCAGGTTCTGGTCGGGGCGCACGTCAGCGACGGGATCAAGCCGGGGATCATCTGTATCCATGAAGGCGCCTGGCCTGATATCGAGAATGGCATCTGTAAAAACGGCGGCGCCAACGTGCTGACGGCGGACATCCCGACGTCAAGACTGGCGAACGGCTGCGCGGGGAATACGACCCTGGTATACGCAGAGAAATTTACCGGCGAAGCCCCAACGCTCACGGTATTTGATGAGCCAGAGATTGTCACTCTGTAACGCCGGGGACTGTCAGTTTGTTGGAATAAGCGGGAGCCTGTGTGCTCCCGTTTTTTATGCTTCTCATTCAGAGTTGAATTAATGGTGATGTTATATTATAACATTTTATCTTTACGCACTGATTGAGGGTGATATTTTGGCGATTCATTTTGAAAAATTAGCAGTAGCTCTGGGAATGCTTCTGGTTAGCGGACACGCGCTTGCGCATGGGCACCATTCACATGGCGCACCGCTAACGGAGATGGAGCAAAAGGCGGCAGAAGGCGTTTTTGACGATAAAAACGTGAAGGACAGGGCGCTAACGGACTGGGACGGTATGTGGCAGTCTGTTTATCCGTATCTGGTAAGCGGGGAGCTTGATCCGGTATTTAAAAAGAAAGCGGAGAAAGATAACAGCAAAACGGCCGAGGAGATTAAGGCCTATTACCGTAAAGGCTACGCCACCAATGTGGATACTATCGGCATTGAGAATGGTGTCATGGAATTTCACACCGGTAATCAGGTTGAGTCCTGCCAATACGATTATGCCGGACACAAAATCCTGACCTACGCATCCGGTAAAAAAGGCGTTCGCTATCTGTTTGAGTGTAAAGATGCGAAGAGCAACGCGCCTAAATATGTGCAGTTCAGCGATCATATTATCGCGCCGCGTAAGTCGAGCCATTTCCATATCTTTATGGGGAACACTTCCCAGCAGGCATTGCTTGAAGAAATGGATAACTGGCCAACCTATTATCCGTACCAGCTGAAGGCCGAAGAGGTCGTCGACGAGATGTTGCACCACTAATATGTTGTCATTATGGCGGGTCCGGCAGGACCCGCCATCGTGTTGTGATGGTGTCCCAAAAGAGCGATATCTGTCATAAGTAAGGTGCCTTTGCCGATAAATATCATGATATAACGCAACGCTATGATTTCCCTTCCCATCATTCAGTTCATTCGTTAGCATATTGTTTCGCAGTAAAGCGTATCTGTTTTTTTCAGGAAGAGGTTAACGTGTTCGCAGAGTATGGAGTTCTGAACTACTGGACGTATCTGGTTGGGGCCATTTTTATCGTGCTGGTGCCGGGGCCTAATACGATATTTGTGCTGAAAAACAGCGTCGGGCGAGGGATGAAAGGCGGGTATCTCGCCGCCAGCGGGGTGTTCATTGGCGATGCGGTGCTGATGTTTCTGGCGTACGCGGGCGTCGCAACATTAATAAAAACAACGCCGGTGCTGTTTAATATCGTTCGTTATCTCGGCGCTTTTTATCTGCTGTATCTTGGTGCGAAGATCCTTTACGCCACGCTTAAATCGAAAGGGAGCGAAGTGGCGCATGATGAGGTTCCGTTTGGCGCAATCTTTAAACGTGCCTTAATTCTGAGCCTGACCAATCCCAAAGCCATCCTTTTTTACGTTTCATTTTTCGTCCAGTTTATTGACGTCAATGCGCCACACGCGGGGCTGTCATTTTTTATCCTGGCGACAACGCTTGAAGTGGTGAGCTTTTTCTATCTGAGCTTCCTGATTATTTCGGGCGCTTTTGTAACGCAGTACATTCGCACGAAAAAGAAACTGGCGAAGGTGGGGAATTCCCTTATCGGTTTGATTTTCGTTGGTTTTGCCGCACGTCTGGCGACGCTTCAGTCATAACGCCATCAGGCCCGCGCACTCTGTGGGCCTTCCGTTTTTACTTTTTGCTTAAAGATGATGCTCACCGCCACGCGCGACGGAAAAAAATAACCAATAAATGGTATTTAAAACACATCTTATGAGGCGTACCCTTTTTACAGCAGCGGTTCAGTAAGATCGCTGGTTGTTACTGGAAGAGGGAATAAAATGCTTCAAATTCCACAAAATCATATCCATACACGCTCCACTCCGTTCTGGAATAAAGACACCGCGCCAGCCGGAATTTTCGAACGCCACCTTGATAAAGGAACCCGACCAGGGGTTTATCCTCGCCTGTCGGTTATGCAGGGGGCGGTCAAATATCTCGGATACGCAGATGAACACAGCCCGGAACCGGAAAAAGTGATGATCATTGAAGCCGGTCAGTTCGGTGTTTTTCCCCCGGAAAAATGGCACAACATCGAAGTGATGAGCGACGATACCTACTTTAACATCGACTTTTTTGTTGCACCGGAAGTGCTGATGGAAAGCGCCAGCCAACGAAAAGTCATTCATACCGGGAAGGAGTAAATCATGGGCAAAGCGACCTATACCGTTACCGTAACCAATAACAGCAACGGTGTTTCAGTTGATTATGAAACTGAAGCGCCGATGACACTGCTGGTCCCGGACGTTGCGGCAGAAGTGGTGAAAGATCTGGTGAACACTGTGCGCTCATACGACACCGAAAACGAGCACGACGTTTGCGGCTGGTGATCCCGTTCGGGAAGCCTGCGACCGCGATTTTTTAACCGTTACGCTAAACCGCACAGCGCTATCACGACGCTGGGCGGTTTTTTTTTCGCCTGATATCAGCATGTACCTGACAACTGAAATTAATTGAAAAGAAATATTAAGGAAACCTTAAGAACATCGCATTGTTTGTTAATGCTCTGGCATTCATAAAATATATGATTGAGCATCAAACACTGAACAGAAAATGACCACCATGAAATTTGATACTCGATTAACCTCGTCGGCTCTCGTCCTTGCGCTTGTTGCGTTGGTTATTCCTTTCACTGCGAACTGGCACGTACCTCTGCTAAATGGCGTCGTGGTGTTATGGATTGAAAATGGGCAGGCGCTATGGCTACTGTTTGGTGCGCTATTTACCGCCTGGTATATCAGGCCGTTGTCTCGCCCTGACGGCGCAAAGCAGTTTTGGCTTTGGGCGGTGGTGTGGTGGCTGGTGTTGTTAGGGCGAAGCACCAGTTGGGGGCGCGACTACTTTCCTGATCATCCCAAAATGATCTTCCGGGGGATTTCCGTCGTCCTGATCGCCGCGCTTGTGCTTCCGGTATTGATCTCAAAGACTTTGCGCCAGGAAATTGCGCGTCGGCTGCGTGAAGAATCCCTGCCGCTGTGGTTGCTAACTGTTACTGCCTGCGCGTTTTTAATTTCCGATACGGTGGAGCATCATCGTTTACTGGCGCCGCTGTTCCTGCACAGTAAGCAATACACCGATTTGATTGAAGAACTGTACGAATTGCCGTTCATGATCGGGCTTTTTTTGGTTACGCTGACGTTTATGAAACGCGATAAACAAGATGAATATATTGCGTTGCAGACGGCGGAACCGCAGCATGCGGAATATTGAGGTTCGCTGATGAAAACGCCCGGGTTCCTTTTCCCGAACCCGGGCTAACAGGCACAGCGCGGCTTATGTAATTGCCTCGCATAAACGCGACTTCATATCGCTGTACGATTGGGCAGCATGGTTTTCCGCCCAGCGCTGATCGGTAATGGCTTCGACCTTCACGGCGCAGTATTTGGTTTCAGGCGTTTTCGAAATCGGATCAAGATTATCCTGAGTCAGTTCGTTACAGGCGCCTATCCACCATTGATAGGTCATATAGACCGTCCCCTGGTTAATGCGATCTGAAACATCGGCCCGGCTGATGACTTTACCGCGACGTGAACTCACCCACACCAGTTCGCGATGACGAATCCCCAGTTTTTCCGCGTCGTTCGTGTTGATTTGCACGTTGCCAGGTTCATCTGCCAGCGCCTGTAGCGCAGCGCAGTTGCCGGTCATTGAGCGGCAGGAATAGTGTCCCACTTCGCGAACGGTACAGAGCACCATCGGGAACGCATCATCAGGAACTTCCGCCGGAGCCCGCCACGGTGCGGCGAATAACTTGCCTTTGCCGCTGGGCGTATCAAACTGACTATGTGCGTAAAGATACGGTGTGCCGGGGTGGTCAAGATCCGGGCACGGCCACTGCACATGCCCCATATCGCCCATTTTCTCCCAGGTGACGCCGTAGAAAAGCGGACACAGTTCGCGCATCTCATCCCAGATGTGCTGGTTACTTTCATAATGCATCGGGTAGCCCATTTCGGTCGCCAGCAGACTGATAATCTCCCAGTCGCGCTTCACATCTCCGGTGGGGTCGATGGCTTTTTCAAACCGCTGGAAGCCACGGTCGGCACAGGTGAAGACGCCGCCGTGTTCGCCCCATGAGGTCGCGGGCAGGAGAACATCCGCCATTTCTGCCGTTTTGGTCATGAAAATATCCTGTACCACGATAAAGTCCAGCGCCTCGAAACCGGCCCGCACCAGCCCCAGGTCGGCCTCTGTTTGCAGCGGATCTTCCCCCATGATGTAGTAGGCTTTAATTTTGCCTTCCATCGCCAGGTGCGGCACCTCGGTAATACGCGTGCCGACTTTGTCATCCATCAGGCTGGCATCGATTCCCCAGGCTTGCGCGAATTTCTCTCTGGCGGCTGCATCCGTCACGTCCTGGTAGCCGGGGAACTGGTTAGGCAGAACGCCCATATCGCACGCTCCCTGGACGTTGTTCTGACCGCGTACCGGGCCGACGCCGACGTCAGGACGCCCCAGATTGCCCGTCAGCAGCGCCAGGCTCGACAAACCGCGCACGACGTCGACAGCCTGACCAAACTGGGTCACGCCCATTCCCCACATGACCGTAGCGGAAGGGGCGGCGGCGAACGTTCGCATCGCCTGACGTACCTGCTGGGCAGGGACGCCGGTTAAATGTTCGACGGATTCCGGGGCGTAATCTTTTACGGTCTCCCGGTAGGCCTCCAGTCCTTCCGTGTGCTTTTGTACGTACTCCGTGTCGTAAAGGTGTTCATCAAGCAGAACGTAGCCAAAGGCGTTAACCAGCGCCATATTGCAACCGTTGTTCAGTTGCAGGTGCTGATCGGCAATACGGGCGGTCTCAATGCGCCGGGGATCGCACACAATAATTTTGGCGCCGTTCTGCCTGGCCTTAATGACTCTGCGCGCGACAATAGGGTGAGAGTCTGCGCAGTTATAGCCGAAAATCAGCAGGCATTTGGAGTTCTCTATATCACTGATGGAGTTACTCATCGCCCCATTACCCAGCGTCTCCTGCAACCCGGCGACGGAAGGGCCGTGGCATACGCGGGCGCAGCAATCGACATTGTTGGTATTGAGTACGGCGCGGGCGAATTTCTGCATGACGTAGTTGGTCTCATTCCCTGTCCCACGGGAAGAGCCTGTCGTCATAATGGCGCGGGGTCCAAAGGTTTCTTTAATGGCGGATAAGCGTTGTGCGGTATAGCGGATTGCTTCATCCCAACTGACGGGGGTAAATTTTCCGCCTTTTTGATAGCGGATCATCGGGCGGGTCAGACGTGGCGTCAGAAGCCGCGTGTCGTTAAGGAAGTCCCAGCCATAGTAGCCTTTCAGGCATAACTGGTTCTGGTTGGTTACACCCTCTGCGCCTTCGGCACGGATAATTTTGTTATTTTCAACAACAAGCTTGAGCTTGCACCCGGCCCCACAGTACGGGCACACACTGGTGATTTTTTTCATCAATAACAGACCTGTTAAAAGCTGAAATAGCGCGAATTGTAGTCGAAGCCGACGCGCGGCATGGCGCTGGCTTCGGTTTGTCGTAGCGACGGGCTGTTAAAGCACAAACCGTGCCAGAAACAGAAACTCAGGCGCGGCGGGGCTTGCCTGCGAAAAGATGAAGAAAATGACAGCGGATTCGTCATAAATGACGAGTAAACGTCAAAAAAAAGCCCGCACTCAGTGAGGCGGGCAAAAATACTGGAAGCAATGTGAGCAATGTCGTGCTGAATACCTGAGTGATTTGCTCAACTATTCAGTAATGAGAAAGATAATCTTTATCATCTAAACTTGCAACCCCAACTTTTATGGGAGTAAAGAAAAAATAATAAAAGTGACATTTATCACAAATTTCAATTCTCTGATGATGTGCTATTCTTTTTAACGGCGAGTAAACCGCTAACGTACAAACATAAGTGAGGAAAAAATGGGCATTATTTCATGGATTATCTTTGGGCTTATTGCAGGTATTCTGGCGAAGTGGATTATGCCTGGTAAGGATGGCGGCGGATTCTTCATGACGATCATCCTGGGGATCGTCGGTGCCGTGGTAGGGGGATGGATCAGCACGTTCTTCGGGTTTGGCAAAGTTGACGGCTTCAACTTTGGCAGCTTTGCCGTAGCGGTTATCGGCGCGATTGTCGTTCTGTTTATCTACAGAAAAATCAAAAGTTAAGCGAAGTAGTTCGTAAGACTAAAAGGCTACCGTTGGTGGCCTTTATTATTTTGATAAGCCCGTTACCACCAGCCCAGGTTGGTTCCTGCCACCGCGATAATCGCAATGCCAATCATGATGAGCGTCGTTTTCTTCATCGTTACGCCCCCGGCGTGGCGTAGCCGCCGATGAAAAACCATGCCAAAAAAGTCACCGCCGTGATGAAAATTACGACAGGAAAAATAATGCCTAATTTCATGCTATCACCCGTTCTCGTTATAGGAAGACGAGCAAGGATAGCAGGGCGTCGTGCGTGACAAAAGATGTTTTAACGTCACGCTTTTCATTCTGATACGCATCGCAAGAAAACATGGAGATACAACGGCAGGCGGGTTAACCTGTCGGGGTGTAATGTTAACGGGAGTTCATATGAGATTCATGTTTGTCGCGCTGCCGTGCGCGTTGGCGCTCTCCGCCTGTTCGTCGTCATCCCAGCCCGAGGCGCCGAAACCCCCGCAAATAGGTATGGCAAACCCGGCTGCCGTCTATTGCGAACAGAAGGGCGGTACGCGAGTGCCCGTTCAAAGCCCGCAAGGGGTACGCACGGAATGCAAACTGCCCGGCGGAGAAGTGATCGAAGAGTGGGATCTCTGGCGCAGAGATCATCCTGCCAGCGATAAGTGATACCTGGCGCATCGCTTTGCGCGTGCGCCGTGTTTTGGCGGATTTTGTGTGCGAATCACAATCCGTGTAGCCAGTCGGCCAGGACAAGTGCGTGGTTCTGCTCTGTGTTCTTTGCCGCATATAGCAGGGTCAGCGTCTGCTGGCGGGCAATGTCCGCCAGCCGTTTACCTTCTTGCTTCTGTTGGTCGAGTTCACTCCGGTATTGCGCAGTAAAGTTCTTGAAATCAATCACTTCAGAGTGAAAGGCCTTGCGTAATTCAGATGAAGGCGTCAGCGTTTTATCCCACTCGTCAAAGGCCAGCTCGGTTTTTTTGACCCCTCGCGGCCACAGCCTGTCAACCAGTACACGGTAGCCGTCGCTTTTTTCTGCCGGGTCGTAGACACGTTTACACTGAATTTTCATCCTTTCCTCTCCTCAATCCAGGCCATGACTTCATTAATCTGATTGCCGGAAAATCGTGCCGCGTCATGCTGACGTAGCAGGCTGTTTCTGAAACGTAGAACGTCATCACTATAGCACTTCGAACCTCCTCAATTTAAGGGATTGTGATAACAGTAAAAGATCGGTAGTCTGAGGTTCCTTATGTTGTCCCTCATTGCATTGACATAAGGAACGCCTCATGGAACTTTCCCCTGTTAAAGACACGCTACGTATTGCGCTGGTGGGTGATTACAACCCCGATATTGTGGCGCACCAGGCCATTCCCCTTGCTATTGATGATGCGGCCGCCGTGCTGGAGTTAATGGCGGACTATGACTGGCTGACGACGCCTGACATCAATAGTGACGAAGATTTGGTGGGCTATGATGCCATCTGGGTTGTTCCCGGCAGCCCCTATAAAAATACCGAAGGGGCATTGATTGCTATTCGCTATGCCCGTGAAAACAGCATTCCTTTTCTGGGAACCTGCGGCGGATTCCAGCACGCGATCCTCGAGTATGCCCGTAATGTGCTGGGCTGGCGCGATGCGGCGCACGCCGAAACTGATGCTTCCGGTCGGATGGTTATCGCCCCGTTGAGCTGCTCGCTGGTGGAAAAAACGGATGATATCGAACTGAGGGCGAATACGCTGGTCGCCAAAGCCTACGGGCAGGACGTTATCTCCGAAGGGTATCACTGCAACTACGGGGTATCAGAAGATTTTGCCGCTGAACTTGAGAATGGCGATTTGCGGGTTACCGGGTGGGATGAGGCGGGAGACATCCGTGCCGTGGAACTGGTAACGCATCCCTTTTTCGTTGGTACGCTTTTTCAGCATGAACGTGGCGCGCTGGCGGGAAAACCCGTTCCCCTGGTGCAGGCGATGCTGCGAGCCGCACGGGGATAAAAACAAGGGCAGGTCAATGCCTGCCCGTTCGGTTATTTTGCTGCGATCTCCCGATCGCGTCCGGCATAAAGGCCGAATATCGCCATCGCGACCGCCAGAACCGCCACGCCAATTAGCGGGATGTGCCAGTCGCCGTTGGCATCATGAATCTTACCCATCAACGGCGGCCCACATGCCGCCAGCAGATAGCCGACAGATTGCGCCATGCCCGAAAGCGCCGCCGCCTGGTGTGCGGAACTGGCGCGCAGCCCAATAAACGTCAGACCCAAAATCATTGTCGCGCCAGAGCCAAATCCAAACAGAATCGTCCACAGCACCGCCTGTTCTGGCACAAACCAGAATCCGGCCGCGCCGAGAGCGCACATGAGCGATACCAGCGCGGCAATACTGCGCTGATCCTTGAATCGGTGCAGGATGAGCGGAATCAACAGTCCCGGCGCAGCCGTCGCCAGTTGCAGCAGGCCGTGTAGCGATCCGGCCTGCGCTTCACTGTAGCCGTGGCTGATTAAAATCGCGGGTAGCCAGCCGATGATAACGTAATAGATAAGCGAGTTAATGCCGAGGAATAAGGTGACTTGCCAGGCGAGGGAGGATCGCCAGATGCCGCGCGAGTGTAGCGCGCGGGAGTTGCTCAGGTTGGCGGTAGCCGTGTTGCGCCACTGCGGCAGCCAGATAAGAAAGGCCAGCAGGGGAAACAGCATCAGCATTAACAGCGCGCCGCGCCAGCCAAAGCCATGCAACGCCAGCGGTACGACCATTGCCGAACCCACCGCTGCTGCGGCGCCCATCGTCAATGAATAGGCGCCGGTCAGTTTTGCCACATGCTGTGAGTAATCGCGTTTAATCAGCCCGGGGAGCAGCACGTTTCCCAGCGCGATACCGCAACCAATAATGGCTGTGCCGGTAAACAGGAAGCCAGCAGAAGGCAGCGAGCGCACGGCAATACCAAAGCAAATCAACAGCATGGCGGCAAACAGGCTGCGTTCCATGCCGAACTGGCGCGCAATGTTTGCCGCCAGCGGAGAGACCAGCGCGAAAGCCAGCAAGGGAAGCGTGGTCAGGAGGCCCGTTTGTGCGGTAGTTAGCCCGTAATCCGCACGAATCGTCTCTAGTAACGGCGCAGCGCCAGTGAAGGTAACGCGCAGCGTCGTCGCAATCATCAGGATACCGGCAATCAGTAATGCACCGTTTTTGCCGCGTAATGAAGGGGAAATAGTCATTGTTTTCTCATATCAACAGGCGAGGCGATACCTTACCGTTTTTACTCTCTGGATCAATCAAGCTAAAATGACAGTTTATCGCTAAAATCGGACAATATGATGATTGGCCTGAGACTGGATGGCTACGAGCCTGACCTTCACCATGATGCGGCTGTGGCCTTTTGCATTCGCGCTCGCGAAGATGAGCTTTTCAGTCCGCTGCATCACCATCGAAAAGGGCAACTGATCCTGGCGCTGCATGGCGCTATTACCTGCGAAGTAGAAAGCGCCATGTGGATGGTGCCGCCACAGTATGCGGTATGGGTTCCCGGCGAAATTCCCCACAGTAACCACGTCACGGCGGGGGCGGAATTATGTTTTCTGTTTATTGAGCCGGATGCGGTCGTGATGCCGGATCGCTGCTGTACGCTAAAAATAACGCCATTGTGCCGGGAGCTGATTCTGGCGCTTGCCGCGAGAACGGATATTCAGCGTACCGAGCCAATGACGCAGCGCCTGACACAGGTCTTGTTTGATGAGCTTCCGCAACAACCACAGGAGCAGATGCAGCTTCCGGTTTCCGGGCATCCCAAAATACGTCAAATGGTGGAGACGATGGCGCGTGAACCAGCCCGCTGGCAAACGCTGGGGCAGTGGGCGAGCCTGTTCGCCATGAGCGAACGCAATCTTGCCCGATTGGTGGTAAAGGAAACCGGCCTGAGCTTTCGTCGCTGGCGTCACCAGTTGCAGCTTATTCTGGCGTTGCAGGCGCTGATTGACGGACACAGCGTGCAGCACGTCGCCCAAACGCTGGGTTATGATTCAACGACCGCGTTTATCACCATGTTTAAAAAGGGGCTGGGGCAAACGCCGGGTCGTTATCTGGCCGGGCTTACTGCTTCCCAATAATCAGCGACACCAGGCCTGCGGCAATGAGCGGGCCGACCGGCACGCCCCGGAACAGCGCGACGCCCAGTACCGTCCCCACCAGTAAACCCGCGACCAGCTGTGGCTGGCTTCCCATCAGCGTAACGCCGCGCCCGCCCAGCCAGGAGACGAAGACGCCAATGGCGATGGCAACCAGTGATTTCCAGTTGACGAAGGAGTGAATGAGCGTAGAGGGAGGCAGCGAACCGCTGGCGATCGGCGCCATGACGCCGATAGTCAGGATAATGATCCCGACGGTAAGCCCCTGTTTCTCAATCCACGGGAAAAACGTATTGAGTGGGGTAACGCGGACAATGATCAACACCAGAATTGAAACGGCGACAGTGGTGTTATGGCTGATAAAGCCCAGCGCTGCCAGTCCAAGCAGGATCAGCAGAGTGACATCAAACATCGTGGTTTCCTTGCCAGAGAAAGATAAGCCTGCTTACTGTACGCGCAAATACGTGAGTGAACAGGCTTTTTTATCAATAACGGCACATTTTCAGGCGAATGCCTGAGGAGAATTTTCCGGGCAGGCCAGGCTTGCTGTCATTAAATTGCCATTAATTCGATTTATCAATAACAGGTGAGCCGTTTTCTCTGTCGCAACGGGGTGAAACCATGAACGATCATATGCTGATTGAAACGCTGATCATTACCTCATCATTTTTCGCTATTGCCGCGGTGATTGTGATTTCCGTACTGGTGCTGGAAAGACGTTTCTGAGCCGTTATTGCGCTCGGCGAAAGTTGACCAGTTCCGGCTGCGCAATGCGCAGGTAATCGTCGGTATTCATAATGACCGATTTTTCCAGCACGCCGGCGTTAAACGCGATTTCGTTGAAGCGCTCGAACAACAGCGGATCGGCCACCAGCTTCAGGTTAGGGTGGAAGCTAAAAGGGGGAATCGCGCCAAAGACGCAGCCGGTCAGCGCATCCACCTCGGCAGGGCTGGCAAGCGAAGCTCTTAGTCCGCCGAGATGGTTTGCGAGTTGGGCGAGATCGGCCTGCTGGTCAGCGGAAAGGATCGCCAGGACATGTTGATTGACGCCATTGCCTTTCACTTTACACACCAGCGCTTTTGCCCCCTGGCCTAGTGCGGTGCCGCGAATTTCCGAAACCGCTTCGCACTTACCGACCGCCTCGTGACTGAGTACACGATAAGTGGCGCCTTCCTGCGATAAAAGGGTAATCAAACGCTGGTGAGCCGTGATTCCCTTAGCGACTTCATTCATTATTCACTCCCAATATTGCGATGAAGTTTCAACGGCAAAAGGGTATCACAAACGTGCATGATTTTGTTGTTTGTTGAGATAGAGTTGCTCATCAGAGGCCTTGTATGCGTCCTGGATCGTATCCTCAGGTTGCATATGATAAAGTCCAGCGGAAAAACTAATCACCTTATCTGGCGCGATGATTCGCAACTTATTGGCAATACGCTCAGGTAAAGTTGTTGCCGGTACAACTGAATCGATAAGAATTACACAAAATTCATCACCTCCCAGTCTTATTGCGTAATCAGTTTTACGCACCGATGCTTCAATGGCTTTTGCCAGCAATGTAATTGTGCGATCGCCTTCCTGATGCCCCTGCGTGTCGTTAATGACTTTCAACCTATCCAGATCGATGGCGATAAACGTCACGGAGGTGCCTGTGTTGACCAGTCGCTGCAAACGCTGTTCAAGCTGCGGTGTCAGGATTTTACGGTTATAGAGGCCGGTCATCGCATCGCTGATATTTTCACGATTGACATTATGGTAAAGGCGAAAATGCATTCTGACCATGTTCAGTAACGTAGCGGTAACGAGCAGGTAAAAGGCGAACAGTTTCCACGATGAGACAATAAAATACAGGATGTCGAGAGATAATGTGACACGGATTCCGCCTGGCAGGTCGTGAACATAATTAACATAATTAAAGAGGTTATTTTCGCTCTGATGGACAATGATTTTTTTCTCTGAATTCAGGTCGAACAGAGTCGCGTCCAGATAGCGCCAGACCAGTGGACGATCCTGAGTGTAAAAAATATTCTTCAGGTTATCCTGGTTAATATCCACCATTACTATGCCTTTTAACTTTCCATGCAGATAAACGGGAGTTAAAAAACTCATCACATTTTTTTCAGTAAGATCGTCCTGATAAATGCTTGAGAGCACTGTTCGCCCTGTGAATTGACCATCAATATCGTTACGGTTGATTCCCAGCGTTCCTTTTCGCAGAAAAGACCAGTGGTGCATAAAAAATTGTCTGGAGTCAATCAGGTTATAAAAATAGACGTAGCGTTTTTTAATATCCAGATAGTAGTGGAATTTATCTTCTACAGTGCCCAGCCCTTTACCATAATCCTTCTGGTTACGATTCGCGGCCACCGCCTGATCAAAAGCGAACAACAGAGGAGCGTCGTCAGCTACGATCGCGCAGTTTGCCTCGGCGGTTTGCAGTGTTCCATGTAGCGATGGGTTATTATGAGTGGTGAGATTGATGCCGTGGGTATTGCGACCTGTTTCAAATCCGCGGCATAACGCATATTGTTGTTCATCGGATGGCGGTGTTTTGGGCTCCGTGAACGTGCGCATTAAATGAGCTGCAATGCTCTGATTCTGGTACTTGTCATACAAAAATGAAGAGTCTGCCTTTTCGATGATATAGCCCATATAGGCATTCATCGCCCTGTCACTGGCGATCAGTTCATAAGCCAGAAAAGAGGACGTCAGTACAATGACGCTTGCGGAGATAAAGAGCCTGAGCGCTTTATGATGCAATTTCATGATGAATAACAGTTTTCAAAGGGCGACGCTTCAGTTTATCACAGTGGCGATGTTCTCTCTAACAGCGCCTTCGTCCTCTTTTGTGTTATGAAATAAAAATCATTCTCATACTTCCCCTTTTTCTCTTAATGTTGTATTTATAATGCAACTTATCAGGAAGGAGGTGCGCGATGAGTGCGAATGAAAAAGCGGGCCATACATTTTTAGCAAGCCTGGGCAAAACCCGTCTGCGTCCGGGCGGCATTGAGGCGACGGAGTGGCTGTTCAGCCAGTCTCAGCTGACGCCGGGCAGCCAGGTGCTGGAAGTGGCATGCAATATGGCGACGACCGCCATTGAGTTGGTGCAACGTTTTGGTTGTTCGGTCTACGCCATCGATATGGATAAAAACGCGCTGGCAAACGCGCGGAACAATGTCGCGGCGCACGGGCTGGAAAATCACATCCATGTCATGGCCGCCAATGCCAACAGCTTACCCTTTGCCGATAACAGTTTTGATGTCGTGATTAACGAGGCCATGCTCACCATGTATGCCGACAAAGCGAAAGCAAAGCTGATCGGTGAATATTATCGGGTTCTGAAGCCGGGTGGCCGTCTCTTAACGCACGATATTATGCTGACCAGCCAGAAGCTGGCGGAAGGTGAGCAGAACCAGCTTCAGCATGTGGTGAAATCGAATGTAAGCCCAATGACCAAACAAGGCTGGCGCGATCTGTTGCTGGATTCCGGGTTTGAGCAGGTTTTACAGCAGAACGGTGAAATGTCGCTGATGTCTCCGCGAGGGTTGATTCGCGATGAAGGGCTGAAAGGGGCGCTTAAAATTGTTTATAACGGGCTGTGCATCCGTGACAATCGCAGCCGTTTTATCAAGATGTTTCGCTTCTTTAAATCACAGCGCCATCAGTTGAATTACATTGCCTGCTGTTCGGTTAAGGGGAAATAAAGAAAAGCCAGAACACGGTTCTGGCTTTTTACTGACCTGACGGACTGATTTCTAGTCTTTACTTGTCGTACTTTGTTTCTGGAACAGTTCACGGAAGACCGGATAGATATCATCCTGGTCGCGGATATGCTGCATCGCAAAGTTATCAAAGGTTGATTGCAGATGCTCATATTCGCGCCATAAGGTCTGGTGGGCGCGGCGGGTGATTTCGATATAGCTGTAATAGCGCACCACCGGCAGCAGTTTTTTCGCCAGAATCTCATGACACAGCGGAGAGTCATCTGCCCAGTTATCGCCATCCGAAGCCTGCGCCGCGTAGATATTCCACTGCGCCGGGTCGTAGCGATCTTTCACTACCTCATCCATCAATTTCAGGGCGCTGGAGACGATAGTGCCCCCGGTTTCCTGGGAGTAGAAGAACTCATGCTCATCCACCTCTTTTGCCTGCGTATGGTGGCGGATATAGACCACTTCAACGTTCTTATAGGTTCGGCTGAGGAACAGGTAGAGCAGGATATAAAAACGTTTGGCCATATCTTTGGTGGCCTGATCCATCGAGCCGGATACGTCCATCAGGCAGAACATCACGGCCTGGCTGGAAGGGTCAGGGCGCTTTTCATAATTTTTGTAGCGTAAATCAAAGGTGTCGATAAAGGGGACACGGTCGATTTTTGCCCGCAGTTCGGCAATCTCTTTACGTAGCCGCTCCTCTTCCAGCAACTGAGCGGGTTCGCTTTTGGTGATGATGTCCAGGTCGTCCTCAAGCGCGCGCAGCTCCCGACGTTTACCCGCAGTCATCGCCGTGCGGCGCGCCAGAGAGTTTTGCAGGGAACGCACCACGCTGATGTTGGCCGGAACGCCGTTGGAGGTAAAACCCGCGCGGTGGGTTTTATACTCAGTAAGCTGCCGTTGCTGATTTTTTTTCAGATTAGGCAGCGCTAAATCTTCAAAGAGCAGATCCAGATACTCATCTTTGGAAATCTGAAAGACGAATTCATCCTGACCCTCACCATCCTGACTGGCCTGGCCTTGCCCACTCCCGGAACCACCGCCGCCACCTTGTGGACGCTCAATGCGATCGTTCTGTACGAAATGATCGTTGCCGGGGTGTACGCGATGGCGCAAGCCGCCCCGTCCCTGATGAAACATCGGTTCGCTGATGTCATCCGTCGGGATTGAAACGGACTCGCCGCTCTCTACATCGGTCACCGAACGTTTATTAATGGCCTCGGAGATCGACTGTTTAATTTGCGCTTTATAACGGCGTAAGAAGCGCTGGCGGTTCACCATGCTCTTGTTTTTACCGTTAAGACGCCGGTCAATAAACCAGGTCATAAGCCCCCCGTACTGCATTTGCCAACTTACGCTTCATCCTTCAAGTTGTCTCTGCGTTGGCTGTATTCGCTCACCCCAGTCACGTACTTATGTACGCTCCTGGGGATTCACTCGTTTGCCGCCTTGATACCTCTTGAATGATTTCGCGTACAAAAGAATTGTTGGCCCGGTAAACGGATAAAATTTTCCGGGCCATTTATGCTGTTAAGACGATTTACGTACGCGCAGATACCATTCGCACAGCAGGCGAACCTGCTTACGGGTATAACCTTTCTCCATCATGCGGTCGACAAAATCGTCGTGTTTTTTCTGCTCGTCGGTTGAGGTTTTCGCGTTAAACGAAATCACCGGCAGCAGCTCCTCGGTATTCGAGAACATTTTCTTCTCAATAACCGTGCGCAGTTTTTCGTAACTGGTCCAGTTTGGATTGCGACCGCTGTTATTCGCTCTGGCACGCAGAACGAAGTTGACGATCTCGTTACGGAAATCTTTCGGGTTGCTGATGCCCGCCGGTTTTTCGATTTTCTCCAGTTCAGCGTTCAGTGACTCGCGGTCAAAGAGCTGGCCGGTATCCGGGTCGCGATATTCCTGATCCTGAATCCAGAAATCCGCATAGGTGACATAACGATCAAAAATGTTCTGTCCGTACTCGGAATAGGATTCCAGATAGGCGGTCTGGATCTCTTTGCCAATAAACTCGGCGTATTTCGGGATCAGATAACCTTTCAGGAACTCCAGATAGCGTTCAGCCAGCTCCTGCGGGAACTGTTCGCGCTCGATCTGCTGCTCCAGTACGTAGAACAGATGCACCGGGTTGGCGGCCACTTCGGCATGGTCAAAGTTAAACACGCGGGAGAGGATCTTAAACGCGAAACGCGTGGACAGACCGTTCATCCCTTCATCGACGCCGGCGTAGTCCCGGTATTCCTGATAGGACTTCGCTTTCGGGTCGGTATCTTTCAGGCTTTCGCCATCATAGACGCGCATTTTCGAGTAGATGCTCGAGTTTTCTGGCTCTTTCAGACGAGAAAGAATCGAGAAGCGCGACAGGGTTTCCAGCGTACCCGGCGCGCATGGCGCATGAGTCAGCTCACTGTGATTCAGCAGCTTCTCGTAGATTTTGATCTCTTCGGAAATGCGTAAGCAATACGGTACTTTCACGATGTAAACACGGTCGAGGAAGGCTTCGTTATTTTTGTTGTTGCGGAAAGTCACCCATTCGGATTCGTTCGAGTGGGCAAGAATAATGCCGTTAAACGGCAGGGCGGAGATACCTTCCGTCCCGTTGTAGTTACCTTCCTGAGTGGCGGTCAGCAGCGGATGCAGCACTTTAATCGGTGCTTTAAACATCTCGACGAACTCCATGATCCCTTGGTTAGCGCGGCACAACGCGCCGGAATAGCCATAGGCATCCGGGTCGTTTTGCGCGTGGTGTTCGAGTTTACGAATATCCACCTTGCCGACCAGCGCGGAAATATCCTGGTTGTTTTCATCGCCGGGTTCTGTTTTGGCGATAGCAATCTGTTCCAGAATGGACGGCCAGACTTTGATGACGCGGAATTTGGTAATATCCCCGCCGAACTCATGCAGACGTTTCGCGGCCCACGGCGACATAATGGTGCCGAGATAGCGGCGCGGAATGCCGTACTCTTTTTCCAGAATCTGCGCGTCCTCCTGCGGATTAAACAGGCATAACGGGTGATCGTTTACCGGACTACGCTCACCGTTGGCGCTCAGAACATAAATAGGCACATGCTGCATCAAAGATTTCAGTCGCTCGGCCAGCGACGATTTACCGCCCCCCACAGGCCCCAACAGATACAGGATCTGTTTCTTCTCTTCCAGCCCCTGAGCCGCGTGTTTCAGATAAGAGACAATCTGTTCAATCGCGTCTTCCATGCCGTAAAACTCTTCGAATGCGGGATAGCGAGCGATGACCCGGTTCGAAAAGAGTCGAGAAAGTCGAGGTTCCTGGGCAGTATCGACCATGACAGGCTCACCAATAGCCATCAGTAGCCGCTCTGCCGCGTTGGCATAAGCACTGCGATCTTGCCGACAAGTGGTAAGAAACTCCTGCAGTGTGAACTCTTCGTCCTTGGCAGCTTCATAGCGCTGGCGATAGTGATCGAATATATTCATGGTATGCCGTCCTTTCGTTTTTTAGCACATGGTAAGAGCCGTTCATATGAATAGTAGAGGCTCCCGGAAGAGGTAACTGAACGACGTCTCTACTGATAAACAGCAACTCTCATGCCACAACGCAGAGCAAGAGATCAACGTGCCCGGTGATACACCTTCTTAAAATTAAGCGTAGATGGCATTTGCAAAACTTGCCTGTGCGCATAAATGAATTTCAATGGCATATCAATAACTCATCCGCTAAAAGTGCATGGTTATGTAAAGAAAAGAGATGAAAGTCATCCCGCGTTCATCCGACTGCAAGCAAACTGTCATCCACTATTGAGAAATTAACCGGTTACAGAGAGTGAAACGAATAAGTAAAATAGTTGGGTTGAAACGTATTGGCAGTTACACTTTTGGCGCTAAACATTTGAATAAGGAATATGGATTGTGACCAAACTCAAACTTCTGGCATTTGGCGTGCTTATCGCCACATCAGCTGGCGTAGCGCAAGCTGAAAACGACTTGACGCTGGGCGCTGGCGTTGGTGTGGTTGAACATCCTTACAAAGATTACGATGCTGATGTGTATCCGGTGCCGGTTATCAACTATGAAAGTGATAACTTCTGGTTCCGGGGCCTGGGCGGCGGATACTACCTGTGGAACGACAAAGCGGATAAATTGTCGATTACCGCGTACTGGTCTCCGCTGTACTTTAAGCCGGGTGACAGCGACGATCGCCGACTGCGCGAACTCGACAAGCGTAAGAGCACCATGATGGCGGGCCTGTCTTACATCCACAATACCGAATACGGTTTCCTGCGCACCACGCTGGCGGGCGATACGCTGGATAACAGCAACGGCATCGTGTGGGATCTGGCCTGGTTGTACCGCTATACCAATGGCGCGCTGACGCTGACGCCGGGTATTGGCGTGCAGTGGAACAGCGAAAACCAGAACGAATACTACTATGGCGTTTCGCGCAAAGAGTCCTCGCGCAGCGGCCTGCGTAGCTACGATCCAGAAAGCGGCTGGAACCCGTACCTGGAAATCAGCGCTAACTACAACTTCCTCGGGGACTGGAGCGTTTACGGTACAGCGCGTTATACCCGTTTGTCGGATGAAGTGACCGACAGCCCGATGGTTGATAAATCCTGGACCGGCCTGATCTCAACCGGGATCACCTATAAGTTCTGATTGTGCATTTTTACAGTGCAATTCGTGCATCAAAACAGGGCGCTTGCGCTCTGTTTTGCTTTACGGTGGTGCATTGATGGGGAGGATGCGATGACAGGACGTGGTACATGGGTGAGAATGCCAGCGCAGAGATGTACGCAGACAGCTGCTCCGACAGGTTGCAGGCCGGATAAGATGCGTCAGCATCGTCATCCGGCATCAGTCAAGCCTTAACGTTTTGCGACGCGAATTGTTTGCACCAGGCGAGACGGTTTTTCTTCGCTGGCTTTTTGCGGCGCGGTGGCGTAAGCCGTTTCCACACAGACAAAGGTTTTGTAGCCATCATCCGGCATGTCGCCCATGCTGGCGGCGAGTGCCGGGCCAGGGTTCCATCCCACAACGTTAATGTTGTGATGGTGGATGACGTCAATGTTGCGGTTCAGCGCATCATCATGGATGACGCTACAGGCTTCCGGGTTCAGGTAAACGCGGTCAGTACGATCCGGGAACGTCTGGACGCCGTCTGCCAGCACATCTTCTTTGGCGTCGTTCACTTTATCAATGAAACGGTCGCCAAGACCGCTGACCTTAACTGCGGCGATATCGCCGACGTTAAAGTAGGTGTGCAGGGCAGACGTGGTTTCGAATTCGCCGTGGGCTTCCAGTTCGATCTCACAGGTTTTACCTACTTTGAAGCGCGCAAGCAGGGTGAAATCGTGCGGCCAGTACTGGCGAGTCGCCTCGCTG
Organism: Citrobacter sp. CK180; assembly: GCF_030333655.1. Classification (NCBI taxonomy): domain Bacteria; kingdom Pseudomonadati; phylum Pseudomonadota; class Gammaproteobacteria; order Enterobacterales; family Enterobacteriaceae; genus Citrobacter; species Citrobacter sp. CK180. Next base: position 87,654 of record NZ_JAOWFM010000033.1, on the reverse strand, counting down.
CTCTGTAGCTCAAATGTCAGTACCGCGCCGTTGTCGTCTTCGTTGTGGGCTTTCAGCGCCCACGGCAGATTACGGGCAAAGCCGTGAGACGGCAGACCCTGCTGCGCAGAGGGGCCAAACCACGGCCAGCAGATCGGTACGCCGCCACGCAGCGCAACGCCTGTTTTAAACGGCGTGTTGTTGCTCAGCCACAGCACTTCTTCGGCGCCTGCTGGTTTCCAGGAGAGCAAATGTGCGCCCTGGAGTGCAAAAGACGCCTTAACTTGCGGGTGATCGACGACGATCACGTCAAGCTCGTCGAGCTGGCGGCGGGAAAGGACAGGGGTAATTTGTTCGATGACCGGGAGAGCGAAAATTGTGTTAATCATGATGCAATCCTTGGAGTTGAAAACTCTTAGCCATAAAAAAAGGCGACCGGAGGTCGCCTTTTGGGATCAATTTCTCATCTCAACTTATTTGGAGATGTGAGCAATCAGATCCAGAACTTTGTTGGAGTAGCCGGTTTCGTTGTCGTACCAGGAGACCAGTTTCACGAAGTTGTCGTTCAGCGCGATACCTGCTTTAGCATCGAACACGGAAGTGCATACTTCGCCGTTGAAATCGGTAGAGACTACGTCGTCTTCGGTGTAACCCAGAACGCCTTTCATCGGGCCTTCGGAAGCAGCTTTGATCGCTTTCTTAATGTCTTCGTAAGAAGCCGCTTTTTCCAGACGAACGGTCAGGTCAACAACGGATACGTTCGGAGTCGGAACGCGGAACGCCATACCAGTCAGTTTGCCGTTCAGTTCCGGCAGTACTTTACCTACCGCTTTAGCAGCACCGGTAGAGGACGGGATGATGTTCTGAGCCGCGCCACGGCCGCCGCGCCAGTCTTTGTGAGACGGGCCGTCAACGGTTTTCTGAGTAGCGGTGGTCGCGTGAACGGTGGTCATCAGACCTTCGATGATGCCGAAGTTGTCGTTGATAACTTTAGCCAGCGGCGCCAGGCAGTTAGTGGTGCAGGATGCGTTGGAAACGATGTCCTGGCCTTCGTATTTGTCAAAGTTAGCGCCTTTAACAAACATCGGAGTGTTGTCTTTGGACGGACCTGTCAGAACCACTTTTTTCGCGCCAGCAGTGATGTGCTTACGTGCGGTTTCGTCAGTCAGGAAGATACCGGTAGCTTCAGCAACTACGTCAACACCAACTTCGTCCCATTTCAGGTTAGCCGGATCACGTTCAGCGGTAACACGGATTTTTTTACCGTTAACGATCAGATGACCGTCTTTCACTTCAACGGTGCCATCGAAACGACCGTGAGTGGAGTCATATTTCAGCATGTAAGCCATGTATTCAGCGTCTAACAGATCGTTGATTGCAACAATCTCAATGTCAGAACGTTTCTGAGCAGCACGGAAAACAATGCGACCGATACGGCCAAAACCGTTGATACCTACTTTGATAGTCATATATTCCACCAGCTATTTGTTAGTGAATAAAAGGTTGCCTGTAAAATTACAAAAACCTTACGCAGCGTCAAGCGGAATCGTGTCAATCATTGCGACAAATCAATCCTCTGTACAAGCTTTGCACGGCTGACTCGCCTCACTCTTCCTTTCGGCTTGAAACCACATGGGGGCGGCGCCCCGAATTTTAAAGGGCAACTGAGATAAAAACGTGATTCCGATCACGATTCATAAGCTGCCATTTCGCAAGGATCAAGTTTAGAACAAAAGTTCACACTGGGGTGTTAATGTTTTGTTAGAATCGGTCACGCAATGTGAGTATGGCTAAAGCGAGATGTGAGCAAATGGCTAATCAACCCTCTGCGGAAGATCTGAAAAAAAAGTTGTCCGAAATGCAATTCTACGTGACGCAGAATCACGGTACGGAACCGCCATTTACCGGGCGTTTGCTGCATAATAAGCGTGGTGGCGTCTACCACTGTCTGGTCTGCGACGCGCCGCTGTTTCATTCCCAAACCAAGTATGATTCCGGCTGCGGCTGGCCGAGCTTTTACGAGCCGGTCAGTGAAGAATCTATCCGTTACATTAAGGACTTTTCCCACGGGATGCAGCGTATAGAAATTCGCTGCGGCAACTGTGATGCGCACCTGGGACATGTCTTTTCGGATGGCCCACAGCCGACGGGTGAGCGTTATTGCGTCAATTCGGCCTCATTAAGCTTCACCGATGATGAAAACGGCGAACAAACTAAGGGCTGAAAAAACGATTCAGCAAATTATTCCACAGGAGCGGACTTATCATGAATCTTGATGAGATGATCGACAGCATGACGCCGGAAGTTTATCAGCGCTTATCTACCGCCGTTGAGCTGGGAAAATGGCCGGACGGCGTTGCGCTGACGCCGGAGCAAAAAGAGAACAGCATGCAACTGGTGATGCTCTGGCAGGCGCGGCACAATACCGACGCGCAACATATGACCATTGATACCAACGGTCAGATGGTGATGAAAAGTAAGCAACAGTTGAAAGAGGATTTTGGCATTGCGCCAAAATCGATTGCGACGCTGAAACTGTAATGTAGCGCTTTTTTATTGGTAGCCTGATGGCGCTTCGCTTATCAGGCCTACAAAGCGATGACCAGTAGGCCTGATAAGCGAAGCGCCATCAGGCAGTAAGAACACCTAACCCTGCGTCTCTTCCCAGTCAGCCAGCGTATACAGCGTGGCGCCAGCGGCCGCCATCTCCATAAAAGCATGCGAGCTGTCCTGCGGCTGAATATTCACACCACGGCAGCCGTCGGTAATCACATTCACCGTATAACCCAGTTGCAGCGCATCCAGCACGGTAAACTTCACGCAGTAATCGGTCGCCAGCCCCATAACGATCAGCGTCTGTACGCCGTTCTCCCGAAGCCAGGCGTCCAGGGCGGTTTTCTGGCGGCGTCCGTTATCAAAAAAGGCGCTGTAGCTGTCCACCTGCGGATTCTCGCCTTTATGGAAAACCGCGTCGATGGCGTTCTGCCTGAGCAGGGGATGCAGGGCCGCGCCGTCGCTATTTTGTACGCAGTGATCGGGCCAGAAGGTTTGCGCTAAACCGTCTAGTTGTCCCTGGCTGTAGGGCTGTGCCTGATGTTGGCTGGCGAAACTGCCGTGTCCGGCAGGATGCCAGTCCTGGCTGGCGATCACCGCGTCGCCGCGCGCTTTACACCAGGCGATAAGACGGTTTGCTACGTCCACGGTGCTGTCGCCTTCAGGGACGGCCAGTGCGCCGCCGGCGCAAAAATCATTCTGCAAATCAACCAGCAGTAAGGCCCGGGTCGTCATGAAAAACTCCTTATTCGTCTGGCGTCAGTTCACCGCGCAGATTTTGCGTCATCGCGGTACGAATGGTCTGCGTATCCAGATTCTGGCTTAACAAGTAGTGCAGCTTAGTCAGCGTTGCTTCAACGGTCATATCCGCGCCGCCGATCACGCCCGCATGCGCCAGCGCGTTGCCGGTGGCATACCCACCCATATTCACCTTGCCGGACATGCATTGCGTCAGGTTAACCACCACGATACCGCGTGAACTCGCATCCTCCAGTTCTTTGAGGAACTCTTTGTTCTGCGGCGCGTTGCCGACGCCGTAAGAACGCAGGATCAGCGCTTTTACCGGCTGGCGCAGGAAGTTACGTACCACTTCGGCAGAAATTCCCGGATAAATGGTGACGACGCCAATAGGCTGCGGCGTGATTGGGTGAACAATCAGCTCGCCTTCGCCGTGCGGCGCGGGCGGCGTACCTAAGCGACGGATATGAATTCCGGCTTCCAGCAGCGGCTGAAGGTTGGGGGAGGCGAACGCGTCAAAGCCATCGGCATGCGCTTTTGTCGTGCGGTTGCCGCGAAACAACCGATTATTGAAAAAGAGGGTGACTTCATTGATGGGGTAATTCGCGGCGACATACAGGGCATTCAGCAGATTAATCTGCCCATCGGAGCGCAGCTCCGCCAGCGGGATTTGTGACCCTGTCACAATTACCGGCTTACCCAGATTCTCCAGCATGAAGGAGAGCGCCGAGGCGGTGAACGCCATCGTGTCCGTGCCGTGGAGGATGACAAAGCCGTCATAGTCGTTGTAACGCGCTTTAATGTCTTCTGCGATATGCTGCCAGTCTTCCGGCGTCATATCGGATGAGTCCATCAGCGGGGCATATTCATGAATGGTGAAGTCCGGCATTTCCGGGCGGTGAAATTCGGGCATCAGCGCCAGCTGGCGCTGGAGATGGCCTGATACTGGAATGTAACCCTGTTCCGAGCGCTGCATACCAATCGTACCGCCGGTATAGGCAACGTAAATCGATTTCTTCTGCATGGCAATGTTCTTACGAAGTGAAGTCTCTTATATTGCCGGAGGCGGTTGCGCCTTATCCGGCCTACAAATTACGCGAAACTCGTAGGCCGGATAAGACGCGATAGCATCGCCATCCGGCAATGGCAATTTAGCGCACGTTCGCGCAGGTCAGGCAGAACGCATAACGGTTTTGCGGATCGTTAAAGGCAGCCAGTTTATCACTCTCTGCTTTTACCGCGCTGGCGGCTGTCGCCAGCGGCGCCGGGAGCATCGCCTGAATGGCTTCCGGCAGCATTGCGCGCACGGAGCCGGGCATGCTGTCCATGATTCTGTCGAAGAATGTCGGTTCATCCTGATAATACTCAAGATGCCATTGCTTCAGTTTAGCCAGCTCTGCGGCTTTGGCGATGGCGTCGTCAAAGTCACCCAGACTGTCTACCAGACCATTCGCTTTTGCATCCTGACCGGTCCAGACATGCCCCTGCGCGATTTTATCAATCTGCGCCGGGGTGCTCTTACGCGCATCGGCAACCAGCGTGATAAAGCGTTTGTAGCCATTCTCAATGCTGAGCTGCATCATCTGCTGCACTTCAGGCGGCAGCGATTTGGTGACAGAAACGTCCGCCAGCGGCGAGGTGGCGACGCCATCGGTATGCACGCCGATCGAATCCAGGCTGTTCTCAACGGTGTTGATAACGCCAAAGATGCCGATTGAGCCTGTCAGGGTGCTCGGGTTCGCCACAATGTAGCTTGCCGGGGTGGAGATCCAGTAACCGCCGGATGCCGCCATTCCGCCCATCGACACCACAACCGGCTTGCCTGCGGCTTTCGCAGCGGCCAGTTCGGCGCGAATGACTTCAGAGGCGCTGACGCTGCCGCCGGGGCTGTTTACGCGCAGCACAATCGCTTTCACTTTCGGGTCCAGGCGCGCATCGCGGATTTGCGACGCTGTCGTGTCGCCGCCAACGTTGCCCGGCGTCTCTTCACCGTCCATAATCGCGCCATTGGCGAACACGACGCCAATACCGTCACCGCTATCCGCAGGCGTTTTCAGCGAATAATCGTAATAGCTGATGGCCCGATAGTTGTTTTCTGCTTTGCTCCAGCCAAACTGCTTGGTCAGCGCTTTTTCCACTTCGGCGTTAGACGCCAGCGCATCCACCAGTTTGTTGTCGAGCGCGTATTTCGCGGTATCGCCATCCACTTTGCTCAGCCCGTCGAGCATAGCCTGCGCGCCAGGGAAGACCTGCTGCGCGGGGATCTGACGGTTCGCCGCAACGGTGTTCAGGTAGTTTTGCCACAGCTCGCCAATCCAGCGGCTGTCCGCTTCGCGCGCGGCAGGCGACATATCATCGCGGATAAACGGTTCCACGGCGGATTTATAAGTGCCGACGCGGAAGACGTGCGTGGAGACTTTCAGCTTATCCAGCAAGGATTTGTAATACAGGCCGTTGGTTGCGAAGCCGTGCAGATCGACCGTACCCTGCGGAGAAAGCCAGATTTTATTGGCGAAGCTCGCCAGGTAATATTGCCCCTGACTGTAGCTGTCGCCTACGGCAAAGACCGGCTTGCCGCTATCGCGAAATTCGCGCAGCGCTTTCCCGATGTACTGCATGGAAGGCTGATCGGCGCCCGCGAAGTTTTTCAGATCCATCACGATGCCGGTGATATTGCGATCGTCTTTCGCCTGACGAATGGTGTTGACGATATCAAACAGTGAGTTTTCTTGCAGGCGGTCAGAGCTGGCGCCAAACAGCTGTCGGCCAATGACGCCCAGGCGGTTGGTGCTGGACGGTTTATCGACGATCACGCCGGAAATATCCAACAGCAGCGCGCCGCGTGCAGTTTGTTGGCTGGTGTTGCCATCGCTAAGCTGCATCCAGATACCGACGCCCACCAGAACCAGAAAGATGAAGAACAGGTTGAGCACCAGTTCCCGGACGAAATTCAGCAGTCGCCATGTCCACTTAAAAAATCCGGCAATAAATCGCCACAGGGTTCGCATGTATTCTCCCTACCAGATTAACATTCCGCTATCTCCGTCATACTCAGAGAGAAAGCGTATAAGATGTGGGTATCGTAATGACCAGGCAGGCACTTGTCAGCAGGAATCACTGCCTGTGCTGTAACTAAATCCCCTCTCGTGTTAATTTTGTGAATAAATATCATTGCTGGAGTTAACCAAATGGACGCACTCGAATTACTTGTAAACCGTCGTAGCGCCTCTCGTCTGGCCGAACCCGCGCCTGCGGGTGAACAGTTACAAAATATTCTGCGCGCGGGCATGCGCGTACCCGATCACAAATCCTTGCAACCCTGGCGTTTTTTTGTGATTGAAGGTGAGGGGCGTGAGCGCTTCAGCGCTGTTCTGGAGCAGGGCGCCATTGCGGCGGAAGGCGATGAGAAAGCGATAGAGAAAGCGCGCACCGCGCCATTTCGCGCGCCGCTGATCGTCACGGTGGTGGCGAAATGCGAGGAGAACCACAAAGTGCCGCTGTGGGAGCAGGAGATGTCAGCAGGATGTGCGGTTATGGCGATGCAGATGGCGGCGATTGCGCAAGGCTTCAACGGCATCTGGCGCAGCGGGGCGTTAACCGAAAGCCCGGTGGTTCGCGAGGCGTTCGACTGTCGCGCACAGGATAAAATTGTGGGCTTCCTCTATCTGGGCACGCCGCAGCTGAAAGCGTCAACGACCATCAGCGTACCGGACCCGACGCCTTTCGTGACGTATTTCTAAGCGTCATGGCCCCGGCAGGCGGCTTTTTCGGTGAGCGCCTGCCGATTATTCGGCAAAACTGTCTGGATTATGAGCAAAGACGCCGGAATTCAGACACTCTCTCTTACCACGTCATGGAATGAGCGCTACCATAGCCCGATTGCAATGACAGGAGATGTCCATGAGCGAGCACGCTATTCGTTTAACGCAATACAGCCACGGAGCCGGTTGCGGTTGTAAAATTTCCCCTAAAGTGTTGGAAACCATCCTGCACAGCGAGCAGGCGAAGTTTGTCGACCCGAACCTGCTTGTGGGCAATGAAACCCGCGATGACGCGGCGGTATACGACCTGGGTAATGGCACCAGCATCATCAGCACCACCGACTTCTTTATGCCGATTGTCGATAATCCGTTTGATTTTGGCCGTATTGCGGCGACCAACGCCATCAGCGATATCTTCGCGATGGGCGGCAAACCGATTATGGCGATCGCCATTCTGGGCTGGCCCATCAACAAACTGTCGCCGGAAATTGCCCGGGAAGTCACCGAAGGCGGGCGTTTTGCTTGTCGTCAGGCGGGTATTGCGCTGGCGGGCGGGCACTCTATCGACGCGCCTGAGCCCATTTTCGGTCTGGCTGTCACCGGCGTGGTGCCGACCGAGCGCGTGAAGAAAAACAGCACCGCGCAGGCCGGATGCAAACTGTTCCTCACCAAGCCGCTGGGCATTGGCGTGTTGACCACCGCCGAGAAAAAATCACTGCTCAAGCCGGAACATCAGGGGCTGGCGACAGAAGTGATGTGCCGGATGAACATTGCGGGGGCGTCGTTTGCCAATATCGACGGCGTGAAAGCGATGACCGACGTGACCGGTTTTGGTCTGCTGGGGCACCTTAGCGAAATGTGCCAGGGCGCAGGCGTGCAGGCGCGGATCTGCTATCAGGACATTCCAAAACTGCCGGGCGTCGAAGAGTACATTAAACTTGGCGCAGTGCCGGGGGGGACGGAACGTAATTTCGCCAGCTACGGCCATCTGATGGGCGACATGCCGCGCGAGGTGCGTGATCTGCTGTGCGATCCGCAAACGTCTGGCGGTCTGCTGCTGGCGGTGACGCCGGAAGCGGTAGAGGAAGTGAAAGTCACCGCGGCGGAGTTTGGTATTGAACTGACGGCGATTGGTGAACTGGTTGACGCCCGTGGCGGTCGCGCCATGGTAGAGATCCGTTAATTCGATGCGGTTGTTTATTGCCGAAAAGCCGAGTCTGGGCCGCGCCATTGCGGATGTGCTGCCAAAGCCGCACCGCAAAGGCGACGGCTTTATCGAATGCGGGAATGGACAGGTGGTGACCTGGTGCATCGGCCATCTGCTTGAACAGGCGCAGCCGGACGCGTATGACGGTCGTTATGCGCGCTGGAATCTGGCCGATCTGCCGATTGTGCCGGAAAAGTGGCAGCTCCAGCCGCGTCCTTCCGTGACGAAGCAGCTCAATGTCATTAAGCGCTTTTTACATGACGCAAGCGAAGTGATTCACGCGGGAGACCCGGATCGCGAAGGGCAACTGCTGGTGGACGAGGTGCTGGATTATCTGCAACTGTCCCCGGAAAAACGCCAGCAGGTGCAGCGTTGCCTGATCAACGATCTTAACCCGCAGGCGGTGGAGCGTGCGATTTCCCGGCTGCGCGCCAACAGCGAATTTGTGCCGCTGTGCGTTTCCGCGCTGGCGCGTGCGCGCGCCGACTGGCTGTACGGCATTAACATGACCCGCGCGTATACCCTTCTCGGGCGCAACGCGGGTTACCAGGGCGTGCTCTCGGTAGGGCGTGTTCAGACACCGGTTCTCGGGCTGGTGGTTCGCCGCGATGAAGAGATCGAGAACTTCGTCGCCAAAGATTTCTTTGAAGTGAAAGCGCATATCGTCACGCCAGCTGAGGAGCGGTTTACCGCCATCTGGCAACCCAGTGAAGCGTGCGAACCGTATCAGGATGAAGAGGGGCGTTTGCTGCATCGTCCGCTGGCGGAGCATGTGGTAAATCGTATTAACGGTCAGCCCGCGATCGTCACCAGCTATAACGATAAACGGGAATCAGAATCTGCCCCGCTGCCGTTTTCGCTGTCGGCGTTGCAGATTGAAGCGGCAAAACGCTTTGGCCTGAGCGCGCAGAACGTGCTTGATATCTGCCAGAAGTTGTACGAAACCCACAAATTAATTACCTATCCGCGTTCCGACTGCCGCTATCTGCCGGAAGAGCATTTTGCCGGACGCCATGCGGTGATGAATGCCATTGGCGTACATGCCGCGGATTTGTTGCCGCAGCCGGTGGTTGACCCGGACACGCGAAACCGCTGCTGGGATGATAAAAAAGTCGACGCTCACCACGCGATCATCCCGACTGCGCGCAGTTCATCAATTTCCCTCAGCGACAATGAAGCGAAGGTGTACAACCTGATCGCACGCCAGTACCTGATGCAATTCTGCCCGGACGCGGTATTTCGCAAATGCGTCATTGAACTGGAGATTGCGAAGGGGAAATTCGTCGCCAAAGCGCGTTTTCTGGCGGAGGCCGGATGGCGAACGCTGTTGGGCAATAAAGAGCGTGACGAAGAGAACGACGGTACGCCGTTACCGGTGGTGGCGAAAGACGACGAACTGCTGTGCGAAAAGGGCGAGGTCGTTGAGCGTCAGACCCAGCCGCCACGCCATTTTACCGATGCTACGCTGCTGTCCGCCATGACCGGGATTGCCCGTTTCGTGCAGGATAAAGATCTGAAAAAGATCCTGCGAGCGACTGACGGACTGGGAACCGAAGCGACGCGCGCGGGCATTATCGAACTGCTGTTCAGGCGCGGATTCCTGACCAAGAAAGGGCGTTACATTCATTCAACGGATGCCGGGAAAGCCCTGATTCACTCGTTACCGGAGATGGCTGCCCGACCGGATATGACGGCGCACTGGGAGTCTGTCCTGACGCAAATCAGTGAAAAGCAGTGCCGCTATCAGGATTTTATGCAGCCGCTGGTCGGCACGCTGTTTCAGTTGATCGATCAGGCTAAACGCACGCCGGTACGTCAGTTTCGGGGCATTGTCGCGCCAGGCGGTGGCGGCGAGAAGAAAAAGAGCGCGCCCCGTAAGCGAGCGGCGAAAAAAAGCCCGCCGTCAGAAGAGGCGAGCGTATAACGCACAGGCCGGATAAGGCACTTACGCCGCCATCTGGCAATGCCTGATGGCGCTGCGCTTATCAGGCCTACAACGCTTATCAGGCCTGCATGCCACGGAAAATTAAATCACACCCTGCGCCAGCATCGCGTCGGCCACTTTGACGAAGCCTGCGATGTTCGCCCCGCGAACATAGTTGGTATGTTTGTTTTCGCCGCCGTATTCCACGCAGGCATGATGAATATCCAGCATGATGTGGTGCAGACGCGCATCCACTTTCTCGGCTTTCCAGCTCATTCGCGCGGCGTTCTGCGCCATCTCCAGACCGGAGGTCGCCACGCCGCCTGCGTTGGCCGCTTTACCCGGCGCGAACAGCACGCCGGCTTCGAGGAACAGATCAGTGGCTTCAATGGTGGTTGGCATATTGGCGCCTTCCGCCACCGCTTTCACGCCGTTGGCGATCAGCACGCGCGCGGCGTCCACGTCGAGTTCGTTCTGCGTTGCGCACGGCAGGGCGATATCAACCGGCACTGACCACGGCTGTTTGCCTTCCATATAGGGCAGGCCAAACTCGCGGGCGTAGTCCGCCACGCGCCCGTCACGGCTGGCTTTGATTTCGCACAGGCGCGCCAGTTTTTCTTCGGTGAAGCCGCTCTCATCAACGACGGTGCCGCTGGAGTCCGAAGCCGTCACCACACGAGCGCCGAACGCCATTGCTTTCTCGATAGCGTACTGCGCCACGTTGCCGGAACCGGACACCGCCACACGCATACCCTCAAAACCCAGACCGTGGCGTTTGAGCATCGCTTCGGTAAAGTACACCAGGCCATAACCGGTGGCTTCCGGGCGAATCAGGCTACCGCCAAACGAGAGGCCTTTCCCGGTGAACACGCAGGCGCTGTTGTTGGAGAGCTTACGCATCATGCCGGCCATAAAGCCCACTTCACGTCCGCCCACGCCGATATCGCCAGCAGGTACGTCAGTGTCTGGCCCTAAATGGCGATAGAGCTCTGTCATCAGCGCCTGACAGAAACGCATCACTTCGCCTTCGCTCTTGCCTTTAGGATCGAAATCGCTGCCGCCTTTACCGCCGCCCATCGGCAGCGTGGTCAGCGCATTTTTAAACGTCTGCTCGAAGCCGAGGAATTTCAGGATCGAGAGGTTAACGGAAGGATGAAAACGCATCCCGCCCTTATACGGGCCGATGGCGGAATTAAACTGTACGCGCCAGGCACGGTTAACCTGCACCTGGTTACGATCGTCCACCCACACCACGCGGAACTGGATCACGCGTTCTGGCTCAACCAAACGTTCCAGCAATGACATCTGACGATAACGAGGATTTTGCTCAAGGAAAGGCCACAGCGTGGTCATTACTTCACGAACGGCCTGCGCGAACTCGGTCTGATTGGGGTCACGCTGTTGAACATGGTTTAGAAACGACTCCAGAGAACATGTCTGATCCATAGATATAAGAACCTCTTATGTATTGATATGGTTATATTTATAATGTTGTGTTTCGTGTTTATGCAGTTTTTGACTATACCACCAGCAGTGTGACGGTAAGCAAGAAAAAAAAATGGCGTGCCAGGGAAATTAATAACGGCGCGCGCGTCATAATAAAAAGCGATGGATGGAGTGGCTAAAGTTTCAGTCGCTTACGACCGTTATACTGAAGGTAGGCTTCATAACAAGGAAACGCTATGCATCGTTTATTTATCGCGGCAGCAGCGGCGATGGTCTCTTTTGCCGCGCTGGCGAATCAGCATTATCGCCCGGATGTGGAGGTTAACGTCCCGCCCGAAGTGTTCAGCTCCAGCGGGCAGCGTGCGCAGCCCTGCAATCAGTGCTGCGTCTACCAGGATCAAAACTATTCGGAAGGGGCGGTGATTAAAGCCGAAGGCGTGCTGCTGCAATGCCAGCGTGACGAAAAAACGCTCAGTACGAATCCGTTGGTCTGGCGTCGCGTAAAGCCATAAACGCCTCTAACAGCGGAATGTCCGCAGGCGCAAGCGGGTAACGCAGCGCCTCTTTTGGCGAACACCAGATCATGTTCTGGTGATAATGCGCGGTGACGGCGCCGGTAAACGCCGGGACGTGCCAGGCGTGCAGATGGATCAGCCGGCCAGAGACTTCGCGCTGATGGCTGGCGATATAGCGCCCGACAACCGCCTCAATACCCAACTCTTCACGCAGTTCGCGAATCAACGCCTGAGGCTGTGTCTCACTGGACTCCACTTTGCCTCCGGCAAACTCCCACATACCCGGCTGATCGGCGTGTTCCGGGCGTTGAGCTAGCAATATGTTGTCGTCACGCTCAATGATTGCGGCGACGACATCAATGGTTTTCATCATATTCATCAAGATTCAACAACGGAAAGTGACATACTATCCTTATCTTTGCGTGACCTAAAGTCTTCAGGAGCAAGCGTTGAACGATCCACAACCCTGGGTTAGCCCATTGACCCATATCCCTTCCAGTCTGAAACCTCTCGTCGCTACGCAGAAAAAACATTACGGCGACGTTCTGCACCCCACGCGCTGGTGGGGGCGAATGCCGTTTCTGTTCTGGCTGGTGGCGCTGTTTGTCGGGTTTCTGGAACGTAAGCGCGCGCGGGTAACGCCGGTGATGCGCGCGTTGTTGATGACGCGCGTTTCGCAGGTGTGCCATTGCGCCTTCTGTGTGGATGCCAACAGTTTACGTCTGGCCGAACGGTGTGGGGCGCTGGATAAAGTACAGGCCGTTGCCGGGTGGCAATCGTCCACGCTATTCAGCGAGGAGGAGCGTGTCGCACTGGCTTATGCCGAGGCCGTGACCGCCACGCCGCCGCAGGTTGATGAGGCGCTCAAGGCGATGATGAAACGCTATTTTACTGACGACGCGATTACCGAAATGACGGCGCTGATCGCCTTTCAGAACCTGTCGGCGCGTTTTAATGCCGCGCTGGATATTCCTTCGCAAGGGCTGTGTGACGCATTGAAAGGGGCGCCACATGTTTGATCGGCATCTGCACCCACGGGTTAAACCGCTCCTGCACCGCGGTGCTGCGTATCTCGATAAACCGGCGATCACCCCGGACGGCCTGACGCTGTTCGGATTTGCCATTGGTGTGCTGGCGCTGCCGTTTCTGGCGCTGGGCTGGTATCTGGCCGCGCTGGCGGCCATTGTGCTGAATCGCCTGTTCGACGGGCTGGATGGCGCGTTGGCGCGGCGCAGAGGGTTAACCGATGCGGGGGGATTTCTTGATATCACCCTCGACTTTCTGTTTTACGCACTGGTTCCGTTTGGCTTTATTCTGGCCGCACCGGAACAAAACGCGCTGGCAGGGGGCTGGCTGCTGTTTGCGTTTATCGGTACGGGCAGCAGTTTTCTGGCGTTTGCGGCGCTGGCGGCGAAGCATCAGATTGATAATCCGGGCTATGCGCACAAATCGTTTTACTATCTGGGCGGGTTGACCGAAGGCACCGAGACAATATTGCTTTTTGTCCTGAGCTGCCTGTTTCCGCGTTATTTTCCCGTTCTGGCGTGGGTATTTGGCGCGTTGTGCTGGATGACCACCCTGACAAGGGTCTGGAGTGGATACCTGACGCTGAAGGTTATCCGGCCTGGAAAAAGAGCCTCCCTGTAGGCCTGATAAGCGCAGCGCCATCAGGCATCAGTATGGCACGGCGCTTTCCCGTAGGCCTGATAAGCGCAGCGCCATCAGGCATCAGTATGGCACGGCGTTTTCCCGTAGGCCTGATAAGCGCAGCGCCATCAGGCGCATTACGACTACTTACTGCTGTCCGGGCCGCGCTCGCCGGTGGACACCGGATTTTTCGGATCGCTGCTCCATTCGTACCAACCGCCGTCATACACGGCGACGTTTTTCCAGCCCATCGCCCGCGCGTACATAAACGTTTCGGAGGCGCGCCAGCCGGTGCCGCAATAGAAGGCAACGTGCTGATCCGGCAGAATATCCCACTGCTTCCACATGGCGGCGATATCCTCTGCGCTGCGCATGGTGCCGTCCGGGTTATGGAAATCCTCCATATGCGTGGAGTCGCTGCCCGCATGTCCCCAGCGCGCGCCGGCAATTTCGCCTTTTGGCTTGATATAGCTGTATCCGCTGGTGGTGCCGATAAATTCCGGCCAGGAACGGATACTGACCAGCGATGCGTCCTGACGGTGCAGCAGGGCGCGGGCCTGTTCCATATCCAGCATTAACTGCGGCTGCGCCGGGATCGCCACGCCAAAGTCGGGTTCCGGCTTCACGTCAGCCGGCATGCCGCGTTCAACCGGCAGACCCGCATCGGACCAGGTTTGCCAACCGCCGTCGAGCAGACGAACGTCCTTCACGCCCGCATAGAGCATAATCTGCGCAACGCGCGCCGCAGCGTACACGTCGCGGCCATACAGAATAACCGTCGTGTCATGGCGAATACCGTGTTTCGCCAGCATCGCTTTCAACTGCGCGTCAGAGACTTTATTCCACAGCGGTTCGCTTTCCACCTCATTGGTGTCGATGTATCCGGCGCCGGGAATGTGGCTGAGCAGATAATATTTCGGCGCGCCCCAGCCTGCTTCAATCACCTTCCAGTCTCCCGCCGGTTTAGCCGTAACCGGCTGGTTTTGTTGAAGGGCATGCAACCACTGTGGGTATGCTAATTGCTCGAAGTGAGGGAGCTTTTGCAGTCGGGAAGGATCGGTCAGTGCATCGCTCAGCGTAGCAATCTGGCTGAAGCCTGCCTTCTGTAAACGTGATTTCACAGCCTGTACGCCACTGTCATTGCCATACAGCGCCAGCGGGGCGTCTTTCCTGAGCTGATGCAGTTGCAGCCAGGCGGCGAGCTGCTCGTCGCTCATTTTATCGAGCCAGGAGGCTGACAGATTCAGTGCGGAAGGTTCGTGACCGGAAGAGCCATTAAGGGTTTGCGGCCAGCCGTTGTAAAAAGCGCTCTGGCGCGTATCAATTGCGGCGCCCTGTTTTTGCTGTAGCTGGCTGAAGGTAAGCGACTGCGCCATATCAGCAGCCCAGGAGGAAGCGCAGGCGAGTCCTGAAGCCAGTGCCAGCGCGGTCATTTGAGAAACACGTTTCATCGAATAGCCCGACGTTAAAATAAGAGGGCGCCATTCTCTGCTGGCTGGCAGGGAAAAACTTTGCGTTAACGCAGTTTGTCGGCATATTCACGCCCACGCCTCCATCTGGAGCACCGTGCCGCCGGGAGGAACATCCTGGATATCGTGCGTCACCTGTACCACCGGAATATTTTGTTGCCGTACTTCGGCAAAGACCCACCGGCGGAAGGCGTCGCGGCGCCCGGCGTCCAGTCGGCTGAACGGCTCATCCAGCAGTAATGCCTGCGGTTGCGCCAGTAACGCGCGAAGCAGGGCCACCCTGGCGCGCTGGCCGCCGGACAATGACGCCGGATCGCGGTGGCTGAACCCGTCCAGCCCGGCGCGCTCAAGAGCATGTCGCACTTCCGTTTGTCTGGCCGCCCCTTTTATCGCGGCAGGCAGCGCCAGCAGTAAGTTCTGTCCGACGCTGAAATGGTCAAACAGCAGGGCATCCTGAAACAAAATACCGATTTGACGTTGCGCGGTGGGGAGCGTATCGATGCGTCGTTCGTTGAGCCAAAGCTCGCCGGAGGCCTGAAACTGAGACGGCAGTGCGCCGACCATCCACGAAAACAGCGAAGACTTTCCGCTACCGGAAGGCCCCATCAACGTGACAATGTCACCTTTTTTGACCTGAAAGGCGACCTGATTCAATAAGCGGTGATTGCCCTGGCGCAGCGTGAGATGTTGAACGATGAGCATTAGCGGAGTCCTTGACGATAGTGGCCAATGACGCGTGAACATAGCGCCGTCAGCGCGAAAACCAGCAGGGGTAACAGCAGTTGCCATAGCGCCTGCGACGCAAGAATTGTGGTACTGCCGCCGCTGCTGAGCGCCACGGCTTCTGTGGTGAGCGTAGGATAGCGTCCGGCGCCCAGCCAGAGTGTCGGCATATATTGGGCGATGCTGACGGAAAAGCCGACCGCGAAGGCAAACAATGCGGGGCGCAGTAAAAGTGGGCACTTGATGCGCCAGAAGATACGAGCCCGCGTCCAGCCCAGCGTTTGCGCGATCAGCACCAGCCGTGGGTCAATGCGCTGCCAGGCGGGTTTGAGGACGAATAACATCCACGGGATAACCCACAGCAGGTGCCCCCAGATAACGGTAGCGTACTGGCCGTCTTGCCCGGCGAGCAGCGCCAGAGTGTATTGCCCGGCGACCAACGGCAGCGCAGGCAGCAATATTGGCAGCCAGACCCAGCGGTGCCCGGTTTGCGGCCCCCATTCCAGCCATAAGAACAGCGTCATCAACCCCAGCACGGCGGACGCCAGCCCCATTTGCAGGCTGTTCACCAGCGCTTCGCGGTTCACCGACGCGGGTTCAGCCATACAAGCCAGCAGCGCCACGCATAGTATGCCGCTTAACGGCAGCGTTAGCGCCAACGTTTTTCCGCTTCTGCCTGATAAGCGCTGGCGGCGAAGACCGTTGATGGCAGGAAGGGTACGTTGCCATCCCCGCCAGATGAGATAGCCGAACAGAGCAAAAAGCATAAGCAACGCCACGAGCAGTAAACTGGCGAGCGCGCCTTTGGCCTGTTGGTCGGCGTCGCCCTGGCTCAGCCATTGCCAGCTTAACACTGCCAGCGTAGGTGGATTGCCCGGCCCCAGAATCATCGCGACATCCACTGCCGATAATGACCAGGCGACAATCGCCAGCATCACCGCGCCTAATCCTGGCGCAACGGCGGGTAACAGCAGCCAGCTCAGGCATTGCAGACGGCTGTAGCCCAGGGTATCCAGCACGATGACCTGCTGCGAAAGCTGTTTTTCACTTAATAATGCCGACAGGACCCAGAGCAGAAAGGCGCTCTCTTTGACGGCCAGCGTGAGCCCAAGCCCGATGCCATAGCGATCCATCTGTGGTGTGAGCGAGGGGAAAAGGCGATAAAGCATCCCGCCTTCGGCAAAAAGCAGCAGGGCGCTGGCGGCAAAGGCCACATGGGGAATGGCCAGTAGCCAGGGGAGGCGGGCGCAAAGACGCGCCCATTTTGCGCCAGGCCACAACGCGACGACGATCGTCAGCGCAATAGCCAGCGCGCCGGTTGCCGCCAGGGTGACGGAGACCAGCGTTGCCCGCAGCGCCTGCGGAAGCTGCGGATCGCTAAACAGCGCCAGCCAGTGCGTAGCGGAGAGCGCGGGCGTGATAAGCGTGAATGCGGCAGGAACCAGCGGCAGCCAGATGACCGCCATCACGCCCCAGACCAGCAGGGTTACTGTGTACCGTAGCGGCGTAGCCATGCCTGTTCCAGCGCGTTCACCCATGCGGAATGCGGTTCCGCCAGCGTAGGCGGCAACCCGTCAGGAATGCGCGACCGTAACGCTTCCCGCTGCCCGGCGGGCAGCTTATGCGGGTCAAGCACGGAAGGATCGCCCCAGAACGCTGGATCGGCTTTGCGCAACTGCGCGTCGGGGGAGAGCAGGAAATTGGCAACCACCTTTGCGGCAGCGCTGGCGCGGGCGTTCGCCGGGATCGTGACAAAATGCACGTTGCCAATCATGCCTTGTGAAAAACCGAAACTGTAGCTGGTTTTGGGCAGTTCGCCGCTGGCGATCTTTTGCTGCGCATGAGCGGGATTAAACGTCAGAGACAGGCGCAGCGAACCGGCTTGCAGCAGCGCGTCCATCCGGGCGGGAGAGGGAGGGAAGTCTTTTCCCTTCCGCCACAGGCTGGGATGCAGCGCATCGAGGTATGCCCATAGCGGCGCGGTGACGGAATCGAACGTCGCGTCATCCGGCGCGATCTTGAGCGCATCCGGTTGAGGGGTTAACGCCAGTAACAGCTGTTCCAGAAACGCCGTCCCGGTAAAATCCGGCGGCCGTGGGTAGGTGACAGTACCGGGATGGGCTTTCGCAAAAGCGAGTAGCGCCTGCGGGCTTTGCGGCGGCTGTGGCGTAATATCCCGGTTAGCAATGAAGGTTAACTGCGCGCCGCCCCAGGGTGACTCCGCCCCTTGCGTCGGCATGGAAAAATCCTCGCGTACCGGTTTGCGCGTATCGACATAGCGCCAGTTTGGCAGCGTTTCCGCCCAGTGGGTTTGCAGCAGTCCGGCTTCTTTCAGCGTGCGGAAGTTCTCGCCATTTACCCACAGCAGATCGACGGAACCATCGGTTTTACGCCCGGCGGCGGACTCTGTCTGAATGCGTTTCACGGCATCGGTGGCATCCGCAAGCCGGACAATCCTGAGGTTAATGGCGTAATGCGTTTTCATCTCGCCGCTGACCCAGTCGAGATACTGATTAACGGCATTGTCGCCGCCCCAGGCGTTAAACCAGACGGTCTGACCTTTGGCTTCATCTTTCACCGCCTGCCAGTTTTCGACGGCTTGCACATGGCCCGTCAACAGCAGACCCGCCAGTAATAGAGTACGACGCATGATCGCTCCTGAAATTAGGATCGTAAAAAACGCTTAACCAGCCAACGGGAGGCCAGTGGTAACAGCCCCAGCAGGGCAAAGGCCGCCAGCATACCGGGGGAAATGATGTCGCGTATTGATGTCAACTGGCTGAGCTGGCGTCCGGCGTTGAGATAAATCACCGTTGCCGGAAACATGCCCGCCTGACTGATCCACCAGTATTGACGTACGCGGATTGACGTCAACCCGGCGAGTAAATTAACGAGAACAAAGGGGAACAGCGGCATTACGCGTAGCGCAAACAGATAAAAGGCGCCGTCGCGTGCCATACCATGATTTACGGTTTGCATCTGGCGTGCGAACCGGCGGGAGATCCACTCCCGCAACAGGTAGCGGCTGGCCAGCATGGCGAGCGTAGCGCCGAGGGTTGACGCGAAGGAGACCAGCAGCGTTCCTTGCCAGAGTCCGAATAGCGCGCCGCCGAGCAGCGTCAGCAGCGCAGCGCCGGGAATCGATAAGGCCGCCACCAGCGTATAGACCAGAAAATAGAGACCGGCGCTCAGGAATGGCGACTGTTGCTGCCAGGCCGCCAGCATCGTGTGATAGCGTTTCAGGGTATCAAGGGAGAGAAAACCGGGGGGCAAAGCCCACACCACCCCGGCGATACAGATGATTAAAAAACCTGAGAGCAGTCGTTTTTTCGCGTTCACCTGCGTTTATCAGACCCGGAATTTTGCCCAGACGGGCGCATGGTCGGACGGTTTTTCCATGCTGCGGATTTCATAGTCAATGCCGGTTTCAACGCAGTGTTCGGCCAGCGGATTGCTCGCCAGCAGCAGGTCGATGCGCAGCCCCCGGTTGTCGTCGAAACCTTTTGAGCGGTAATCAAACCATGAAAATTTATCGACCGTTTCCGGGTGCGCGTGACGGAAGGTATCCACCAGCCCCCAGTTAATCAGGCGATCCATCCACTCGCGCTCTTCCGGCAGGAAGGAGCACTTACCGGTACGCAGCCAGCGTTTGCGGTTCTCTTCGCCAATGCCGATATCCAGATCGGTTGGGCTGATATTCATATCCCCCATGATCAGCACCGGATTGTCGCGTTTCAGTTCGTTGTCCAGGTAGTTTTGCAGGTTCTGATAAAACTGCGCTTTTGCCGGAAATTTCAGCGGGTGGTCACGGCTTTCGCCCTGCGGGAAATAGCCGTTAATGACGGTGATACTGCCCAGCGGTGACGGGATCTCCGCCATGATGATACGGCGCTGCGCCTCTTCGCCGTCGTCGGGAAAACCACGGCGCACAGAAACAGGCGTCTCTTTGGTCAGTAGCGCGACGCCGTAATGGCCTTTCTGTCCGTGATAGAAGACGTTATAGCCGAGCTTTGCTACCTCTTCGAGAGGAAACATATCGTCGTGAACTTTTGTCTCCTGCAAGCCGATCACGTCAGGCTGGTGCTTGTCGACAATGGCTGACAGTTGATGAGGACGGGCGCGCAGGCCGTTGATATTAAAAGAGACAAATTTCATAGTCGCTGCCACTTTGCAAGGTGAATAGTGCAAGGATGGTAGCAGAAATTAGACGGGCTGACTGCCACTTGTCGCGGGAATCAAACGATAACTGCCAATGGTCTTAACGATGGAGCAAAAACTGCACTGTTTCAGGGCGGAGTGCGTCATAACGATGCAATAATTTCCGATAAATTTCGTCTACGATCACAATTCCAGAATTATATTTGGCGACTGAATAATATTTCGATTTTTCCTCTTATTTGTTCTTTTCTTCGCAAATATATTCACTTTTCATGCAGCAATAGTGAATACCGGCGGGTTGTAACCCGTTGATTTTTCGTTTCCAAAACCGGTTTATGCATTTTTTCCTCTGGCTGGCACGAACAGTGCAATCTACATTTACAGCGCAAACACTCATTTTATTAACATATAAATAACTTTTTATTTACCGGAAGAGGTCGCTATGTCTCTGTCAATTACGCGTGAAAATTTTGATGAATGGATGATGCCGGTCTATGCCCCGGCACCTTTTATTCCTGTTCGTGGAGAAGGCTCACGCCTGTGGGATCAGCAGGGGAAAGAGTATATCGACTTCGCCGGGGGAATTGCGGTGAATGCGCTTGGCCATGCGCACCCGGCTTTACGCGAGGCGTTGAATGAGCAGGCGAGCAAATTCTGGCATACCGGAAATGGCTACACCAACGAGCCGGTGCTGCGACTGGCGAAGATGCTGATTGACGCCACCTTTGCTGAACGCGTCTTCTTCTGTAACTCCGGCGCGGAGGCCAACGAAGCGGCGCTGAAACTGGCGCGTAAGTATGCGCACGATCATTTTGGCACGCATAAAAGCGGGATTGTGGCATTCAAAAATGCCTTTCATGGCCGCACACTGTTTACCGTCAGCGCAGGCGGGCAGCCTGCGTATTCACAGGATTTCGCTCCGCTGCCGCCGGATATCCGCCATGCCGTGTATAACGATCTCAACGCGGCCAGCGAACTGATTGATGACTCGACATGCGCGGTGATCGTGGAACCCATGCAGGGCGAAGGGGGAGTGCTCCCGGCCACGAAAGCATTCTTACAGGGGCTGCGCGAATTGTGCGACCGACACAATGCCTTGCTGATTTTTGATGAAGTACAGACGGGGGTTGGGCGTACCGGCGAGCTGTATGCCTACATGCATTATGGCGTCACCCCCGATCTGCTTACCACTGCGAAAGCGCTGGGCGGCGGTTTCCCCATCGGGGCTCTGTTGGCCACTGAAAAATGCGCCAGCGTGATGACGGTAGGCACTCACGGAACCACCTACGGCGGCAACCCGCTGGCTTCTGCGGTGGCGGGAAAGCTGCTGGAGATCGTCAATACGCCGGAAATGCTGAACGGCGTTAAGCAACGCCATGACTGGTTTGTCGAACGCTTGAACGCCATAAATGAACGCTTCGGATTGTTCAGTGAAATTCGTGGACTGGGGCTGCTTATTGGCTGCGTTCTGGAGGCTGAGTTTGCCGGAAAAGCTAAACTTATTTCACAGGAAGCCGCAAAAGCCGGAGTGATGGTGTTGATTGCGGGCGCTAACGTGGTGCGTTTCGCACCTGCGTTAAACGTCAGCAAAGAGGAAGTGGCAACCGGGCTGGATCGCTTTGCGCTGGCCTGTGAACGCATCAAAGCAGGAGGTTCGTCATGATGGTGATCCGCCCCGTCGAACGACGTGATGTCAGTGCGTTGATGCAGCTTGCCAGTAAAACCGGCGGCGGCCTGACCTCTCTGCCAGCAGATGAAGCAACGCTGACGTCGCGTATTGAGCGCGCGCTAAAAACGTGGCGTGGCGAACTGCCGAAAAGCGAACAGGGTTACGTGTTTGTGCTGGAGGACAGCGATACGGGAAGCGTTGCGGGAATTTGTGCGATTGAGGTGGCCGTGGGGTTGAACGATCCCTGGTACAACTATCGCGTTGGCACGCTGGTGCATGCTTCTAAAGAACTGAATGTCTATAACGCGCTGCCGACGCTGTTTCTCAGTAACGATCATACCGGGAGCAGCGAACTGTGCACGCTGTTCCTCGATCCCGACTGGCGTAAAGAGGGCAACGGCTATTTGCTCTCTAAATCACGCTTTATGTTTATGGCGGCGTTTCGCGACAAATTTAATGAAAAGGTTGTGGCGGAAATGCGCGGCGTGATCGACGAACACGGCTACTCGCCGTTCTGGGAAAGCCTGGGAGAACGCTTTTTTTCTATGGAATTCAGCCGGGCAGACTATTTATGCGGCACCGGGCAGAAGGCGTTTATTGCTGAGCTGATGCCGAAGCACCCTATTTACACCCATTTCTTATCGGAAGAAGCGCAGGCGGTGATTGGCGAAGTACATCCGCAAACGGCGCCGGCCAGAACGGTACTGGAGAAAGAAGGTTTCCGCTACCGCAACTATATCGACATTTTCGACGGCGGCCCGACGCTGGAGTGCGACATTGATCGGGTTCGGGCAATCCGTAAAAGCCGCCTGCTGGACGTGGTGGAAGGCCAGCCCGCAGCGGGCGAGTTTCCGGCGTGTCTGGTCGCCAATGAAAATTATCATCACTTTCGCGCCATGCTGATTCGTACCGACCCGGATACGCAACGTCTGGTGCTGACTGCGGCGCAACTTGATGCGCTCAAATGCCACGCGGGAGATCGCGTTCGTCTGGTACGTCTTTGCGCCGAGGAGAAAACCGCATGACTTTATGGATAAATGGCGACTGGGTAACTGGTCAGGGGGAGCGCCGGGTCAAAACGAATCCGGTGAATGGCGAAGTGCTCTGGCAGGGCAGCGACGCGGATGCGATACAGGTCGCTGAGGCAGGGCGTGCGGCGCGTGCAGCGTTTCCGGCCTGGGCCAGGCTGCCTTTCGCCGCGCGGCAGGCCATCGTGGAAAAATTTGCCGCCTTGCTGGAGGTTCATAAAGCGGAGTTGACGGCAATTATTGCGCGAGAAACCGGGAAGCCTCGCTGGGAAGCGGCGACGGAAGTGACGGCGATGATCAATAAAATCGCTATCTCGGTGAAGGCATACCATGCCCGGACGGGAGAACAACAAAGCGAATTGCCGGACGGGGCGGCGACATTGCGCCATCGTCCGCATGGCGTGCTGGCGGTGTTTGGCCCGTACAATTTCCCCGGCCATTTACCCAACGGCCATATCGTTCCGGCGCTGCTGGCCGGAAATACCCTGATTTTTAAACCGAGCGAGCTAACGCCGTGGACTGGCGAAGCGGTGATGAAACTGTGGCAACAGGCGGGGTTGCCGCCTGGCGTACTCAACCTGGTGCAAGGAGGGCGCGAAACGGGACAGGCGCTCAGCGCGCTGGACGCGCTTGACGGCCTGCTCTTTACCGGCAGCGCGAATACGGGGTATCAGTTGCACCGTCAGTTATCCGGGCAACCGGAAAAAATCCTGGCGCTGGAAATGGGAGGGAATAACCCGCTCATCATTGAGAATCCAGAGGACATTGATGCGGCGGTACACCTCACGATTCAGTCGGCGTTTGTCACCGCCGGACAGCGCTGCACCTGCGCCCGCCGTTTGCTGGTGAAACGTGGGGAACAGGGCGACGCGTTTCTGGCGCGCCTGCTGGAGGTGAGTCAGCGTTTAACGCCGGGTGAGTGGGATGATGAACCGCAGCCGTTTATCGGCGGGCTGATTTCCGAACCGGCTGCGCGTCATGTGTATGAGGCCTGGCAGCGTCTTGAGGCGATGGGCGGGCGAACGCTGCTGGCCCCACGTATACTGAAAGCGGGAACGTCCTTGTTGACGCCGGGCATTATCGAAATGACCGGCGTGAAACAGGTCCCGGATGACGAGGTGTTTGGCCCGTTACTGAGCGTCTGGCGCTATGAGCGCTTTGATGAAGCCATTCGTATGGCGAATAACACCCGCTTCGGTTTGTCGTGCGGGCTGGTGTCTCCCGATCGTAAGCAGTTCGACCAGCTACTGCTGGAGGCGCGTGCGGGTATTGTTAACTGGAACAAACCGCTGACCGGAGCGGCCAGCACGGCGCCGTTTGGCGGCGTTGGCGCGTCGGGGAACCATCGCCCCAGCGCCTGGTATGCGGCAGATTATTGCGCCTGGCCGATAGCGAGCCTGGAATCGCCGACGCTTGTACTGCCCGATTCGCTCAGTCCGGGGCTGGACTTCTCTCGCGAGGAACCGGTATGAAAGCGCATGAAGTGAATTTTGACGGCCTGGTGGGGTTAACCCACCACTATGCCGGGCTGTCATTTGGTAATGAGGCGTCGATACAGCACCGCTTTCAGGTGTCGAATCCCCGCCTGGCGGCGAAGCAGGGCTTACTCAAGATGAAAGCGCTGGCGGATGCGGGGTTCCCTCAGGCGGTCATCCCCCCGCACGAGCGGCCGTTTATTCCCGTGCTTCGTCAGCTAGGTTTTAGCGGGCAGGACGAGCAGGTGCTGGAGAAAGTGGCGCGCCAGGCGCCTCACTGGCTCTCCAGCGTCAGCTCCGCCTCGCCGATGTGGGTGGCGAATGCGGCGACGGTATGTCCTTCAGCGGACGCGCTTGACGGCAAAGTGCATCTGACGGTGGCGAACCTGAACAACAAATTTCACCGCGCGCTGGAGGCGCCGACCACGGCGTCTTTGTTGCGGGCCATCTTCCGCGACGCGCAGTTTTTCGCAGTGCATGACGCGCTGCCGCAGGTGGCGCTGCTGGGGGATGAAGGCGCTGCCAACCATAACCGGCTCGGCGGTGATTATGGCGCACCGGGCATTCAGCTGTTTGTCTATGGGCGTGAAGAGGGCGTCGACACGCGTCCGGTGCGCTATCCGGCGCGGCAAACCCGCGAGGCCAGTGAAGCGGTGGCGCGTCTTAACCAGGTGAATCCGCATCAGGTTATCTTTGCCCGGCAGAATCCAGACGTTATCGATCTCGGCGTGTTCCACAATGATGTGATTGCGGTGTCGAACCGCCAGGTGCTGTTCTGCCATGAACAGGCATTCGCAAAGCAGGGCGAGCTGATGCGCCAGCTCCGGTCGCGCGTGGCGGGATTTATGCCGCTTGAGGTGCCTGCCCGGGAGGTTTCTGTGCAGGATGCCGTCGCCACGTACCTGTTTAATAGTCAGCTTTTAAGCCGCGATGACGGCTCGATGGCGCTGGTTCTGCCGCAGGAGTGCCGGGAACATGCCGGTGTGTGGCGGTATCTGAACGCGTTGCTGGCGGCTGATAACCCCATCAGCGATCTGCGCGTGTTCGACCTGCGCGAAAGTATGGCGAACGGCGGCGGCCCGGCCTGTTTACGCTTGCGCGTGGTATTGACCGAGGATGAGCTGCGGGCGGTGAATCCGGCGGTGATGATGAACGATACCCTGTTCAGCACGCTCAATGACTGGGTGGATCGTTATTATCGCGACCGCCTCACCGCCGCCGATCTGGCCGATCCGCAATTGCTGCGTGAAGGGCGGGAGGCGCTTGATATGCTGACGCAACTGCTTAACCTGGGGTCGGTGTATCCCTTCCAGCAGGAGGGCGCAGGGAATGGATAACTTTCTGGCGCAGACGCTGGCAGGAATATCCCCCGATATTACGCAAGGGGAAACGGAGAGCTTTCACTGGCGCTGGCAGATGCCTGGTGTGCTTGAACTTACGCCTGCCGTTGAGGTTGACCGCGCTCTGGTGCTCTCTGCGGGCATCCACGGCAATGAAACGGCGCCTGTGGAAATGCTGGACGCACTCCTTTCGGCGCTGTTTGAAGGGAAAATCCCCCTGCGCTGGCGATTGCTGGTGATTTTGGGGAATCCTCCGGCGCTGGCCGAGGGGGTACGCTATTGCCATAGCGATATGAACCGTATGTTCGGCGGGCGCTGGCAGATGTTCGAGGAGAGCGGGGAAACGCTGCGCGCCCGCGAGCTGGAACAACTGCTGGAGGATTTTTATTCCCGCCGCAAAACGCGGATACGCTGGCATCTCGATCTGCATACTGCGATTCGCGGCTCCCGCCACGTTCGGTTTGGCGTCTTGCCGCAACGGCCGATCCCCTGGGATGAACACTTTTTGTCATGGCTGGGGGCGGCAGGGCTGGAGGCGCTGGTTTTTCATCAAACGCCGGGCGGCACCTTTACGCATTTTAGCTGTGAGCATTTTGGCGCGTTGTCCTGCACGCTGGAACTGGGCAAAGCGCTGCCGTTTGGGCACAACGATCTGACGCAATTTACCCCTACCGCGCAGGCGCTGGCGACGTTGCTGGTGGGAGAAAAGCCGATGGAAGGGGGAACGAGGCCAGTTCGCTATCGCGTGGTGGCGCAAATTACACGCCGCAGCGATGCGTTTGTTCTCTATATGGATAACCAGACGCTGAATTTCACGCCGTTCAAAGAAGGAACGCTACTGGCGCAGGATGGCGATGAACGGGTGATCGCTACCCATGATGTTGAATATGTTCTCTTTCCTAACCCTAATGTGGCCTGTGGCTTACGCGCTGGCCTGATGCTGGAAAAGCTCGCGTAATTATTTTCTCCCTCAGGCGAACGTCTGAGGGTCTTATTTTTGTGTGCTATCGCGATTTATTACGGATTAATCCTGGTAAACTGCTTTATTAATAGTCATCGGTCAGGTATAGTTCTTCATATTTCCTGCAAAATCATCCGCTTGCAATAAAATATTGCAACTCTCCTCGATTTATTCTTTTTTTCTTCATAATTGACGAAAAATTGTTTTTTACACTTTCATTGTTTTACCGTTGCTCTGACTAATTGACGATTAAGGCGGTAAAGTTTACCTCGTCAACACGGCGCTACGCCGAAAGAATAACTGAAAGGAAGGACATAGATTATGCGTAAATTAACTGCACTGTTTGTTGCCTCTACCCTGGCGCTGGGCGCTGCGAACCTGGCTCACGCGGCTGATACCACTACCGCTGCTCCGGCAGATGCGAAGCCGATGATGCACCACAAAGGAAAATTCGGTCCGCATCATGACATGATGTTCAAAGATTTGAACCTGACCGACGCGCAGAAACAGCAAATCCGCGACATCATGAAAGGTCAGCGTGACCAGATGAAACGTCCGCCGCTGGAAGAGCGCCGCGCAATGCACGATATCATCGCCAGCGACAGCTTCGATAAGGCGAAAGCTGAAGCGCAGATTGCGAAGATGGAAGAACAGCGCAAAGCCAATATGCTGGCGCACATGGAAACGCAGAATAAGATCTACAACATTCTGACGCCGGAACAGAAAAAACAGTTTAATGCCAATTTTGAGAAGCGTCTGACAGAACGTCCGGCGCCGGAAGGTAAAATGCCAACACCACCTGCTGAGTAATCCCTCAGCGTTACGCTAACGCATTCAAGACCGCCGGTCCTGTTCACAACATCTCTTCTCGATGTGGACAGGATCGGCGGTTTTTCTTTTCTTCTCGTTAAGGTAAATCTTCACTGCTGCCGATAACAACAATGTGCCATATTATGGCGCTGCGTCCTTCTCGGGAGTGATAATGGAATACTTTGATATCCGTAAAATGCCGGTAAACCTCTGGCGCAATGGTGCGGGCGAAACGCGCGAGATTTGTTGTTTTCCTCCGGCGACGCGGGATTTTCACTGGCGCGCCAGTATTGCGTCTATCGCCGGGAACGGGGAGTTTTCCCTTTTTCCTGGGGTTGAGCGCGTTATTACGTTACTGGAAGGCGGAGAGGTGATGCTGGAAGGCGTGAATGCGTTTACCCATACCCTCAAGCGACATCAGCCGTTCACGTTTGCAGGCGATAGCGTCGTGAAAGCCACGCTGTCGGAAGGGCAAATGTCGATGGATCTCAATATCATGACCCGACGCGATCGCTGTAAGGCGAAGGTCAGGGTTGCCGATCGCACGTTTACGACCTTCGGTTCGCGCGGTGGCGTTGTGTTTGTTATTAGCGGCGCCTGGCAACTGGGAGACAAGCTCCTGACCGCCGATCAGGGCGCCTGCTGGCATGACGGGAAACACACGTTACGGTTGTTGAAGCCAGAAGGACAGCTGTTGTTTAGCGAGATTACGTGGTTGCCGGGTTATACGCCGGACACCGTCCAGTAAGTGTAACAGGACAGCGCCCGATGGCGCTTCGCTTATCGGGCCTACGGGCGTTATGCAGTGATGTAGGCCGGATAAGGCGGTACGTCGCCATCCGGCGATTATGATCTCTTCCAGAAATCGTCAAACACCGTAATGGGTGTGCGACGCTTGTGTTCCGTTCGGATATACCAACCTTCGATGATTTTCGCGATGCTGGCATCCAGCGTTTTCCCTTCCAGATAATCATCAATGTTGTCATAGGTGACGCCAAGCGCCGCTTCGTCCGGCAGAGAAGGGCGATCGTCTTCGAGATCCGCCGTTGGCGCTTTCTTATATAAATGTTCCGGGCAACCCAACGCGGCGAGCAGCTGTTTTCCCTGGCGCTTGTTCAGACGGAAAAGCGGGTTAATATCGGTACCGCCATCGCCATATTTAGTGAAGAAACCCGTCACCGCTTCGGCGGCATGATCGGTGCCGACCACCACACCGTTGGTCATTCCGGCGATACTGTACTGCGCCTTCATGCGTTCGCGGGCTTTTTCGTTGCCGCGAACAAAATCGCTTAACTCAATGCCTGCTTCACGCAATGCCTGCTCGCTGGCCAGAACGGCGCCTTTAATATTGACGGTCAGGACTCTGTCCGGCTGAATAAACGCGATCGCATCCTGACAATCCTGCTCGTCGGCCTGCACGCCGAATGGCAGACGCACGGCAATAAATTGCAGGGCGTCGTTCCCTGTCTCTTCACGCAGTTCAGTAATTGCGGTCTGGCACAATTTGCCCGTCAGCGTCGAATCCTGCCCTCCGCTGATACCCAGTACCAGGGATTTCAGGAAGGGATATGTTTTCAGGTACGCTTTCAGGAAATCTACGCTGCGGCGAATTTCCTCTTCTGCATTAATGTGCGGTTTTGCGCCAAGCGCCCGGATTATCTCTTGCTGTAGCGTCATTTAACCCCTCCGAAGATTTTCAGAATAAATATACTGCGTTAAAGCTAACGCTTTGCTCTCTAAACGACAAGACTCCACGGCCTGAGTGGCGCAATTTACGGCATTAAAACGACATCGTTTTGTTTAATTGGAATTTTCTGAAAGATTTGTTGCATCGATTGTGGGCTTGAAAAAAGCCCTGATGTATTCCAGGCTTATATAACACGCTGATAAACAAGAGGACGGAAAATGAACAAGAATATAGCAGGAATTCTGAGTGCAGCGGCGGTAATGACTATGCTGGCAGGGTGTACGGCGTACGATCGTACAAAAGACCAATTTGTCCAGCCTGTAGTAAAAGATGTGAAAAAAGGGATGAGCCGGTCGCAGGTTGAGCAGATTGCCGGTAAGCCTTCATCTGAAGTGAGCATGATTCATGCGCGCGGTACTTGCCAGACCTACATCCTGGGTCAACGTGATGGTAAAGCTGAAACCTATTTTGTCGCGCTGGATGACACTGGTCATGTGATTAACTCCGGCTACCAGAGCTGTGCAGAGTATGACACCGATCCGCAGGCTCCGAAGCAGTAACAACTGTATATTGCCTGAGCATATGTATGAACCGGCCTGTGTGCCGGTTTTTTTGTTCCTGGGATAATCTTATTTATTGTCGCGAAATATTTGCCTGAAATGTGAGAGGGGTCATAACACCAGGTCAATGAGAGACAATTTTGTTAGTCAAAGAAATACCATCCGCCAGTTCGATCCCGTATACTCATTTCAGCCACCTAAAAAAGTAAATTCGGTTACGCAAGTTGTCCAGTGCATGGATGCAGGTTAAGGCTTGCGGAATGGCTGGCTAACAGATAATCGCATATGAGGATCGTTTTTATGGAAAAGAAACACATTTATCTGTTTTGTTCTGCGGGCATGTCGACTTCTTTACTGGTATCGAAGATGCGCGCTCAGGCTGAGAAATATGAAGTGCCGGTTATTATTGAAGCATTTCCTGAGACGCTGGCAGGAGAAAAAGGTCTTTCAGCGGATGTCGTGTTATTAGGCCCACAAATTGCTTATATGTTACCCGAAATTCAGCGTTTGTTACCCAATAAACCTGTGGAAGTGATTGACTCGCTGCTGTACGGCAAAGTCGATGGTTTAGGCGTGCTTAAGGCTGCTGTCGCAGCAATTAAAAAAGCCGCCGCAAATTAATTTTTTGTTTTAATTTTTCCCGTCAAAGAGTTATTTCATAAACATTCACCGCAATATTTTATTGCGGTATTTAAGGGTATTTTTCTATGAGTAACGTCATTGCTTCACTTGAAAAGGTACTCCTTCCTTTTGCTGTTAAAATAGGAAAGCAGCCGCACGTTAATGCAATCAAAAACGGCTTTATTCGCTTAATGCCGTTAACCCTTGCGGGGGCCATGTTTGTATTAATCAACAACGTTTTCCTGAGCTTTGGGGAGGGGTCGTTTTTTTATTCTTTAGGCATTCGGCTTGATGCTTCCACCATTGAAACATTGAATGGCTTAAAAGGCATTGGCGGAAACGTCTATAACGGTACGCTCGGTATTATGTCGTTAATGGCGCCGTTCTTTATCGGAATGGCGCTGGCGGAAGAGCGTAAAGTTGATGCGCTGGCGGCGGGGCTGTTATCCGTGGCGGCCTTTATGACCGTTACGCCATATAGCGTAGGCGAAGCTTATGCGGTTGGCGCGAACTGGCTGGGCGGTGCGAATATTATCTCCGGTATTATTATCGGTCTGGTCGTGGCGGAAATGTTTACCTTTATTGTGCGCCGCAACTGGGTCATTAGATTACCGGACAGCGTCCCGGCGTCGGTTTCCCGTTCATTCTCGGCGTTAATTCCTGGCTTTATTATTCTCTCCATTATGGGGATCATTGCGTGGGCGCTGGCGAACTACGGTTCTAACTTCCACCAGATCATTATGGATACCATTTCTACGCCGCTGGCATCGCTGGGCAGCGTGGTTGGCTGGGCCTATGTGCTGTTTGTTCCGCTACTGTGGTTCTTTGGTATCCACGGCTCGTTGGCATTGACCGCGCTGGACAGCGGTATTATGACCCCGTGGGCGCTGGAAAACATCGCCATCTATCAGCAGTTTGGTTCCGTGGATGCGGCGCTGGAAGCCGGGAAGACGTTCCACGTCTGGGCGAAACCGATGCTCGATTCCTATATTTTCCTCGGGGGGAGTGGCGCGACGCTGGGTCTGATTATCGCTATCTTCCTGGCCTCGCGTCGTGCGGATTACCGCCAGGTAGCAAAACTGGCGCTGCCGTCCGGTATCTTCCAGATTAACGAACCGATTCTGTTCGGCCTGCCGATTATTATGAACCCGGTGATGTTTATCCCGTTCATTCTGGTTCAGCCGATTCTGGCCGCCATTACGCTGATTGCGTATTACCTGGGGATTATCCCGCCGATTACCAACATCGCGCCGTGGACGATGCCAACCGGTCTGGGAGCGTTCTTTAACACCAACGGCAGCGTTGCCGCTCTGCTGGTCGCACTGTTCAACCTGGGCGTCGCGACGCTGATTTATCTGCCTTTCGTGGTTGTCGCCAACAAAGCGCAGAATGCAATTGAGCAAGAAGAAAGCGAAGAAGAAATCGCTAACGCACTGAAATTTTAAATTTAATCCGGCATGGTCTTCCCATGCCGGGCTGAACCAGAGGAAAACGTATGTTGGATCTCGAAAACGTAGCGGGTACGCCGTCAGAGGCTGAAGAACTCGAAGAAGTGGTGATGGGGCTTATCATCAACTCCGGTCAGGCGCGCAGCCTGGCTTATGCGGCGCTGAAACAGGCCAAGCAGGGCGATTTTGCTGCGGCAAAAACGATGATGGAGCAGTCGCGGATGGCGCTCAATGAAGCGCATCTCGTGCAGACGAAACTGATTGAAGGCGATCAGGGCGAAGGTAAAATGAAAGTCAGCCTAGTGCTGGTTCATGCTCAGGATCACCTGATGACGTCGATGTTAGCGCGGGAACTGGTTACAGAGTTAATCGAGCTTCATGAGAAGCTGGAACAGTGAGGAATAAATGATGCAGCTACAGGTTAACGCACCGGAGATCGCCACCGCTCGTGAGCAACAGCTTTTTAACGGCAAGAATTTCCATGTGTTTATCTATAACAAAACTGAGAGCATCAGTGGGCTGCATCAGCATGATTATTATGAATTTACCCTGGTGTTAACGGGGCGCTACTATCAGGAAATCAACGGCAAACGTGTGCTGCTGGAGCGTGGTGATTTCGTGTTTATCCCGTTGGGATCGCACCACCAGAGTTTCTATGAGTTCGGCGCCACGCGTATTCTTAACGTTGGTATCAGTAAGCGTTTTTTTGAACAACACTATCATCCTTTATTACCGTTTTGTTTTGTTGCGTCTCAGGTATACCGGGTCAACAGCGCTTTTCTGACTTATATTGAAACGGTTATCGCGTCGCTGAACTTCCGGGGAAACGGGTTAGATGAGTTTGTAGAAGTGGTCACCTTCTACATCATTAACCGGCTGCGCCATCACCGTGAAGAGCAGGTGATTGACGATATTCCGCAATGGCTGAAAGCGACCGTGGAGACAATGCACGACAAAACGCAGTTTGGTGAAAACGCGCTGGAAAATATGGTGCACCTGTCCGCAAAGTCTCAGGAGTATCTGACCCGCGCAACGCAGCGTTATTACAGCAAAACGCCAATGCAGATTATTAATGAGATCCGTATTAATTTTGCGAAAAAACAGCTGGAAATGACCAACTACTCCGTAACGGATATAGCGTATGAGGCGGGTTACAGTAGCCCAAGTCTGTTTATTAAAACGTTTAAAAAGCTGACCTCATTTACACCGAACAGTTATCGTAAAAAATTAACTGAATTTAATCAGTAAACAATATTGACCTGACAACACGATTTTATCGCTTGCCCTGAATAGCGCGGGACGTCCGCGCCATACCTGACGAACGGGCAGAGCGTAATACACGCCAGTGTTTTTACACTGAAGGGAGAAAGTATGAGCCAGAAATTAAAAGTCGTCACAATTGGTGGCGGGAGCAGCTACACCCCTGAATTACTGGAAGGTTTTATTAAGCGTTATCATGAATTGCCGGTTTCTGAATTATGGCTGGTGGATGTTGAAGACGGAAAAGAGAAGCTGGATATTATTTTTGACCTCTGCCAGCGCATGATCGACAAAGCCGGTGTCCCGCTGAAATTATACAAAACGCTGGATCGTCGCGAAGCTTTGCAAGGGGCAGATTTCGTCACTACGCAACTGCGCGTGGGCCAGCTGAAAGCCCGTGAACAGGATGAACGCATTCCGCTAAGTCACGGGTATCTGGGGCAAGAGACCAACGGCGCAGGCGGCCTGTTCAAAGGGTTGCGCACCATCCCGGTTATCTTTGATATCGTGAAAGATGTCGAAGAACTGTGCCCGAACGCGTGGGTCATTAACTTCACTAACCCGGCAGGCATGGTGACAGAAGCGGTTTATCGCCACACCCACTTTAAGAAATTCATCGGCGTATGCAATATCCCCGTGGGGATGAAAATGTTCATCCATGACGTGCTGGCATTGCAAGACAGCGACGATCTGTCGATCGACCTGTTTGGCCTCAACCACATGGTGTTCATTAAAGACGTACTGGTGAATGGCGAATCGCGCTTTGCTGAACTGCTGGATGGCGTGGCGTCCGGGCAGTTAAAAGCGTCAACGGTGAAAAATATTTTTGACCTGCCGTTTAGCGAAGGGCTTATTCGCTCGCTGAATATGCTGCCGTGCTCCTACCTGCTTTACTACTTCAAGCAAAAAGAGATGCTGGCGATTGAAATGGGCGAATACTATAAAGGCGGCGCGCGCGCTCAGGTGGTGCAGAAGGTTGAGAAACAGCTCTTCGATCTTTATAAAAATCCAGAGCTGAACATCAAACCGAAAGAGCTGGAGCAGCGCGGTGGGGCTTACTATTCCGACGCCGCATGTGAAGTGATTAACGCTATCTATAACGATAAGCAGACGGAACACTACGTTAATATCCCGCATCATGGTCATGTGGATAATATCCCTGCTGACTGGGCGGTGGAGATGACCTGCACATTAGGGCGGAATGGGGCGACGCCGCACCCGCGCATCACGCATTTCGATGAAAAAGTGCTGGGCCTCATCTATACCATCAAAGGGTTTGAAGTCGCAGCCAGTAAGGCGGCGCTGAGCGGTGAGTTCAATGATGTGCTGTTAGCGCTTAACCTGAGCCCGCTGGTGCACTCCGATCGCGATGCGGAAACCCTGGCGCGGGAGTTGATTCTGGCCCACGAGAAGTGGCTGCCGAATTTTGCGGAATGCATCGAGAAACTCAAAGGCGCACAACACTAACAGAGGTTGGGTATGGAACGCTTATTGATTGTGAATGCGGATGATTTTGGCCTGAGCAAGGGACAAAACTACGGCATTGTCGAGGCTTGTCGGAATGGCGTTGTGACGTCCACAACGGCGCTGGTCAATGGTGACGCCATCGACCATGCGGCGCAATTGTGCCGTGACGTGCCGAAACTGGCGGTGGGGATGCATTTTGTACTCACCTTAGGGAAGCCGCTGACGGCGATGCCGGGTTTGACGCGTGAAGGGCTGCTGGGAAAATGGATCTGGCAAATGGCCGAGGAAGAGACCTTGCCGCTGGATGAAATTTCGCATGAGCTGGAGTGTCAGTATCAGCGTTTTATCGACCTTTTTGGCCGTGAGCCAACGCATCTGGACAGTCATCACCATGTGCATATGTTCCCGCAAATTTTTCCCATTGTGGCACAGTTTGCGGCAGAACGCGGCGTTGCTCTGCGTATCGATCGCCAGTCGGTGCTTAATGCTGACGATCTGCCGGTAGCGTTACGCAGCTCGCAGGGATTCAGCAGCGAGTTTTACGGCGACGCTATTGCAGAAGCGCTGTTTCTTCAGGTGCTGGATGCCTCTGCTGACAGAGGCGAAAAGTCACTGGAAGTGATGTGTCATCCGGCGTTCATCGACAATATCATCCGTCAGAGCGCCTATTGTTACCCCCGCTTGACTGAGCTTGACGTGCTGACGTCTGCGTCGCTGAAGTATGCGATTGCGGAACGCGGGTATCGTCTCGGCAGTTTTCTTGATGTCTGACTCCTGAGTTTGCGGCGCATTGCTGCGCCGCATTTTTTATGCCGTCAGCCTGACGGCGCTTGTTTTACCCGCCCGTGACCAGACGCGGTGCGATGCCATCAGCGTAAACCGCACATGCAAGGCGGGACGAACGGGGGCAAAATCAGCTAAGATAGTGTTTTTCTGATTTTTAGCATTTGCCTTTAGTGAAGCAACTGATGATGAAACCTCTTCGCCAACAAAATCGCCCGGTTATCAGCTATGTTCCACGCGTGGAGCCCGCGCCGCCAGAACATGCGATAAAAATGGACGCGTTTCGTGACGTATGGATACTGCGCGGAAAGTATGTCGCCTTTATCTTAATGGGGGAGGCATTTCAGCGATCGCCTGCATTTACCGTTCCTGAGTCGGCGCAGCGATGGGCGAATCAGGTTCGCCAGGAAAATGAGATAGCCGAATAATTCGCATAAAAAAACCGCCTGATTAAGGCGGTTTGTTCATCACGCGGGATCAATGATGTGCCAGTTCGGCATCGTCTTCACTGTCCAGAAGGGTTTTGTCCGTCTGCTTCAGCCACTGGCTGGTCAGCGTACCGGCAGTCATTGAGCCGCTCACGTTCAGCGCGGTACGACCCATATCGATCAGCGGTTCAACGGAAATCAGCAGCGCGACCAGCGTGACCGGCAGGCCCATCGCAGGCAGAACGATCAGCGCGGCGAAGGTGGCGCCGCCGCCGACGCCCGCGACACCGGCAGAGCTGACGGTCACAATACCGACCAGGGTGGCAATCCAGACCGGATCAAGCGGGTTAATACCGACAGTTGGCGCAACCATCACCGCCAGCATAGCCGGGTACAGGCCTGCACAACCATTCTGACCAATCGTCGCGCCAAAAGAGGCGGAGAAGCTGGCGATGGATTCCGGTACGCCCAGACGACGCGTTTGCGCTTCCACGTTCAGCGGAATGGACGCGGCGCTGGAGCGGCTGGTAAAGGCGAACGTCAGAACCGGCCATACTTTACGGAAATATTTCAGCGGGCTGACGCCGTTGACGCCCAGCAGGATACCGTGCACCACAAACATGATGATCAGGCCAAGATAAGACGCGACCACGAAGCTACCCAGTTTGATGATGTCCTGTAGGTTAGACCCTGCGACGACTTTGGTCATCAGCGCCAGTACGCCATATGGCGTCAGTTGCATTACCAGGCGCACCAGCTTCATCACCCAGCTTTGCAGGGTATCGATAGCGATTAACACGCGTTCGCCTTTCGGCGCGTCGTCTTTCAGCAGTTTCAGCGCCGCGACGCCGAGGAATGCCGCGAAGATCACCACGCTGATGATGGAGGTCGGGTTTGCGCCGGTCAGGTCAGCAAACGGGTTTTTCGGCACAAACGACAGCACCAGTTGCGGCACGCTGAGGTCGGCGACTTTGCCGACATAGTTGGTTTCGATGGCGTTCAGACGCGCGGTTTCCGCGCCGCCCTGCACCAGACCTTCCGCCGTCAGACCGAACAGGTTGGTGACCAGTACACCCACCAGTGCGGCAATCAGGGTAGTGAAAAGCAGCGTGCCAATGGTCAGAAAGCTGATCTTACCCAACTGAGACGCGTTATGCAGACGCGCAACGGCGCTGAGAATAGACGCGAAGACCAGCGGCATGACGATCATTTGCAGCAGTTGTACATAGCCGTTGCCGACGATGTTGAACCACTGAACGGAGTCTTTTAGTACCTGGCTGTCAGACCCGTAAACGGTGTGCAGGGCGAGACCGAAGATCACGCCCATCACCAGACCGACCAGCACTTTTTTTGCCAGACTCCACTGTTTGTGGCGAGTTTGCGCCAGCACGAACAGCAGTGCAACGAACACCACGATGTTCGCGATTAATGGAAAATTCATCCCCGTTCTCCTGATTTTTTTATACGTATCGCCGTGTGACAGCGATCCTGTTGGCGCAAGGTTAGCAGAACTGTGACCGACCTCTTATATTCAAATGGAATTGTTTATGCCAAAAATGACATTTATGCTGGTTTACTCAGCAATCTGGTGATTTATAAAGCGATCGAACTGCATTTGCAGCATATTAATCATCTGCGACGACCAACGCACTGCACTGTTTTCGGGCATTGTCTGCGGCATCCAGATAGCCCACACGAATAACGCCATGCATAAAAAACGCTCCAGTTGATTGCCTTTTTGCGGAACGAGGATCGGCAGACGAAAGCGCCAGCGGCAGGGCCAGAGCAGGGGAACGCCCGCCGGGGTCAGCATATCGGCCAGAATATGGCTTAAATAACCGAGCACCATTCCTTGCAGGGCATCGGCCGGAATAATCCAGCTCTCCGGCACTTTCAGGTAGAAAAGGGCAAGCATAGCGAACACGGCGAACAGGCTGTGCGTAAACCCGCGATGGCCGAACGCGCGCGCGACAGGTTTTGATATCCATTTCAGACGCTGGCCAAGAAATGATTTTGGATGATCAATATCGGGCAGCAGGCAGGTCAGGATGGCCGAAGGGACAATATGCCACCAGTCGCCCTGAGCGAGAACCGGCGTCAATTCCGCATTTTTGGCAAACACTGCGCAGGCAATGGAAAAAAGAAGGTGGCCTTCCGCCGTCATGATAAAACCCAATAAACTGTCAATTCATACAGTATAGGGTTTTTATACAGTAGGCGGAAGAGGTGACGTTGTAACTCTATGTCACAAATGACATGAATTAGCGCGCCAGCCAGCCGCCATCGACGGCGAGGGTATAGCCGTGAACGTAATCAGACGCCGAAGAAGCGAGAAAGACAACCGGGCCTTGCAGATCGGCAGGTGTGCCCCAGCGTCCGGCCGGAATGCGGTCAACAATCTCTTTGCTGCGTGCGGCGTCATCCCGCAGCTGCTGCGTATTGTTCGTCGCCATATAACCGGGAGCGATGGCGTTCACGTTGATGTGGTGCTCCGCCCATTCGTTCGCCAGCAACCGCGTGATGCCCAATACGCCGCTTTTCGACGCAGTATAAGAAGGAACGCGAATGCCGCCCTGGAATGAAAGCATTGAGGCGATATTAATAATCTTCCCGCCATCACCTTGCTTCAGGAATTGCCGTGCGACGGCCTGAGAGAGAAAGAACACGGATTTGAGATTCAAATTCATCACATCGTCCCAGTCTTTCTCGCTAAACGACAGCGCGTCTTCGCGGCGGATCGTCCCGGCGTTGTTCACCAGAATGTCGATTCGGCCAAACTGTTCGACCGTTTGCGCGACAATAGCCGGGATAGCGCGTTGCTGGCTCAGGTCGGCCTGGATCGCCATAAAACGGCGTCCGAGCGCCTCCACTTTTGCTGCCGTATCGTGGGGGACTTTGCGATTAACGCCGACGATGTCGCAGCCTGCTTCCGCCAGCGCCAGCGTCATACCCTGCCCAAGCCCGGTATCGCATCCGGTCACTATCGCGACTTTACCTGCAAGACTAAACGCATCCAGAATCATGTTCACCTCGGCTATCGGTTTTTATCAGTTTTTTGCCCTGAGAAAAGGATAGAAGAGGCGGTGAAGGAATACAATAAAAAATGAAACAGTGTTTTATAAAGCAGATGTGCGTAGCAAAACGGGCAATGTCGCCACCGCCCGTCGCTATTTAACCGCGCAGATGCGCTGCGGTCAGTTCAGCCAGCGAAGTCAGTTTGACGTTGGCAAGGGCGAAGCGCGGGTCGTGCTGGCCTTCTTCCGCCGGAACAACAATTGAGCGCATTCGCGCCGCTTTCGAGGCGACCATGCCGTTGACGGAGTCTTCCAGCGCAACACAGGTTAACGGGTCAACGCCCAGTTTGGCCGCGCAATCGAGGTATACCTGCGGATGCGGCTTGCTGTAAGGCAGTTTTTCCGCAG
Organism: Citrobacter sp. CK180; assembly: GCF_030333655.1. Classification (NCBI taxonomy): domain Bacteria; kingdom Pseudomonadati; phylum Pseudomonadota; class Gammaproteobacteria; order Enterobacterales; family Enterobacteriaceae; genus Citrobacter; species Citrobacter sp. CK180. The sequence continues at coordinate 48,575 of NZ_JAOWFM010000033.1, read as the reverse complement.
AGGCCAGGGCATCGAAACTTTCACGCAGATCAAACATGGTCAGCACCTTTTCCAGCATATGCAGGGGGGAAGCGGAGGCCAGACCGACCATTAACCCCTGAGATTTGCACAGCGCAACCGCTTCGCGCACGCCGGGGAGCAGCGGGCGAGTTTCTTCAACCAGTGAGATGGCGCGGGTAATGATTCGGTCGGTAACCGCCTGACGGTCTGGCCCATTCCACGGTTGTTGGGCGTACCAGAGGTCAACAACCATATCGATGCGTAAACCCAGCGTATCCGGGAGTTCATGGCGGCGGGTAATATCTACGCCTAAACTTGCCATGACCTCCAGTTCAGCTTGATCCCAAAGCGGTTCGGAATCGATCAGTAGTCCATCCATATCGAAAATTGCAGCAAGAATCTGACGCGGGGTTGACATTACAACCTCTCCTTTTGAGGTAAACACAATGGATTAAGCGCTTATTATGGCTAATGACGTATCATAGCGCCTTTAAAGAACAGGCGAAATTGGTTATCAGCAGGTAGACTTAGGCCAAAACGACGCGTCTTTATCAAGGGGAACTCATGACGTATCAACAAGCTGGACGCATTGCTGTCTTAAAAAGGATTCTGGGATGGGTGATTTTTATCCCCGCGCTTATTTCCACACTGGTTTCATTGCTGAAGTTTATGTATGAGCACAGCGAAAAGCAGGAAGGGATTAACGCGGTGATGCTTGATTTTACTCACGTTATGATTGATATGATGCGGGCGAATACCGCGTTCCTGAACCTGTTCTGGTATAACTCGCCGACGCCGGATTTTCAACACAGTCTGAACATTGTTTTCTGGGTGATTTTTGTGTTGATTTTCGTTGGCCTGGCATTGCAGGACTCAGGCGCCAGGATGAGCCGCCAGGCGCGTTTTCTTCGCGAAGGGGTTGAAGATCAGCTTATTCTGGAAAAAGCGAAAGGCAGCGAGGGATTGTCACGCGAGCAAATTGAGTCGCGCATCGTGGTTCCGCATCACACGATCTTCTTACAGTTTTTCCCGCTTTATATCCTGCCGGTGATTATCATCGTGTTGGGCTACGTTTTCTTTTCGCTTCTTGGATTTGTGTAGCAATGAAGAATGCCCGATAGCGCTTCGCTTATCGGGCCTGTGGTTCAGTGCATTTGTAAGCTGTCATCCGGCACAATGGCTATGCCGCCAGCAACCTTTCCATCGCTTTTTGCGCCACCACCAGGTGTTGCCCGCCAAACAGTCTCGCCCGATTGAGCAGGGTATAGAGCTGATAAATCGGCTGGCGATCCAGAAAATCCAGCGGTAGTGGAGAAACAGACTGGTAGCCATCATAGATCTGCGGAGGTTGGTCGGTATGCAGCGGCAGCATGGCCAGATCGCACTCCCTGTCGCCCCAGTAACAGGCGGGATCGAAAATGTAGGGGCCATCAGGCCCAAGCGCGCAGTTTCCTGACCATAAATCGCCGTGCAGCAGCGAAGGCTGCGGCTGATGCGAGGCCAGACGCTGCTGAACATGCTCAACGATCGCATCGATATTGCCAAATGCGATGCCTTTTTCTGCCGCCAGTTCGAGCTGCCAGCCAATGCGTTGTTCGGCAAAAAATGTTGACCAGCGTCGTTGCCAGGCATTGGGTTGAGGCGTGGTGGAAAGGGCGTTATCAAAATCAAGGCCAAACTGGGGCTGGTCGCTCCATTCATGTAAATGGGCAAGTTGCTGACCGAGGATAAAGGCGTTGTGGGCATCCAGAGGACGGGGAGGGAGATAATCCATCACCAGAAAACTGTAGTCTCTGTCTGAGCCCTGCGCCCAGACTTTCGGGACGGTGACGGTTTTACTGCGGGAAAGCAGCTCCAGTTGGTCAGCTTCCGCCGTAAAGCCGGGAAGGAGCTCTCTTTCATCACATTTGACGAAAAAATCGCGTCCCGCATAGCGTAAATGCCATGCGGCATGGATCTCTCCGCCGGGCAGTTCATTACGCAGTTCGATTTCGCCTTCACCTAATTGCTCGCTTAAAAGACGACTGATAGCCTGCCACATGATGTCTCTCCCCATGTTGTCTGCCAGATCATAAGGTTAGCGCATAAATGCGGTGAAAAAACACGAGCTAACGCACACCGTAGACGCGTTTTTGCACAATGGCACTGATATTATCGGTCTTTAGTCCACTCCTCCCATGTCATGACCGATATTTCTGGTTTCTTATCTAAAGCGCTTTCCGCCAGCCCGGCGGTAAGCGCGGCGATCTCATCTTCGCTCAAGGCGCTGATAAAACCAAATGTATTGGTACCCAGTTCATGTACATGCCCTTGCTCGTCGGTCATGGTGAGCAGAAAACCGCACCGCGTCAGATGGTTGTTCAACTCGTTAATTTCTGTCAGCGAGTCTTCATGAAATTTCACGGTTATGACATAGCGGATGACATCACCACTGGCCATAAATCACCTCTTTGTAATCACATGATTTTTTAGCATAGTCGGTTAATTCGTATGCTGATAGCTTTGCCGCTGAAACCCCCTCGTAATAAAGGAGGGGGATGGCCGATCACTGAGAAAGCCAGGCGTAGATTTTCTGCGTATCGTCCCGGGAACACAGACGTGTTCCTTGATTCAACGTCGCCGCGCTGCCTGCCGAGACGCCGAAACGCACCATCTCTTCCAGCGAGGCGTTTTCCGCCAGTTTTAGCGTCATTGCGCCAACCATGCTGTCGCCCGCGCCGACGGTACTTTGACTTCTGACGGGAGGGGGAACAACCTGGACGCAGCTTTCGCTATCCACCGCCAGCGCCCCCTGCGGCCCCAGAGAAACAACGACGCGGCGCGCTTTGCCGCTCTTCACGATTTCCTGCGCCGCTTGGCGCACATCGTCAGGCTGCGTGAGTTCGCGATTGACCAGCGCGCTCAGCTCTTTTTGGTTCGGTTTGACCAGTTCAATATTGCCGAGAGATAACGCCGCGTTGAGCGCATCGCCCGAACTATCAATAATGCAGCGGATGCCCTGTTTCTGCGCGGCGGCAATAAGCTGCGTCAGTTTTTCCAGCTTGACGCCGGGCGGCAGACTCCCGCTGATAACCAAAATGGCGCCGGATTCGATCTCCAGAACCTGTTCTTCAATCTGGCGAAATTCGTCATCGTCGAGTGCGGCGCCGGGCATGACAAAGCGATATTGCTCCCCGCTGGACTCCACATGAACATGCAGGTTTTGTCGCGTCCAGTCTTTGGCGTCGATGGTGACGACGGGGACGTTTTCATCGGCCAGAAGTGCGACCAGATGTTCGCCGGTCGCGCCGCCTGCGGGGAAAATCGCGGTTGCGGTTCCGCCAAGATGGGCAATCGCGCGGGCAACGTTGATTCCGCCGCCGCCGGGTTCAAAAACGGGTGATGAACAGCGAAGTTTCCCTTCGGGATAGAGTTGTGGGGTGATTGTTGCGCTATCGAGAGAGGGCGCAAGTGTTAACGTATAGATACGTATCATCTTTACCTCCTGTTAGGCTGACTTCAGTCTGGCACTGAATGCCAGGAAAGGGAAGTAATTAACAATATGATTTACTGGATATTTATTTAAAATTACCGGGAGAAAGATATATAAATAAATATCTGCTTTGGGAACTCTCTTATTCAAAAAATGAAATAAGAATTCATTGCTATGTTATTCGAGCCTTTTTATAATTTGTTACCTTTCCTGGATCGTTTGTCATTGATCCTTATGAAAGTTTCCGGGACCGTAACGGTCTCTTTTTTTGTTGTACGGACTCTTTATAAATGAAGCTTTTGAAGACAGTACCCGCTGCATTAATGTTGGCAGGGGGCGTATTTGCGTCAATGCATGCCGCTGCTGATGATTCCGTTTTTACTGTCATGGATGATCCCGCCACTGCAAAGAAACCCTTCGAAGGTAACCTGAATGCGGGCTACCTTGCTCAGTCAGGCAACACGAAAAGTTCTTCTTTAACGGCTGACACCACGATGACCTGGTACGGTGCAACTACCGCCTGGTCGCTGTGGGGGAATGCCAGCAATACATCCTCCAACGATGAGCGCTCTTCGGAGAAATACGCGGTAGGTGGCCGTAGCCGTTTCAATATGACCGACTACGATTACCTGTTTGGCCAGGCAAGCTGGCTGACAGACCGTTACAACGGTTATCGTGAGCGTGACACACTGACCGCCGGTTATGGCCGTCAGTTCCTCAACGGGCCGGTGCACAGCTTCCGTTTTGAATTCGGTCCTGGCGTACGCTATGACGAACATACCGATGGCAAAACCGAGACCCAACCGCTGGGCTACGCTTCCGGTAGCTACGCCTGGCAGATGACGGATAACACCAAATTTACGCAGGGCGTGTCCGTTTTCGGCGCTGAAGATACCACCCTCAACTCAGAGACGGCGCTGAATGTCGCGATCAACGAGCATTTTGGTTTAAAGGTGGCTTATAACCTGACCTGGAACTCCGAACCGCCCGCAACGGCACCGGAACATACCGATCGCCGCACGACGGTATCGTTAGGGTATAAGATGTAATCGCCTGCCGGGTTGTTTTAAACACGACCCGGCTTTTTAAATTAGCGTTTTTATCGCGATTGCGCGCTAAGTGAAATTATATTTATATTTTCCGTGGCGAATGCCATTCATAAAAATGCGTTGAACGTGCATATTATTGATGTTTTCTATTCATTCGCAGGAATTAACTTTCGGCGAACGCTTCGGATATTAGCCCCAAATCATCGCCGCCCAGCGGAGCAGCAACATTGCGCCGCAAATGAGGAGCAATACGACAACCATCTTCCAGTGTTTTTTGGCAAAGCGGTTTGTTGGCATCTTCTCTCTTCCTGTCAAAATCGGACTGATGCTCTCAGTGTAACAAAAGCGATGGCGCGTCAGGGAATTGATTTACATCATACAGTTCGGCGTGATTGCGGCTTTGATCGGCGGTCAATGCCGTGTACACTGTCAAACGGTGTTATCAAAAAACGGGTGTAGGTCCAGTCTCGCCATTCAGGCGGGCCGTGACATATTTCGCAGAGTGAAGCGGGAATCAGCCCATAACTTTTTGATAATTTTAAATATTGAAACTTTGTATGTGATCTTGCGTATGGGTCACCACTGCAAATAAGGATATAACATGCCTGTTATTACTCTTCCTGATGGCAGCCAACGCCATTACGACCACGCTGTAAGCCCCATGGATGTTGCGCTGGACATTGGTCCAGGACTGGCGAAAGCCTGTATCGCAGGTCGCGTTAATGGCGAACTGGTTGACGCGTCCGATCTCATTGAAAACGACGCTCAGCTGGCAATCATCACCGCGAAAGATGAAGAAGGTCTGGAGATCATTCGTCACTCCTGCGCGCACCTGTTAGGGCACGCGATTAAACAACTTTGGCCGAACACCAAAATGGCTATCGGTCCGGTTGTCGATAACGGTTTTTACTATGATATTGATCTCGACCGTACGTTAACCCAGGAAGATGTCGACGCGCTCGAAAAACGGATGCACGAGCTTGCTGAGAAAAACTACGACGTCATTAAGAAGAAAGTGAGCTGGCACGAAGCGCGTGAAACCTTCGTGAAGCGTGGAGAAACCTATAAGGTTTCTATTCTTGATGAGAATATTGCGCATGATGACAAGCCGGGCTTGTATCATCATGAAGAATATGTCGATATGTGCCGTGGCCCGCACGTGCCGAACATGCGTTTCTGCCATCACTTCAAACTGATGAAAACCGCAGGGGCATACTGGCGTGGCGACAGCAACAACAAGATGCTGCAACGTATTTATGGTACGGCGTGGGCGGATAAAAAATCCCTGAACGCCTATCTGCAACGCCTTGAAGAAGCCGCCAAGCGCGACCACCGTAAAATCGGTAAGCAGCTTGACCTGTATCATATGCAGGAAGAAGCGCCGGGTATGGTGTTCTGGCATAACGACGGCTGGACTATCTTCCGTGAACTGGAAGTCTTTGTGCGTTCTAAGCTCAAAGAATATCAGTATCAGGAAGTTAAAGGCCCGTTCATGATGGACCGTGTGCTGTGGGAAAAAACCGGGCACTGGGAAAACTACAAAGATGCGATGTTCACTACCTCTTCAGAGAACCGTGAATACTGCATCAAGCCGATGAACTGCCCGGGCCACGTGCAGATCTTCAACCAGGGTCTGAAGTCCTACCGCGATCTGCCGCTGCGTATGGCGGAATTCGGTAGCTGCCACCGTAACGAACCGTCAGGCGCCTTGCATGGCCTGATGCGCGTACGTGGCTTCACCCAGGATGATGCGCATATCTTCTGTACTGAAGAACAGATTCGCGATGAAGTGAACGCCTGTATTCGTATGGTCTACGATATGTACAGCACTTTTGGCTTCGAGAAAATCGTCGTCAAACTTTCCACTCGCCCCGAAAAACGTATCGGTAGCGATGAAATGTGGGATCGTGCTGAGGCGGATCTGGCCGTTGCGCTGGAAGAAAACAACATCCCGTTTGAGTATCAACTGGGTGAGGGCGCATTCTACGGTCCGAAAATTGAATTTACCCTGTATGACTGCCTCGATCGTGCATGGCAGTGCGGTACGGTACAGCTGGACTTCTCTCTGCCGTCTCGTCTGAACGCCTCTTATGTTGGCGAAAACAACGAGCGTCAGGTGCCGGTGATGATTCACCGCGCGATTCTTGGGTCAATGGAACGTTTCATCGGTATCCTGACTGAAGAGTTCGCGGGCTTCTTCCCGACCTGGCTTGCGCCGGTTCAGGTAGTGGTGATGAACATTACCGATACTCAGTCTGAATACGTTAACGAATTGACGCAGAAACTACAAAATGCGGGCATTCGTGTAAAAGCAGACTTGAGAAATGAGAAGATAGGCTTTAAAATCCGCGAGCACACTTTACGTCGTGTCCCTTACATGTTGGTCTGTGGCGACAAAGAGGTAGAAGCAGGCAAAGTAGCCGTGCGTACCCGTCGTGGCAAAGACTTGGGCAGCCTGGACGTAAATGAAGTTATCGAGAAGCTGCAACAAGAGATTCGCAGCCGCAGTCTTCAACAACTGGAGGAATAAAGTATTAAAGGCGGAAAACGAGTTCAAACGGCGCGTCCTAACCGTATCAATGGCGAAATTCGCGCCCAGGAAGTTCGCTTAACAGGTCTGGAAGGCGAGCAGCTTGGTATTGTGAGTCTGAGAGAAGCTCTGGAAAAAGCTGAAGAAGCTGGAGTAGACTTAGTCGAAATCAGCCCTAACGCCGAGCCGCCGGTTTGTCGTATAATGGATTACGGCAAATTCCTCTATGAAAAGAGTAAGTCTTCTAAGGAACAGAAGAAAAAGCAAAAAGTTATCCAGGTTAAGGAAATTAAATTCCGTCCTGGTACAGATGAAGGCGACTATCAGGTAAAACTCCGCAGCCTGATTCGCTTTCTCGAAGAGGGCGATAAGGCCAAGATCACGCTGCGTTTCCGCGGTCGTGAGATGGCCCACCAACAGATCGGTATGGAAGTGCTTAATCGCGTGAAAGAAGATCTGGCTGAACTGGCAGTTGTCGAATCCTTCCCTACGAAGATCGAAGGCCGTCAGATGATTATGGTGCTCGCTCCTAAGAAGAAACAGTAAGGCCTTCAAGTAGCAATTCCTGTGGAGCCTTCGGGCTTCACAGATTTTGTTCGCCTGGGTTTCGTTTATTAACAATGCGAAGTGGAAGTTATTAAAATGCCAAAAATTAAGACCGTACGCGGTGCTGCTAAGCGCTTCAAAAAAACCGGTAAAGGTGGTTTTAAGCACAAGCACGCTAACCTGCGTCATATTCTGACCAAAAAAGCGACTAAGCGTAAACGTCACCTGCGCCCGAAAGCCATGGTTTCCAAAGGCGATCTGGGTCTGGTAATCGCGTGCCTGCCGTACGCATAAGCCGTTAACGTTTTTTTAACTTTTTTATGCCCAATAGATTTCGCATGTCGCAAGGCGGTTAACGCCGCGAAAATGTGAAAGATGAAGGGCGAATCAGAATAGATACAGGAGAGCACTATGGCTCGCGTAAAACGTGGTGTAATTGCACGCGCACGTCACAAGAAAATTTTGAAACAAGCCAAAGGCTACTACGGTGCGCGTTCTCGCGTATACCGCGTTGCCTTCCAGGCAGTTATCAAAGCTGGTCAGTATGCTTACCGTGACCGTCGTCAACGTAAGCGTCAGTTCCGTCAACTGTGGATTGCGCGTATCAACGCAGCAGCACGTCAGAACGGTATTTCTTACAGCAAATTCATCAACGGCCTGAAAAAAGCCTCTGTTGAAATCGACCGTAAGATCCTGGCTGACATCGCAGTATTCGACAAAGTAGCGTTCACCGCTCTGGTTGAAAAAGCGAAAGCAGCTCTGGCATAAGCCAGTGAAAAGAGGGAGCCTGGCTCCCTCTCTTTTATTTGTAGTGCAATCAATCAGTTGACAATTTATCCGTAACCCTTTTCAATAAAGGTTGTCCGGTTTTACCACACAAGGTAACGCAAGCATGAATGCTGCTATTTTCCGCTTCTTTTTTTACTTTAGCACCTGACTCCAGGAGGCTAGCGCGTGAAAGAAGAAACGAAAAACAGCGCGAAAAAGCCTCCTGATGGAGGCTTTTTTTGTACCTGAAATCGAGAGATTAAGTCCAACGAACCGGTGTCTTCACCGACACAATGAGGAAAACCATGTCACATCTCGCAGAGCTGGTTGCCAGTGCGAAGGCAGCCATTAACCAGGCGTCAGATGTTGCCGCGTTAGACAATGTACGCGTCGAATATTTGGGCAAGAAAGGGCATTTAACCCTTCAGATGACGACCCTGCGTGAATTGCCGCCAGAAGAGCGTCCGGCAGCCGGCGCGGTTATCAATGAAGCAAAAGAGCAGGTACAACAAGCGCTGAACGCGCGCAAAGCGGATTTAGAAAACGCGGCGCTGAATGCACGTCTGGCGGCGGAAACCATCGACGTTTCTCTGCCTGGGCGTCGTATCGAGAACGGTGGTCTGCATCCGGTAACACGTACCATTGATCGTATTGAAAGTTTCTTCGGTGAGCTTGGTTTTACCGTGGCGACTGGCCCGGAGATCGAAGACGATTACCACAACTTCGATGCGCTGAACATTCCAGGCCATCACCCGGCCCGCGCTGACCACGACACTTTCTGGTTTGATGCCACCCGCCTGCTGCGTACGCAGACTTCCGGCGTGCAGATTCGTACCATGAAAGAACAGCAGCCGCCGATCCGTATTATTGCGCCGGGCCGAGTGTACCGTAACGACTACGATCAAACGCACACCCCGATGTTCCATCAGATGGAAGGGCTGATTGTTGACACCAACATCAGCTTCACCAACCTGAAAGGCACGCTGCACGACTTCCTGCGTAACTTCTTTGAAGAAGACCTGCAAATCCGTTTCCGTCCTTCTTACTTCCCGTTCACGGAACCGTCCGCAGAAGTGGATGTAATGGGCAAAAACGGCAAATGGCTGGAAGTGCTGGGTTGCGGGATGGTGCATCCGAACGTTCTGCGCAACGTGGGCATCGACCCGGAAATCTACTCTGGCTTCGCGTTTGGTATGGGGATGGAGCGTCTTACCATGCTGCGTTATGGCGTGACCGATCTGCGCTCATTCTTCGAAAACGATCTGCGTTTCCTCAAACAGTTTAAATAAAGGCAGGGTAAAACAATGAAATTCAGTGAACTGTGGTTACGCGAATGGGTGAACCCGGCAATCGACAGCGATGCGCTGTCGGATCAGATTACGATGGCGGGCCTGGAAGTGGATGGCGTTGACGCCGTCGCCGGTGAGTTCAACGGCGTGGTTGTGGGTGAAGTGGTGGAGTGCGGCCAGCACCCGAACGCAGATAAACTGCGCGTTACGAAAGTGAACGTGGGCGGCGAACGCCTGCTGGATATCGTCTGTGGCGCGCCTAACTGCCGTCAGGGGCTGAAAGTAGCCGTTGCAACTATCGGCGCGGTTCTGCCGGGCGATTTCAAAATCAAAGCCGCTAAACTGCGCGGCGAGCCGTCGGAAGGGATGCTGTGCTCCTTCTCCGAACTGGGGATTTCCGACGACCATAGCGGCATCATCGAATTGCCGGCGGATGCGCCGATCGGAACCGATATCCGCGAATACCTGAAGCTTGACGATAACACCATTGAAATCAGCGTGACGCCGAACCGCGCCGACTGCTTAGGGATCATTGGCGTGGCGCGTGATGTCGCTGTCCTGAACAAAATCGCGCTGGTTGAGCCGGAGATCGCGCCTGTTGCAGCCACCATCAATGACACGCTGCCGATCGCGGTTGAAGCACCGGATGCCTGCCCGCGCTACCTGGGTCGCGTGGTGAAAGGCATTAATGTTAAAGCGCCTACGCCGCTGTGGATGAAAGAGAAGCTGCGTCGCTGCGGCATTCGTTCCATTGATGCTGTCGTTGACGTCACCAACTATGTACTGCTTGAACTGGGTCAGCCGATGCATGCCTTTGACAAAGACCGTATTGAAGGCGGTATTGTCGTGCGTATGGCCAAAGAGGGCGAAACCCTGGTGCTGCTGGACGGCACAGAAGCGAAGCTGAGCACCGATACGCTGGTGATCGCGGATCACCACAAAGCGCTGGCGATGGGCGGTATCTTTGGCGGCGAGCATTCCGGCGTGAATGAGGAAACGCAAAACGTGCTGCTGGAATGCGCGTTCTTTAGCCCGCTGTCTATTACCGGTCGTGCGCGTCGCCACGGTCTGCATACGGATGCTTCCCACCGCTATGAGCGTGGTGTGGACCCGGCGTTGCAGTACAAAGCAATGGAGCGCGCCACCCGCCTGTTGATCGACATTTGCGGCGGCGAAGCCGGTCCGGTTATCGACGTCACGAATGACGCCACGCTGCCGAAACGCGCGACCATTATGCTTCGTCGTAGCAAGCTGGATCGTCTGATCGGGCATCACATTGCCGATGAGCAGGTGAGCGATATTCTGCGTCGTCTGGGCTGCGAAGTGACTGAAGGTCAGGACGAGTGGAAAGCGGTCGCGCCGAGCTGGCGTTTCGACATGGAGATTGAAGAAGATCTGGTCGAAGAAGTGGCCCGCGTGTATGGCTATAACAACATTCCTGATGAGCCGATTCAGGCGGGTTTAATCATGGGGACTCACCGTGAAGCCAACTTGTCGCTGAAGCGTGTGAAAACCATGCTCAATGACAAAGGCTACCAGGAAGTGATCACCTATAGCTTTGTCGATCCGAAGGTTCAGCAACTGCTGCATCCGGGCGAAGAAGCGCTGTTGCTGCCAAGCCCGATCTCCATTGAGATGTCGGCGATGCGTCTCTCTCTGTGGACCGGCCTGCTGTCAACGGTGGTCTATAACCAGAACCGTCAGCAGAACCGCGTGCGTATCTTTGAAACCGGTCTGCGTTTCGTGCCGGATACCCAGGCAAATCTGGGCATTCGTCAGGATTTGATGCTGGCAGGGGTGATTTGCGGCAACCGTTATGACGAGCACTGGAATCTGGCGAAAGAGACCGTTGATTTCTATGATCTGAAAGGCGATCTGGAAGCGGTGCTGGATCTCACCGGCAAACTGGGCGACATTCAGTTCAGGGCGGAAGCGAATCCGGCGCTGCATCCTGGGCAGTCCGCGGCGATTTATCTGAAAGGTGAACGCATTGGTTTTATTGGGGTTGTTCATCCTGAGCTGGAACGTAAACTGGATCTGAACGGTCGCACTCTGGTGTTTGAACTGGAGTGGAATAAGCTCGCAGACCGCGTGGTGCCTCAGGCGCGCGAGATTTCGCGCTTCCCGGCTAACCGTCGCGACATCGCGGTGGTGGTCGCAGAAAACGTTCCCGCAGCGGATATTTTATCCGAGTGTAAGAAAGTTGGCGTAAATCAGGGAGTTGGCGTAAACTTATTTGACGTGTACCGCGGTAAGGGTGTTGCGGAGGGTTATAAGAGCCTCGCTATCAGCCTGATCCTTCAGGATACCAGCCGTACACTCGAAGAAGAGGAGATTGCCGCTACCGTCGCCAAATGTGTAGAGGCATTAAAAGAGCGATTCCAGGCATCATTGAGGGATTGAACCTATGGCGCTTACAAAAGCTGAAATGTCAGAATATCTGTTTGATAAGCTTGGGCTTAGCAAGCGGGATGCCAAAGAACTGGTCGAGCTGTTTTTCGAGGAGATTCGTCGTGCTCTGGAAAACGGTGAGCAGGTGAAACTCTCTGGTTTTGGTAACTTCGATCTGCGTGATAAGAATCAACGTCCGGGACGTAACCCGAAAACGGGCGAAGATATTCCCATTACAGCACGGCGCGTGGTGACCTTCAGACCCGGACAGAAGTTGAAAAGCCGGGTTGAAAACGCTTCGCCCAAAGAAGAGTAATCTGATCTAACTAAAAAGGCCGCTTTGCGGCCTTTTTTCTTTCCTGTGATGGTTACGCACCGTAAAATCAACATCATCCCTTTTCAGCTGAATGGAAAACATGCTGACTTTTGCCTGCCAACAACAGCGCCGCAATGTGCGCTGGTTATCCAGTCTGTCGGTGCTTATGCTGCTGGCAGTGGTATTAAGCCTGTGCGCCGGAGATCAGTGGATAGCCCCTGGCGACTGGTTCAGCGCCCGTGGTGAACTGTTTGTCTGGCAGATACGACTCCCTCGCACGCTTGCTGTTCTGCTGGTAGGCGCCGCGCTGGCGCTGTCAGGCGCGGTAATGCAGGCGTTATTTGAAAACCCGCTTGCCGAGCCCGGATTGCTTGGCGTCTCCAACGGCGCTGGCGTGGGCCTTATTGCCGCAGTGCTACTGGGGCAAGGTCAGTTACCCGGCTGGGCGCTGGGGTTCTGCGCCATTGCCGGCGCGCTTATCATCACACTTATTCTCCTGCGATTTGCCCGTCGACATTTATCAACCAGCCGCCTGCTGCTGGCGGGCGTTGCGCTTGGCATTATTTGCAGCGCGATGATGACGTGGGCCATCTATTTTTCAACCTCCTTCGACCTGCGCCAGTTGATGTACTGGATGATGGGCGGATTCGGCGGGGTGGACTGGCAGCAGGCCTGGCTGATGATTGCCCTGATCCCGGTTTCACTCTGGATTTGCTGCCAGTCGCAGCCGATGAATATTCTGGCGCTGGGCGAAACGTCCGCGCGTCAGCTGGGGCTGCCGCTGTGGTTCTGGCGCAATTTGCTGGTGGTCGCCACGGGCTGGATGGTCGGCGTTAGCGTTGCGCTCGCGGGTTCGATTGGGTTTATCGGCCTGGTGATCCCACATATCTTACGGCTTTGCGGTCTGAGCGATCATCGCGCTTTGCTGCCGGGCTGTGCGCTGGCGGGGGCGATAGCTCTGCTGCTGGCGGATGTCATCGCCCGTCTGGCGCTGGCGTCGGCGGAACTGCCTATCGGCGTAGTGACGGCGACGATGGGGGCGCCGGTCTTCATCTGGCTATTATTAAAGTCGGGTCGCTGAACTCATTGTAATAATTGCATATTATTTCAATGAACCTAACGCCGGGGGCACGGTGGGGGCATTCCACTAAATTTTCCCGTTCAACATGTCAATTTGGTCATCGTTCATCCGCACGATCCATTTTGAATACACGGTATAAACCATACGCGCATTTTTATGCCCCATCTGACTGGCAATGAAAGACGGGTTCGCGCCAGCTGAGAGCATCCAGCACGCATATGTGTGCCTCGTGTGATAAGGAGAACGATACCTTATACCAGATTTTTGTACCGCCCCTGGCCATGTAAGGTTAATCGTGCTCTGAGAATAATGTCGGCTCACTGTCCCTTCATTATAATTGGGAACAAAACAGAATCTCAGGCTCTGCTTTTCAACCTTTCCGCGCTCGCGGTGGTAAAAATCAATTTCGGCAGGCTCTTTATGTCCCGTAAGATCGAATTGCCTCTTTAAAGCCTCCAGTGCCGGTTTTAGCAGTTTTACCGTCCTTAACCCAGCCTTTGTCTTGGGTGGCCCAAATTTTTTAGTTAGTGTCATTGTGCGTTTAACATGAATCTCACCGCTGGAGAGATCGACATCCTCCCATGCTAAACCCGTCAATTCACCATGGCGTAAACCCGTGTAGACTGCAAATGTCCAGAGGTTCAGATGCTGACCGTGCCAGTGTTTTGATAACTCCTGGAATTCTTCTTTCAGCAACGGGTCTGGATCAAGCTCTGAGGTCTTCAGGCTTTTTATGTTCTCAAAAGGTTTATGCTGTATATAGTTGCTCTGGTGAGCGAAGCTGAGCATTCTGCATAATTGTCCCATAAAGGAGTTAACAGTTCTGACTGTACGTTGTCCTTCAGTCCTGGCTTTAAACTCCCCCTCAAGCAACTTTTTCCGATAGAGGAGCATGTCATTAAGTTGTATGTTTTCAATGGCAGTATGCTCGCCGATTATTTTCATAAAAAGTGCGCTTACCGAACGTGTTATCATCATTGTTGCTGGTGAAATCTCCACCTCTTTAATAGCGTGAAATGCGTCGCACAGTTCACCGAAAGTTAGAACACTCTTTGTCGGTTGCGAAAACTTCTTAAGCGCCTTGCTCTCCGGAAAACGCTCTTCATATTTGAATGTACCCAACTGTACTTCGGCACAGATCAGCGCTCTCAGATTACCCGCTTTTTTGATGTTGGAACTATTGACTACCCAACCTCGCAAAACCTCTCTACAGCGAACGTTCTTGTACTTGAATGATATCCTCAGTTTACCGTTGTGAATTTCCACGCCGGTAGGTAAGCCTGCCATTACGCATCCTTAATGAAATGGTTAATTTTGGGGTAGTTGTACCAGGCAAGCCCTTTTTCAGACTCAGTTCTGCCATCTGCAGTAACGTATTTAAAATGGACGCCGTTTACCCATGACTTAAGGCGGTAGCTTTTAATCTGCCCGCTGGAGAGTCCTGTTTTTTCGATGAGTTTAGCCTCAACCATCCACTCTTCATTAAAAATTACCTGTGTCATAGTTCACCTCAGGTAACCGGCACGAGTATAAAAGTGCCGGTGTTATGACGTTGATAAATCGTTATCAGGTTGCCTGCGAGGGGAGGTGGCGCAGACGGCGCGCTCCGTTCATAGCGGTTGCTACGTAACTGGCCAGGCGGTTAACGACTTCCACTGTTACTTTTATTCCATCAACCACTACCGTGTATGTGGTCTTGGTTTTCTGACGGCCAAACTCCCCGTAAAGCTCAACATGCTTTGCCAGTGCTGCATCGCACGCCCGGCGCGCCAGCGGAGATTGCGTGCTGCGGTTTATCAATCGCATATTCACCTCACTTAATTAGGCCAAGTGTGTAATTAAGTTCATGAAGGCATTCTTTGTCGTACTCAAAGAAGTAGTCCCATTGCTCTTGATTGCGGTGCTCACGGACCATTGCCCAGCGCCAGCCATCGGCATCTAACACGCGGCGAACTTTGCGCTTAACAACGGTATCAACATCGTAAATTACACCGTAATTAGCCCCGAACCCGTTACGCAAAACGTCAAGCTCAACGGTGATAACCCGGTATAATTTCGGAAGATTTTTCAGTTCTTCAATGCGCATGATCACCCCACTCAACAACAGGTATTGCCAGGTCTATTGACCATGAGATGAGTTCACGTTCTTCGGGAGCTTGACATTCCCCGTAGACGTAGTATCTGGCACCATCGCGACCTTTTGCTGGGTCGAGAATTTCGACCACAGGACCATCTTTTACTGCGGCCAGAATCTGATGCTGGCCGCCGACGATATTCAGCGACGGAACCGTGAGGAAATAAATAAAGCCTGGTAGCAATTCGGCCTTCTTAGGATGCCCGTAGAAGTACGGAATGCTGTAATGGTCCAGGGCATCATCAAGCCATGCCTCTTTGCTGTGAAATTTGTCATGCCATTGCGCGACGACATCAGTTACCGGCTGGCTTGATATCATTGCTACGCACGCTGACATGCAGGTATTGAAGGTTGGTTGTTGTTGATGTTCGATCATTTACTCGACCTCCTCATTAATACCAGCGGAGCGGTCAATGCGTTCGATTTCAGCCAGAATTAAAGCCCCAGCTTTTACCAGGTTGCGACGGCGGGCATTTGGTTTCCACCATGATGCATCCCAAGGCCACCCCCACGGCTTGCCACCATTACGATTCACAGTTCCTGTTTCGTTTATGTAACAAACCGCCGCCATTGCCATTTCGTTATTGCAATGCTCGTCGTCGTGTTCTGGAGTCCACCCCTCCGCTGTAATCTGGCGCTGCCGTTCTGCCAGTACATCAGCAGCGGCATTAGTGGAGGCGCGGGACTCCAGATACTCGATATACGCCTTAAGCACATCAGCGCGGTGTTTCCCCAACGGCTTCACAACATCGAATCGTCTGTCCGCCTGCATCCAATCAGTTTTGTCGCTCCACTCCATATAGGCGAAACGGAAGGACTCCAGTTCGGCAATCTGAGCCTTAAGTGCGTCAACTTCTGCTTTGTGCTTCTTGTACGCCTCATAGGCGTGCCAGGACTGACCTTTGCGCACGCTGGCGGTGATGTCCGCCACTTGTTCAGGTGTCAGCGTGGTCAGAGGTTGTGCCGGGTAAATCAACACCAGCCCGGCGTCCCAGTCGAAGCCAGCCTGAATGGACTCGACCTCAACAGATGGCGACGCGCCGATGCTGCCAGGAGAGTGTATGGCGATGGTAATTTCCGGATCGCGCCTTTGCGTCAGTGTGTTGGACCAGATCCGGGCAACCAGCTCAGAGAATTTAGAAAATTTCATGCTGCACGCTCCTGATTATTCGCCGCCACCAACGCCTTGTGCTTTTTCTTAACTTCAGCTATTAGCGCTTGAACGCGCCGTTCTTCATGAGAAAGTTTGATGTAGAGTTCCCTTCGCAAATCGTCGTACTTGATCACCTTTTCGTAATCCCAATACGGATAAACGCATCCGTTATAGGATTCACGCAGGGCCTGAAAATCATCAGCCGTTATGCCCATGCCGCCGTAAAATACGTAGCATTTTTTGAGTGATTCCAGGTCGCATGCAGTAACGCTTTGGTGCCCTGGTAGGCTTCCTGACCACCAGTGATCCTTAACAATCCTCTGGCTTCCGTCCTGCATTTGTAGCTTCATCTCGCTTCCTGCAAATGCTTTGAATGCTTCGCTTGCTGGTGAGTAAAGGAGAGGGCGTTTAAATGGCCCGTCGCTTCCAATTAAATCTCTCCCAATCTCTTCGTAAATAAAATTGAGAGGGCGGTTTAATACCAAGGCTTCGCCTTTGTTGAACTGAACGACGGCGACCACTTTCAACTCTTCATTTTGCAATTTGCTCATGTCATTACCGGGAGGGCGGACCCTCCCGCCTCCCTTAGCCCACGTATTCCGGTTTCATGTCGTCAAGAGTTATGCGGTACTTATCGTGCAGCTCGTCGCCAAGATGCCGTTTCGCTGCGGAGAGTTTTTTCTCTACCATTTCAAAGCATGTTGCAGCATCCGGTGCGTCAGGCTGTGGCAGACCGTTGATTGCTTCATCAAGCATGGCGCGATGCTTAACCAGGTGATAACGGCGGGTAGCTTTATTTTTCAACTCAGTGAACAGTGCCGTACCTAATGCAGGTTTTGCCGTATTGATATCGTTTCCCACAGCGGTTGCATCTTCCAGCGTCTCAGCCGAATCAATGCGCGCACGGAATTTCTCTGCCGTATCATCGATGTTTACATCAGCTTCCTGCGCACTGGTGGTCTGCAGGGTAAGCATCGCGTCCAGTGGGCTGGCTCGGCATGGTCACAACCTTCATGGAAGGCAATTCTGGTATCCGGTCATTCCATCGCCACCGGCGGGCAGGGGAAAGTGATTGCCGGTCTTGAGGGAGAACTTGTCGCCATCAGGGAAAGCACATCCTCAATGGGCATCAGGCGCATGAACAGTCTGATCGAATACACCCAGGCATTTGTTGTCAGCCAGAACATCCAGCTTCGCGATGTTCGTTATCGCGGCGATTACTTTGGGAGAGCGTCATGAGTATCTATCAACGCATTAACGGCGCTGACTGGCACAATATCTTTGTCGTCGGCGATCTGCATGGGTGTTACACGCTGCTGATGAATGAACTTGACAAGGTTTCGTTTGACCCGGCGCGTGATTTGCTGATCTCAGTGGGTGACCTCATCGACCGCGGCGCGGAAAACGTCGAGTGCCTCGATCTGATTACTATGCCGTGGTTCCGGGCTGTGCGCGGAAACCATGAGCAGATGATGATTGATGGACTTTCTGAATACGGGAACGTAAATCACTGGCTGGTAAATGGTGGTGGTTGGTTCTTCAATCTCGACTATGACAAAGAGGTTTTGGCCAAGGCTCTGGTCCATAAAGCGGCTGATTTGCCACTCATCATCGAACTGGTCACTTCCGATCGGAAAATCGTAATTTGCCACGCCGATTACCCGTTCAACGAATATGAATTTGATAAGCCTGTCCCTAAAGATATGGTCATCTGGAATCGTGAGCGGGTTAGTGAAGCTCAGGACGGTATTATCTCTGAGATATCCGGTGCTGACCTGTTTATCTTCGGACACACCCCAGCGCGCCATCCCCTGAAGTATGCAAATCAGATGTACATCGATACCGGTGCCGTGTTCTGCGGAAACCTCACGCTGGTACAGGTGCAAGGTGGTGACCATGCGTAAGCCATCCCGCCGTAAGTGCAAAGTATGCAATGAGTGGTTCATCCCGGCATACGACAACATTCGCTGGTGCGGCCCTGAGCATGGCGCTATTTACGCAATGGATCTACGCGCTAAGGAGAAGGTGAAAGCTGAGGCGAAGCGCATCAAGGAAAAACACGAAGCCGAGAAAGCCGATCGCAAGCGTCTGCGCGAGCGTCGCAAAGATGTGAAACCATTACGTCACTGGGTGCAGATGACACAGCGCGCCTTCAATGACTGGCGGCGCGAAATGCTGCTTTCCGCCGGGAATGGCTGCATCTCCTGCGGAACCAAAACCGCCTTTGCATGGCATGCCGGACATTACCGTACCACGGCCGCCGCGCCGCAACTGAGATTCAATCCAGACAATGTTTGGCTCCAGTGCTCTGCATGTAACGTCCACAAATCAGGAAACATTGAGGCGTACCGAGTAGCGCTGGTGGAGCTGATCGGCGAAGAGCGCGTGCTGGCGCTGGAGTCCAACAACAAAACCCACCGATACACCCGTGAAGAACTGGAAGGCATACGTGCCAAAGCCAGGGCAGACCTACGCGCATTGAAACAGCAGGAGGCAGCATGACACCGTCTGAATTAACAATTCATATCCTCGCGTTTATTGGTCTGATTAGTTGCATTCTGTTTGGCGCCGTATGGATATGCGCGGCATTCCGAATTCTTTGGGTATATGCCAATTATTCAGCCAGTAAAGCCATAAAGGCCCATCGGTTCGCCATGAGGACGAAAGCCAGAACAAAGGCGGCGTGGAAACGGTTGGGGATAGATGTATGACCAGGGCCGATGTTGAACGTTACCAGGCTGAAAGCGTTAAGCGCGCTATGTTGCCGCCAGTAGCAAAGCACAGCCAGCAACAGCAAAAAACAAAACAGACCGCAGGAGAATCCGCATGAATCTCGAATCAATCGCTAAATATTTTGCGCCTAAATCACCGATGTTCAGTGACTCTCCGCGCGCTACGGCATCTGACAGCCTTACCGGCACTGATGTTATGGCCGCACTTGGGCTCGTCGGACATAAATGCGGATTTGGTTTTGATCTCTATCTGGCAAAGATTGGCATTAGCAACCCGGATCGGGCAATGGAGTCTCTTTATGAATCAGCCGTTGAGTTATCGCGACGCTATAAATCAGTTTCAGAACTCAATGACGACATCCGTCGAAGAGTCCTTGAAATTATGTGCGCATTCGCTTTCCAGGACTATTCACGCAGCGCAGCAAGCGTTCGTCGGTGCGATTGTTGCGATGGAACAGGTTTTACTGAAGCAGAGGTATTTACTAATAAAGTTACCTTCCCGTGGGGGAAAGCACCATCATGGGCCAAAATGTCACGCGCCGTTGGCCCGGGTGACTGGGAGAAATGGAACTCAGTACGCGAAGTGGTCAAGGTTAAATGCAAATCGTGTAACGGAAAGGGTGTTATCAGCAATTCGTGTCGCTGCCACGGGAAGGGCAAGGTGCTGGACAAGAAGGAAAGTGATCGCCAGGGCGTTCCGGTGATGAAATGCTGCGATCGCTGCGGCGGTCGTGGTTATGCGAGATTAAAGTTCTCGGTAGTTCTGGAAGGCATCAGAACCGTAACGGATATAAAAAAAACGTCAGCATACGAGCAACTCCAGCCACTTTTCGAAGCGCTGGTAAGTGAATGCCACAAACAGGAGTCTTTTGCCGATTCCGTTCTCTCAAAAGTGACACGATGAGTATTTATTTACTTAATTTTGGCATTCAGCAGAAAAATGCTATTGCTATTTGCGGAAAAACTGGTTAGATTTATCTCTAACGCTGGGAATCCGTTCAATCGTTCCGAAGCAAAAAAATTCAAGCCCGAGGTTAAACGCCTTGGGCTTTTTTATTTGCGGTACGCCGCACACAGAACCCACTACCTGGGACCCTTCAGCCAGAGAGCTGACATTGCCACACCCTCACATTGCCAGCCTGTCGCTGGCTTTTTTATTTCAGGCTCACGGGAATCAATCACTACGTGCTTTGTTGAAAATCCAGCCCGTGAAGCCTGACCCCTTTCATAACACACAGCGCCATCCGAAAGATCGGAGGTGAGGCCTATGAAAATGCCATACAAACAAGATTTCATCGCTGCGCTACTTGCCGCCAAGGAGCAGGGTATTGGTGCAATGCTGGCTTTTATCATGGCGTACCTGCGTGGTCGCTATAACGGCGGCGCGGTAACAAAAACGCTAATTGATGCGCTGATGTGCGCGATGATTGCCTGGTTCGTTCGTGACCTTCTGGACTTTATCGGCCTGAGCAGCAACCTCGCCTACATAGCCAGCGTCTTTATTGGATACATCGGCACCGATTCGATCGGCAATCTGATTAAAAAATTCGCAGCCAAAAAGGCGGGAGTTGACGATGCAAACCAGTCCTGACGGCATTGCGCTGATAAAAAAATTCGAAGGTTGTCGGCTGACTGCCTATCCAGACCCAGGGACAGGCGGCGCGCCGTGGACGATTGGTTATGGCTGGACTCACCCGGTAGATGGCAAGCCAGTAAAGCCCGGAATGACTATCGACCAGGAAACGGCTGACAGGTTGCTTAAAACGGGGCTGGTGAGCTATGAAAACGACATACTGAAGCTGGTCAGAGTGAAACTGACGCAGGGCCAGTTTGATGCGCTGGTATCGTTCGCTTACAACGTCGGCTCGCGTGCGCTATCAACATCCACGTTGCTGAAGAAGCTGAATGCTGGCGATACCAAAGGCGCCGCTGATGAGTTCCTACGCTGGAATAAGTCTGGCGGGAAAATTCTTCCCGGGTTAACAAATCGCCGTGGGGCGGAGCGTGCTCTGTTCTTGTCATGATTACCTCTTTGCTTAAACGCTACTGCTTGCAGTTAGCAATTGTGTCGCTCGTTGCTGTGTTGGCATTTTTTGTGAACCACTACCGCGACAACGCCATCACCTATAAAGACCAGCGCGATAAAGCCACTGAGCAGCTCGGCCTGGCGAACGCCACCATCAAAGACATGCAGACCCGCCAGCGTGATGTTGCTGCGCTGGATGCCAAATACACGAAGGACTTAGCTGATGCTCAAGCTGAAAACGATGCTCTTAAGCGCAAGCTTGATAATGGCGGTCGGGTGCTCGTCAAAGGCCGATGTTCAGTGCCTACCTCAACCAAAACCACCGGCACCCCCGGCATGGGCAATGATGCCACCGTCGAACTCTCTGACGTTGCTGGACGAAACGTTCTCGGTATCAGATCCGGCATCAAGCAAGACCAAACAGCCCTGAGAGCACTTCAGGAGTACATCAACACGCAGTGCCTGAAATGATTCGTCACCCACAACAGACAAACAGAGCCTGACTTCGGTCGGGCTTTTTTATACCTGAATTTCACCGCGCACCGCATGCGCACAAAAACCACCGAACCAGACCCTTTGGAATGAGCCGTTGAGGATGTCAGTTAGTGCTGGCGAGCCTCGGTGGGCTGACTTCCTATGCGGCAACGGTTCATCTCAAAGAGCAGGTAAAACGCTATGAAAGAAGCAGTGTTAGTCCAGGAGTTCGACTTCTCTAAGATGGTGATGGCTATCCAAGGGAGGGCGTTCACGACCAGTCAGAAGATCGCTGATTACTTCGGAAAACGACATGATAACGTGTTGAGAAAAATTAGGCAGGTGAAGTCAGAATGTCCTCCAGAATTTGCCGCCCTCAATTTTGAGGAGGCTGATTTCATTGATAAAAATGGCGAAGCGCAGCCAATGTTCAAGCTGACAAAAGATGGTTACATGTTGGTAGTGATGGGCTTCACTGGCGCAGCGGCCACGCTAATAAAAGTGCGATACATTCAGGCGTTTAACTGGATGGCGGATCAGTTGACTCGCTGGCATGAGATGGGTGAGCAGGCTCAGCACCGCCATGCGTTAAAGGTCGCCAAGTCAGAAGTGAAGGCCCGCATCGGTAGCAAGATGATGAATGCACGCAAGCGCGAAAAGAAACTGCTTGCGCTGGAATTCGATCAGATCCTATCGCTGACACAACCAAAACTGATTTTCACCGAGTGATGGCATTACAGAAGCTCTTCACTGAGGGGCTTCGATAATGCTTACCCGACAAGAAGCATAGATTGGCATCAACCAAAGAGGTGATCCATATCTTGGCAGCCGGAACAGACGGAAGTGGCATAGCAACATCGTGAGATGGTGGCGACCGCTGCGACAAGAATGCCCATTGCGCCGATTCGTCGCAGTCTCCACGCCCGAACTAAGACCGCAGCCTCCCTGAGGAGGATTCTCCCTGCGCGAGTGAGCGTGGTTATTCAAAAACGGGTCACGCCGGGTTTTCCTCGCGATGGTAACGCGAGCTTTTACCTTCACAGCGGCATGCCGTAGCCGTGGCGGGCGAATACGGTCACTTACCTTTTCAGAGAGCAGAAAAATGGCAAAAACAAAATGGCCTAAGTTACCGCGTTTTTTCGTTCCGTTGTTTCACTGTGCGAATGTATATCTGTGTCGGTCAAAAGAGGAATGGCAGCAGGCAGAAAAATCACTTGGTGTTTCCCTGGCTGACGTAAGCATGTTCAACGGCATGTGTCGGCAATTCGTTAATGATGAAACCGGTGAGAATCTTTATCTGGTGGGTGTGTTTGATAATAATGCCGCCACACTGGTTCACGAATGCGCACACGCAACGTTTTACTGCTGTAATGATGTTGGTGTGACAGTCGACACTGGAGCGACAAACGAAACCTACTGCTATCTGCTCGACAGAATGTTCTCGGCATTCCTGCCGCACATCAAACAGGATTAACTCATGGATAGCTGCTCACTGAGTGTTGATCTGAAATTTAAATGGTGGGTTTCGGTTTATCTAAAAACGCTGATTTTTTTCTGTGTAATTTGTCAGCGGGAACCTGATTACGAGACGGTAGGCGCATTCATTGTGCAACACGGCATGAGCCAAAAGGTGAAGTTAGAGCCTGCAAAGAGATAACGGAGTAATTCATGGCGAATGAAGACGATCGCCGCCCGATGCCGTCACCAGCATTCATTGAAGAGTTCGCGCCGTACATACGGTTAGCTCCTGCTGATGGTGTATGGCAGTGGGTACAGGAACAAATCATCGCCGACTCTGGCCACCTGCATAATCCCGACCACGCACACCTCGCAGATGCTGACATAGCGTTTATGTGGGCAGCGACAGCATTCACCAAAAAAGGACGAACGGTTCTTGGTCAGGCAGAGGAAGTGATGATGCGTGCTGGTGGATGGCAAAAAGCCCGGATGGAACAGCAGATGCATGAGTGGTTCGGACATAAGCCGGATTTCATTATCACGCTGGCCGGTGACTTCTGCCTGCATTGCTCTGACATCGAATTCTGTGCACTGGTAGAGCATGAGCTTTACCACATAGCGCAGGAGACCGATGAATACGGCTCCCCGAAGTTCTACCGTGACTCCGGCCTGCCGAAACTGTGTATGCGTGGTCACGATGTTGAAGAGTTCGTTGGCGTGGTCCGTCGATACGGTGCTAGCGCCGACGTGCAAGAACTGGTGGACGCAGCCAATCAACCTGCGGAGGTTGCACATCTCAATATTGCCAGAGCATGCGGGACGTGCATGCTGAAACTGGCTTGATTTTATGACTGATTATGACGGGCAGGTAAGCTATGGCGACATTAAAAGGTGAGATTAAAGCCTTCATCGTTCAATCGCTTGCGTGCTTCGACACACCTTCTCAGGTAGTGGAGGCTGTCAAAAAAGAATTCGGCATCACGATCCCTCGTCAACAGGTTGAATCCCACGACCCGACAAAAGCTAACGGCAAAGGCCTGGCGAAAAAATGGGTGGAGATGTTCAACGAAACCCGCGAGCGCTTCCAGACGGAAATTGCAGAAATCCCGATTGCTAATAAGGCTTATCGGCTTCGCGTACTGCAACGAATGTCTGTGACCGCCGAGAACATGAAAAACCTCGGCATGACGGCCCAGCTTCTCGAACAGGCTGCGAAAGAGGTCGGTGACGTTTATACCAACAAGCAGAAGGTTGAACAGAACGTTATATCGACTCACAACGTTATGCCCGTTCCATCCTGTGACAACGTTGACGACTGGGAAGCTGCTGCGCAGAAACAACAAAATGAGGTTCTTGGTGGATGAATTACAAGGCTGTATGGAAGCCTCTGCCCGGATCACAGTCTCTTTCGCTGAGTTGCCCATGTAATGAGATCCTCTACGAGGGAACGCGCGGACCAGGCAAAACCGCTGCGCAGTTGGCGCGTTTTCGCCGTAATGTCGGTGTCGGTTATGGTTCATTCTGGCGCGGTGTCATTTTTGACACTGAGTATAAGAACCTGGCAGACATCATCACGCAGTCTAAGCGTATGTATAACCTGTTCGGCGACGGGGCAAATTTTCTTCGGTCTGCGAGTGAATTGCGATGGGTGTGGCCTACTGGTGAAGAACTGCTGTTCCGGTTCGGAAGTGAAGCTGATGATTACTGGAACTTCCACGGACAGGAATTTCCGTTTATCGGCTTTAACGAGCTGACCAAACAACCTAACTCAGATTTCTACGAAGCAATGTTTTCGTGTCGTCGCTCATCGTTCCGGCCTGAAGACTATCCTCGAAAAGATGGATCGTTGCTAAAACCGATCCCACTCGAAGTATTCAGCACGACAAACCCATTTGGCATCGGTCATACCTGGGTAAAAAAACGATTTATCGAACCGGCACCGCGCGGAACTGTGCAGCGTCACAAACAATTAGTGTTCAACCCTCAAACCGAGCGGGAAGAAGAGATCACGTTAACCCGCGTCGCGATACATGGTTCTTTCAAAGAGAACCCGTATCTGGATCCGCAGTACATCGCAACGCTGATGTCCATCAAAGACCCGAACCGCCGCAAGGCGTGGGTAAAAGGTTCATGGGATGTGACCAGCGGCGGACGCTTTGACCATCTATGGAATGAGGCGCTTCACGTCATTAAGCCGTTCCGCATACCGGATAGCTGGACCGTTGACCGTTCCCATGACTGGGGGGAGTCGAAACCGTTCTCTAATCTCTGGTGGGCTCGCACGGATGGTACTGTCGCGACGCTGCCGGATGGGCGTCAATTCTGCCCGCCCGCCGGGTCTCTGATTTTGATTGGCGAGTGGTACGGTTGCCCGCCTGACGAACTGAATAAAGGGCTGAACATGTCATCTACCAACGTCGCAAAAGGCGTTGCGTGGATAGATAAGCGGCTAACAGGCCAGGAAGTTGACGAACCTGACGAGATAAAACTCGATGGCGTCACCCAAGGACAACTCAACATTATGCCGGGTATCTGCAAAAAGGTTGTTCCCGGCCCGGCCGACAGCGCGATCTACAACACTGGCGATGATGAGCTTTCCATAGCTCAGAAAATGGAAGTGCAGGGCGTTAAATGGGTTGAGGCCAACAAAAAGCCCGGCTCTCGCGTTAATGGCGCCGCATTGTTTGCCGACATGCTGGAGGCGGTTGTCGAAGGTAAAAAACTGGAATCCGGGATACCAGAAAAACCCGCGTTTTATGTTTTTGATTACTGCCGTGGCTGGATAAGCCGTATTCCTGTACTCGTCCGCGACAGCAAAAATCCTGATGACGTTGACACGCAGCAGGAAGATCACGACTGGGACGGAACTCGTTATGAAGTTCTGCATTCACCGCCGAAGAAAGTCGGCAAAGTCACCAAACTTCGGATGTAAACCATGCCAGATATTTCGACACCTAACCTCGACTATAACGACATGGTTGAGGCGTGGGATATTAACGATGCACTGATGGGCGGCACGCTGGAAATGCGCCGGCAGGGCGAAGCCTACCTACCTCGCTGGCCGCGCGAGGATAAAGAAGACTATAAGAAACGCCTGTCTGTTGCGACGCTGCTCCCGGCCTATGAAGAAAGCATTAAGCAAAATACCGGGCGTGTATTTGCTGAGCCAACAGTGTTAAGCGAAAAAACGCCGGAAAAAATCAAAGATTATGCCGAAAACATCGATATGGAAGGCAGCCGCCTTGATGTCTGGGCGCAGCAATTCTTCAGCCTGGCGTTTCAGTATGGCCTCGCACATGCACTGGTGGATTACCCGCGCACAAACGCCGAAGAAATCCGCACAAAAGCTGACGAGCAGGCTGCTGGTGGTCGACCGTATGTAACGATGCTTAATCCTCGGCAGGTGATCGGCTGGAAATCAAAGGTTGTCAGCGGAAAAGTTGTGCTCACAGAGTTGCGCGTAAAAGAAGTCATTGTCGTGGATGGTGACGACTTCGGGCAAACCAAAGTTGAGCAGATCCGCCACATCATGCCGCGTAAAGTGGAAATCTGGCGCCGTAACAAAGGTGATGGTGGTGAATCCACCTGGACTATTTATGAAGAGTGGGTAACCAGTCGCGACGATATTACCCTTGTAACGCTCTACACCAAGAAAACCGGGTTTATGCGAGGTTCTCCGCCACTGCTGAATCTGGCATTGCTGAACATCAAGCACTGGCAAAGCCAGAGTGAGCAGGACAACATTCTTCATGTTGTGCGTGTGCCGCTTCTGTCTGTTTTTGGCCTGGAAGACGATCAGGAACTGGTCATTGGCTCATCCAGCGCTACTAAATTCAGCGACCGCGCTAAGCAGGGTATGGAATACACCGAGCACACCGGCGCCGCCATTGAATCCGGCAAAACATCGCTGGATGATCTGGAAAACCAGATGCGCCAGGCGGGAGCGAAACTGCTGCGCGCAGAAAATACATCAACAAAATCTGACGATCAGACGCATGAAGAGCATATGCAGGAAAACTCGCCGCTGTACACCATGGCGAGTTCGCTGGAGGATGCACTTGATAACATTCTGCAAATCATGGCTGAGTGGATTGGTGAAAGTGATGGCGGCAATGTTGATGTGCGCACAGAGCTGGATGTTACGGCTCAGACGTTCGATTCATCTGCTGCTATGGCCGTTCAGTCTCTGCGACAGGGGGGCGACATTCGCCAGGTTGATGCCGTGCGCGTGCTCCAGGCGCTTAAATTCATCGACCCTGACGCGAAGCCCGATGATGTGATCGACGAGCTGAAAAACCAGCAGGTAACGCTGATGGGCGGCAACAATGGCGACGGTTAACGAGCAACTGCGTGACGAATCTATAGCGCACGCCATCTGGATTAGCCGTTACAGTACCGGCGTTGCCAACAGGATGGTGAAACTACTCAACGAAAGTGATGCTGAACTGACGGTGCGCCTGCTGGTGGCGATGGATGGCATAGATCCGAATAGCTTTACGGTCACGCGTCTTGAAGCACTACTGGCGAGCGTGCGGGAGATTAACCGCACGGCGATAAACGGCATGTTTTCCAGCCTGTCGACCGAACTGAATGACCTGGCGCAACATGAGGCGGGGTATCAGTTGAGTCTCTTTGACGCGTTGTTGCCGGAGTTCGTGACAGACGTTCATCCGCTGGTGGGTATCTCTCCTGATGTGGTTTACGCTGCAGCAATGGCGCGGCCATTTCAGGGGCGATTGCTCAGTGAGTGGGCGTCAAACCTCGAAGCGGATCGCCTCAACCGCATCAGTAACGCGGTACGACAGGGCTTTTTGCTGGGAGATACAAACGAGCAGATTGCGCGCAAGGTGCGCGGCCACGCTAATCGTGGCTATCAGGATGGCGCGTTACAGATGAGTCGAGCCAATGCCGCCAGTATCGCGAAAACGGCGGTGGGGCATCTCGCGGCAACGGCGCGTAACAGCTTCGCCAGTGCAAATGATGACCTGATGAAGGGCAAGCAATGGCTTTCTACTCTGGACAACAGAACGACGCATATATGCAGTATTCGCGATCGTCTGAAGTACACGCTGGATAACAAGCCAATCGGTCATAAGATTCCTTATTTGCAGGGACCTGGAAAAATTCATTTCTGCTGCCGATCCACTGAAACCTTCATCCTCAAATCGGCGAAAGAGTTGGGTATTGATGTTCGCGATATCCCGCCAGCGGAACGCGCAAGCATGGACGGCGTTGTACCGGGCGATACCAACTATCAGGAATGGTTCTCCCGCCAGTCGTTCGATCGCCAGAAGCAGATCGTCGGCGAGAAACGCGCGCGGCTGATGCGTGACGGCGGCATGTCACCGGATGAGTTTTACACCGACAAAGGCGAATGGCTGACGCTGGCGCAGTTGCGGAAACGTGATGCACAGGCGTTTAAAGAGGCGGGGTTGTGATATCTTATTTAGACCAACAGGAGGTGATAATGATTATCCAGTTAATCACAATAGCCTTAGGTCTGGCTGCAATAGTTATATCCAGTCGTTCAATTTATGAAATGTGGAAATTCGAACGGGAATACAAAAAGAAAGGTCGCTAAGGCGGCCTTTTTTATTATCTGAAATTCACAACAGGCTGCCTCCGGGCGGCCTTTTTTATGGCCGCAACTCGGATGACGCGCGGCGCAACGGTCGGATGACCAAATCAAAGGTAACAACATGAAACTGAAGACAGTAGAAGTAAACGGTAAGCACTACGCAGAAGTCGATGCTAACGGCCTGCCGGTTTACGTGCATGACGACGGGAAAGAGATTGGTTTTGATGCTGCTCAGGCGATGAGCACAATTTCTGCACGCAACGCCGAAGCAAAATCTCATCGTGAAGCCAAAGAAGCGGTTGAAGCAAAACTGGCTGCTTTCTCAGGGATTGAAGACCCCAAAAAGGCGCTCGAAGCAATCGAGATGATGACCAAAATCGACCAGAAAAAACTGATCGATGCTGGTGCCGTTGACCAGGTGAAAGCCGAAATCACCAAATCATTCCAGACGCAACTGGATGAGGCCAACAATAAAAATAAAACGCTGGAAGGCCAGCTGTACGATTCGATGATCGGCGGTAGTTTTACCGGTTCCAAATTTATCACCGATAAAATCGCCATCCCTGCCGATCTGCTTCAGGCTCGCTTCGGTCAGTCGTTTAAGGTCGAAGAGGGTAAAGTTGTCGCCTATGACGGCACCGGCAACAAAATTTATTCCCGCTCTAAACCGGGCGAACTGGCCTCATTCGATGAAGCGCTGGAGTTCCTGGTAGAGCAGTACCCGCAAAAAGACCACATCCTGAAAGCCAGTGGCAACAGCGGCGGTGACTCCCGCACTACGCAGCACCAGGCCGGACAGAAAACGATGAAACGCACTGCGTTTGATCAGCTTTCCCCGGGCGAAAAATCCCAGGCAATGAAAGACAAGATCACCATCGTCGAATAACCCGTTTTTGCCGCTTCCCGGATGGGTGGCGGCGCAGAGGCTGGAAGGCCAACCAAAACACAAACCTCAACCAGTTAAAAAGGAAATACCATGGCGAATACGCTGACCGGCCTCCTGCCCGATATGTACGAGGCTCTCGACGTTATCTCTCGCGAGATGACTGGCTTTATCCCTGCGGTAAGCCGAAACAGCAATGTTGAACGCGCTGCTATCGGGCAGAACGTTCTTGTTCCTGTCACAACTTCTGCGGCATCCGCAGATAACACCCCTGGCGTTACTGCACCGAATACCGGTGATGCAGTGGTCGATAATGTCCAGGTGGCTATCACCAAATCGAAACACGTCCCGGTGCGCTGGAACGGTGAAGAAACCAAAGGCCTGATGAACGCCGGAACCTTCTCCACCATTCAGGCCGAACGCTTCTACCAGGCTATGCGTACGCTGGTAAATGAAATCGAAAACGACCTGTGGCTGGAAGCGTATAAAAACGCCTCCCGTGCATATGGTACTGCTGGAACCACGCCGTTCGGTACTGCCGCCGATATGTCAGATTTCGCTGGCGTTCTGCGCATTCTGGAAGAAAACGGCGCACCGAAAACCGATCTGCAACTGGTTCTCGGTCATGCGGCAATCGGTAACCTGCGCGGTAAGCAGTCTGGCCTGTTCAAAGTCAACGAAGCGGGTTCCTCTGACATGCTGCGTAACGGTATGACCGACCGCATTATGGGCATGGCAATCCGTCATTCCGATCCTATCAGCCTGGTAGCCAAAGGTTCTGGCGCAGGTTATCTCACCAATGGCGCGGTGGTGGCTGGCTCTACCGGTATTGCGCTTGATACCGGCACTGGCACAATCCTGTCAGGCGATATCGTTACGCTGAACGGTGATACCAACAAGTACGTGGTTAATTCTGCGCTTGCTGGCGGCGCTATTGCTATCGGTAAGCCGGGTTTACTGCTGGACGCTGCTGATGGCGCTGCGTTGACCGTCGGCAACAGCTACACACCGAACGTGGCGTTTGCACGCTCAGCAATCGTTCTGGCGACACGCGCTCCAGCGAAGCCTGAAGGCGGTGATGCTGCTGACGATACCACGATCATCACTGACCCGGTAACCGGCCTGTCGTTCGAAATTGCGGTATATCGTCAGTTCTTGCAGGTTGTCTATCACGTCCGTCTGGCGTGGGGCTATCGTGCGATTAAGAGTGAGCATATTGCTCTGCTGGCTGGTTAACACCATCACACACAAGGGGCTTTGGCCCCTTTTTTTTGGAGGGTTTATGTCCGGATTGACGAAAGAGCAGCGCGCTCAGCGAGCGGCGGGAAAACTTGCTGCTGAACTGGCGGCAAAAAACAATTCTGAGGAGCAGCAGGAGCAGCAGGAGCACGGTGCTCAGTTGGTTGCTATGTTCACTGACTTCCCGGCATTCCCCGGCGCGCCCACCACCGCAGATGTGCATCCTGACGAAGTGGAAAACTGGAAGGCGGCAGGCTGGCGCATAGAGGAGTGATTCATGATCACCTACATCACGGTAGCGGACGTTGATCAAATCCTCGGTGCCGACTGGACTGATGCCAGCAAAAAATCAAAATCGGTACTGATGGCTAACACCTGGATGAATGGCCTTAGCCTGAAATTACCATGCGACAAAAATACCCACGAAATCATTATCCCTGATGATGTGAAGCAGGCCGGGGCGTATGCGTCGCTGGCCGCAGCAAATGGCGGGCTGTATCAACAGAAAACCAGTTCTGGTGTCCTCACCAGTGAATCGGTTGATGCCGATGGTGTGAGTGTGTCAGAAAGCTACGCCGAAATGGCAACAAACAGCACATCTTTGCTGGATTCCGATCTGCAACTGGCGCTGGCGATGCTCAAGCCGTATGGCGCGAATACTTCGCAGATTCGGATTGTCAGGGGGTGACGTGGGAATTCGTGACAAGATTCAGACGAAGGTCGCAAAGGCCTTTGATACCAAGCTGGCGGATGCCGTCAACGATTTCACCGGCTCTTACGTCATCCAAACTGGATGGGACCCGGTAACGGAGACTGGCGGTGAAACCACAGTGACCTATACCGGGCGTGGCGTTCTGTCGAAATACAGCCTCAATCGTATTGATGGCGTCAATATCCTGCACGGTGACCTGAAATTAACCGCGCTGACGAATGAAGTTACCGACGAACCAAAAGTCGATCACATCATCACTGCACCAGATCTGATTACCGGCGAACAGCAACGCTACAAGGTCATTACCGCAGGAACCGACCCGGCGAAAGCGACATATTCCATTCAGTTGCGGAGGGTGTGATATGGCTAAGGCCTGGAGTCTTGACCCCGCATTATTCGCTGACAAGGTGGAAGAGGATGTCGGAAAACTGCAACGCGTTATAGCCATTCAGTTGCTCAATGAGATCGTTATTCGGTCACCGGTTGGTAACCCTGAATTATGGGCTGTAAACCAGACAGCAGTTCAATACAACAAAGCGGTAAGCGAGTGGAATGAGTCGCAGCTCTCTAACCCCGAAAATCTGACAAAAACAGGGCGGCTTAAAAGGAAAGCCCGCGTCAATGACAGCATGGATATAAAACGTCCAGCAGAATATCGAGCAGGAACTTTTCGGGCATCGCATTTTGTTAGCGTTGGCTCTCCAAGTAATTATGTGCCAAGCGAACCAGATCCGAACGGCGCAAACACCATTAATAACGGGACGTCGACAATTCTTGCGGCGCCAAGTTATTCGGTCATCTACATCCAGTCAAACCTTTCTTATTCCGTATCGCTTGAAAACGGGCACTCAAAGCAAGCACCGGCAGGCGTTTATGCGGTTTCATTTAATGGTGTAACACAGGCCTACAAATGACTCTCACAGAAATTCGTAACGCTGTCATTACCCGAATGACGGCACAGACGGCTATTGCCTCTGATGCCGTGGATTATCCAAACGGACCCGTATTTGATCCAAGTGGTCGTGATATCTGGGCTCGTTTCACCAATATTTCAGGCATGGCCGGAGCAAATGAAATCGGCGGCGGCCCGGTTGTTCACCGTACCGGCGTACTCATCATTCAGATATTCGTTCCGGTTGGTAGCGGCTCTCTGCTGATAAACCAGACCGCCGACAAACTCCGTGAATTATTCGAATTCCAGGATGACGGAAAACTCAGTTATTTCGCCGTATCTGCTGTTCCTGCTGGTGAAACAGATGGCTGGTCTCAGCTCAATCTACAAATTCCTTACCGCGCTCTGTAGCGCTTAACTCAATGGAGGTGACCGCATGTCAAGCGGCGCTAAGGTTGTCTCGGCCTTTATTCGGGAAACTACACCGGGTGTAACCCCATCGGGCCCATGGAGCCTGATAAAGCGCTCAGCGTGGGGGGTTAAACCAACTCAAAACACCAATGACAATGATGAAATCGGCGGTACCCGTATGGCACAGGGTATGTCGATGGGTACTGTTGATGTCGGCGGTGATGTATCAACAAAATTCCGCTGGGGTCAGCATGATGCATTCCTGGCTTCTTGCTTTGGTGCTGATTGGGCAGGTGACACACTGACCATGGGTAACGACCGCATTACATTTTCTCTCGCAACATACGCAACTGATGTTGGTATTGGGTCTATATCAAGAGGCGCTCAGGTCGGCGTTTTTCAGATGGAAGTCCCAAATGATGGTGATATCACTGCCACTGTGACTTTCGCAGCTCTCGGGTGGGAGTCAAACAATGCAAACGCAGACTACATCATTGGCGATGCTGCCGATGATTCCGGCGAGCTGCGCTACACGTTTAAAGAGGTATCAGCTATCAGTCTGAACGGAGTATCCGGCGGTGATGGCTTCTGTATCGATACGTTCAGTATCCAGTTCGACAACAATATCCAGACGCAGCGCTGCATTGGCACTGGCTCACCGTTCGCCGGGGCTAATATCCCCACCACCTTTACGCCGTCAGGTTCGATCACGCTGTCCTGGTCTAAAGATGCGTGGGAGGTCTGGAGCAAAACACTTACCGGTGCAACCGTGGCATTCAGTTTCACGCTGGCGAACGACGAAGGGCAGTACACGTTTAACTTCCCGAAAGTGCAGGTCGCTGGCGACTGGCCGGATGGCGGCAATACCGACATTATCCAGGTTCAACTGGATATCACTGCGGCCGACGAGTCACCAACCATTACCCGCGCCGTTACTATTCCGGCAACCGGCATCACGGTAACCCCGGAAACAGCTTCCGTTGATGTTGGCGATACAACCAGCCTCACTGCAACGCTGGCTCCCGCAGGCGCAACGGATACTGTTACGTGGGAGTCATCCGATCCTGAAGTGGCAACAGTTAGTGCGTCAGGCGTCGTTACTGGTGTGGCGGCTGGAACGGCAACTATCACCGCTAAGGTGCGCACTTTTACCGATACGGCAACCATCACCGTAACTGAACCATAAAATTTCCCTTGCCCGTTCCGCTCTGCATGGCGGCGCGGGCTTTTTTCATGCAGGAGTTTCGAATGATTATCCTCAACCCACGAATTGATGTTGGCGGCGAGCGCTGGTTTACGCCGCTGAAAGATCTCAAACCCATTGAAGGGTTGAAATTGCTCGTCAGCAGCATTGATAACGATCAGTATCGCTCGCGTAATGCGCTTATTCGCCGCCATATTGAAAAAATGGATGCCAGTTACCAGGTTGGAACCAGCGAATTTAGCCTGTCAGCGGTCGGGGAAATTGACTCTGCCGATGATCTGTTGATCGACAACTGCGCGCGTTATCTGCTGAAAGACTGGAAGGGCGTCGGTGAGTTGGTGGGTGGTGAAGAAGTTCCGATTAAATACACGCCTGAACGAGGTGCTGCACTTCTGAAACAGGAACCAGCAATTTACTGGCAAATTCTGGCTGAAGCCGCCAGCATCGCCCAGGGCAAAGAGCAGCAGAAGCAGGAAACCGTAAAAAAGCCATCGAAGCGCAGAAGTGGCTGAGCGAGTTCGGCGGGGAGCAGGGCGAAAAGGCAAAGTGGCGAAGGGAGAAATTAAAACTCCCGCCAATTCCCGAACCTGAAATTGACGGTGTGACGGGGGAAATCCTCAACGCTTACTCCGTTATTTCCCGCTCCCGGCTGTATGCCGGGATGGCTGGTGCGCCGCTGCCAATCTCACTTCATGATATTGAGCGCTTTCTTTCTGCACGTCCCGTCCTCATTGATCGTGATGAATTTGACGCGGCGATATTTGCCCTTGATGACGCATGGCGTGAGCAGTGGGCGCAGGAACAGAAAAAACACGGCAAACAGAAACAATAAGCCCGGCATGTCCGGGTATTTTTATGCCCGGAGATCGCAATGTCAGAACAGACATCCCGCCTCGCCGTCATTATTGACAGCACCGGCGCAGAAAAAAATGCTGAAAGCCTGACCAGCGCCCTTCACGGGCTTACCGAGTGGGGGCAGAAAGCAGCGGCCAGCGCAGGGAAGGTGACTAAAGCCACCGAGGAAGAATCTTCTGCATTATCGGAACTGCTTGACCGCATTGATCCGGTTAACGCGGCTCTGAATAAACTGGATAAACAACAGCAACAACTCGCGAAATTCAAGTCGAAAGGCATGCTGGACGATGAGACCTTTGGTGTCTATTCAAAAAAAATTGAAGAGGCCCGCAATCGTCTCACTGGCTTTTCAGAGCAACTGAAAAATACTGGCATGTCTGCAAAGCAGACCGCTTTTGCCATGCGACTTGTTCCAATGCAAATGACCGATATCGTCACAAGCTTAGCCGCAGGGCAACCACCATTGATGGTTCTGTTACAGCAGGGCGGTCAGTTAAAAGACATGTTCGGCGGTATTGGTCCGGCAGCCAAGGCTATGGGGAGGTATATTCTTGAGCTGGTTAACCCTTTCACCTTGGCGGCAGCCGCTGTTGGTGTTCTTGGATTGGCTTATTACCAGGGTAGTCAGGAACAGGACGCTTTTAATAAATCACTTATCCTGACGGGTAACCAGGTAGGGAAAACATCGGGGCAACTGGCGGACATTGCTGCGCGCGCTGGTGTGGCGGCGAACTCAACTACTGGCAAAGCAGCATCAGCGCTAAATCTACTGGTGGAATCTGGAAAGGTTGCCGGTGATTCTCTTGAGCGTGTGACCACTGCCGTTGTTAAAACGAGTGAAGCCACTGGTATTGCGACCGATAAACTGGTGGACGATTTCAACAAAATCGCCGCTGATCCGGTTGCGGCAATCACCAAACTGAATGACCAGTACCACTTCCTGACGCTGGCAACTTACAACCAGATTAAAGCCCTCCAGGATGAAGGGAATCAGCAGGAAGCGGCCCGTGTTGCTACTGATGCTTACGCCACCACCATGCAGCAGCGTGCCGCAGATATTCAGGATAATCTCGGTTATCTCGAAAAGGCATGGAACGGACTCACCGGCGCAGCAAAAGGTGCATGGGATGCAATGCTGGGCGTTGGGCGCGAGCAGTCTCTTGAACAACGCCTGGCTGATGCGACTAAAAAGGCAAATGATGCACGCGGCAAAGCCGTGGGTAATATTTTCGGTGTACCAGGGTGGCAAACTGAAGCGGCAGCAGCGGCAAATTTTCTGCAAAGTGCTATCGACCTGCAAGGCGACCTTACAAAAGCTGTCGCGGCTGGCAGAGAAGAGCAGGATAAGGCAATTAAAATACAGCAGGAAGCTGATCGCGTTAACCAGCAGTTCCTGTCGAATGCTGATAAGCGAAACAAGGCGATTCAGCAGCAGAAGAAATTCCTTGATGCCGGGGCCATCAGTGCAGATCAGTACGCGAAAAATATCGCGCGCATCAATGAAATGTACAAAGACCCTAAATCGCCAACGGCACCGAAGGGAAAAGCATATAGCGAAGATGCCGCGACACGATTGCTGGATCAGATTAACCATCAGACCGCCGCAATGCAGTCCCAACTTGACGCCAGCGATAAGCTCACCAGCGCCACTCAGGCGCGAGTGAAGTTTGAACAACAGATCGCTGATCTCAAATCGAAAACGCAGCTCACCGCCGATCAGAAATCGCTTTTGTCCCGCTCTGAAGAAATTCTTCAGGCCTACAAACGACAGGAGGCGTTGCAAAATTCCGTTAAAACGCTCGACGATTACCGGAAAATGCAGGAACAGGTTAAAGCGAAAGATGAGCAGCAGAATGATTTGCTGCGTGAGCGTCTGGCGCTGCTGGAAAAAGCAAAAGCCACAGGGAAACTGGCTCCGGGAGAATATGAGAAAACTCGTTCTGATATCTATAAAAACACACCAGTGGAGTTGCCTTCTTCAGTAAAAAGTGTGGTTGGCAACCTGTCACCAACTGGCGGCCAGTTATCAGGCACTTTCGGCGGCATGCAACAGCAGTACATGCAGCTCGATCAGGCGCAACAGCAGTTACAGGCGTGGTTGCAGGCACAGGAAGCTGCTTATGCTCAGGCCGGGCAAATCACCACGGAAGGCGAAGCGCGCATGACAGCAATACGTCAGCAGGCAGCGCAGGCGAATCAGGCTATTGAATCCCAGAAAAACGAGATTATCACCGGCGCAACGCAGACCATGATTGACAGTGGTTTGCAGATTCTGGCGACTGGTTTCGGGGAGCAATCCGGGATTTATAAAGCGGCGTTCGCTGCAAGCAAGGCGTTTGCTATCGCACAATCTTTGGTGTCCATTCAGCAGGGTATTGCGATGGCTGCTGCTAACCCGTTCCCGGCAAACCTTGCTGCTATGGCGTCAGTTGCAGCGGCGACGGCGAGCATCGTTTCTAACATCGCCGCCGTTGCGGATGTCGGTTTTGCTGCAGGTGGTTTTACTGGGCAGGGCGGGAAATACCAGCCCGCCGGGATAGTGCATAAAGGCGAGTATGTTTTTGACAAGGCTGCAACCAACCGGATCGGCGTCTCAAACCTTGAGGCGCTGCGTAATGGCGGATCTCTTGATGCGACATTGAGCAAACCGGGTTTCGGCACCGGCACGCAGAACGTATCAAACAGTAACAGCAATTCGACAACGCTCAACGCTCCGATTACGCAGAATTTCAACATTCAACAGGGTGTAACCCCCGATCAGATGAATATTTCTCTGGCGCAGACCCAGAGACAGGCAACCAGCGATGCTCTGGATCAGGTTGCCAATCAGATCGTAAAGGGTAACGGAAAGGTAGGTAATGCGATGAGAGGGGTATATAGCGGAAGGAGAACAACCTGATGGCTGAAAAATACTACCCTCATGATTACCTGCCAATGCCGCTTCAGGATGGCTATGCGTTTCAGCCAGTCAGCCCTTTAAAGCGGACCCAGATGACAACGGGTCGTGCCCGTCAACGCCGGGCGTATATTTCGACGCCGACGCAGGCCAACGTACAGTGGTTTTTCGAAACGGATGTCCAGTCACAGCTTTTTGAGGCCTGGTATCGGGAAACCATCACCGATGGTGCTGACTGGTTTTTCATGCGGCTGCAAACCCCACTTGGTGTGGAATTCTACAAATGTCGGTTTACGGACATCTATCAGGGGCCGACGCTTGTTGCCCCGATTTACTGGCAGTTCTCCGCGACGCTGGAGTTATGGACTCGCCCGGTCCTGGGCGATGGCTGGGCTGAGTTCCCGGACTACATCATCAACAGCAGCATCATTGATATTGCACTTAACAGGGAGTGGCCTGAAGCATGACTAGCCCTGCGTTAAACCGACTTTATGCTTCATCCGGCGAAGAGGTCATTATCAAGACCCTGCAGATCAACATCGGTGATGACGTTCTGTATCTCTGTGACGGCTATGACGACCTTACCGCGAAGACGGAAACAGGGGATGAGGTGACCTTTATCGCCAGTGCCATCGATGTTGCCCTGCCTGCCCGCAATAGTGATGGTACGCAGGATTTGCAGTTCGCTGTCAGTAACATTAAC
Source organism: Citrobacter sp. CK180 (assembly GCF_030333655.1). Lineage (NCBI taxonomy): Bacteria > Pseudomonadati > Pseudomonadota > Gammaproteobacteria > Enterobacterales > Enterobacteriaceae > Citrobacter > Citrobacter sp. CK180. The sequence goes on along the minus strand of NZ_JAOWFM010000033.1, from coordinate 9,783 downwards.
GGCGAAGCATCAACATCTGTGCGTAGCGCGCTGGAAAACCTGCATGGTGCCACGGTGACCTACCGACAATATATCTCTGACGATTTAGAAGCACCCGCAGAACGCCCTTACACGTTAACCGTTAAAAACGGGTACTGGACCGCCACACAGGCGCAGATTGTGGCAGGGTACATGAACGTTCTGGACACAGCCTGGCCCCGCTATCGCTACACACTCCCGTATTACCCTGGCCTTCGCTATATGAGCTAAGGAGTATCAATGTTCGATCAAGATAAATATCTTTCCGTTGTCTGGCGGAAGGGGGGCCGCGCTTACCCTGAGCTTGACTGTTTCGGCATCGTGAATGAGGTGCGTCGCGATCTGGGGCTTCATGAGTGGCCGGATTTTGCCGGGGTAACGAAAGATGATGGCGGCCTTAATCGCGAAGCGCGAAAACTGATGCTCTCCCTGCAACGCTGCGAGCCATGTGAAGGCGCTGGTGTGGCGTGTTATTCAGGTTCGGCAGTGATTCATGTCGGCGTTGTCGTAGTTCTTAATGGCCGTCTGCATGTTGCCGAATGCAACCCTAAATCTAACGTTTCTTTCACGCCGGTGGCGCAGTTTGTTCGCCGCTTCGTTAAAGTGGAGTTCTGGAAGTGACCATCAGAATTTATCCTTCACGCCTTCCCGGTGAACCGCTTGAAACGCATGAACACGGGGCAATGACCATTCATCAGTGGATGAAGCGAAATGTAGCAAATTACCGCGCTGATAAGAAACATCCGGTCACTGTAGAAGTCGACGGTGTTTATATACCAGCAACGGCCTGGTTAGATTATGCGATAAGCCCCGCCAGCGATGTCAGAATGTTTCCGATACCATACGGGCTTGAGGCTGCCACTCTGGGATGGATTGCTGTCGCAATATCTGTCGCATCCGTCGCTTATGCGTTGTTTTTTGCTCCAGGCGTTGCTGACCCTGGCGGTTACTCATCGGGGACGGGCAACAGTCTCGACGTGAATCCGGCAAAGGCGAACAGAGCAAAGCTGGGCGATCCGATACGCGAACTTTTCGGCCGCCGCCGTATTTACCCTGACTATGTGGTGCAGCCGGTGACCCGCTTTGATGCCAGCGACCCTACAAAAATGACCGTTGAGATGTTCGTTTGTCTCGGCGTTGGTAATTTTTCTTTCGGTACTGGCGATCTGCGCGTAGGTTCGACGCCTGTATCTTCTCTTGAAGATGGTTTCACGTATACGACATATCAACCAGGTGCGAACGTATCTGGTGATCGGCGAAGCGAAAACTGGTTCAATTCAACGGAAGTCGGGGGGACGTCATCTGGTGCCGGACTGGACATGGCCCAGACTGCGCCCGATACCGATGATGTTGTAGCACAGTCACTGGCGGTTTCAGGAGCAACGATTACATTCAACGGACTCAGCTCCGCAGATGACGATCCGGAAACCAATGATTTGCCTGAATCGTGGGTTGCTGGCGCAACGGTTGAACTGATTGTTCCTGACTCCTTTGTCGTCACCAATGATGGCGCGTACAGCCGAATTACCAGTGACAATCTGGCTGAAATCGCCCCTTACGTCGGCATGCCAGTAACTTTATGGTACAACAGCGTCGACTATAACCTGTTTATCTCTTCGTATACTCCGCATGCAGATGCGACAGAGGAAGAAGAGGAAGTCACGGCGTCGGTAACGCTGGCCTATGAGAATGAAACCGGCGCGCCATTTACGGGAATCCCGGAGGGGTATATCCGGCTTTCTTTGTCACACCAGGGCTATCAGTACAATATTTTCGAAGTGGATGGCTCCAGCGTTACCATACAACGTCTGATTGACGGCGTTGTCGATCATACCTGGCCGGGTTTTTATGCGCGTACTGTGCTGGATTTTGATGCTTCAGGCCTTAATGCAAACGATAACTGGATGGGGCCATTCCTTGCCTGTCCTGAAAATGAAACCGTGGATATGTTCGAGGTTAACTTTTTCTTCCCGAACGGTATTTGCGGTTACAAGGACAGTGGCAGCAAAAAGAACCGGACAGTGATGTGGGAAATCCAGTATCGCGTGTATGGTTCAGGTTCTGGCTGGACGAGCAAAACAGGCTCGTACAACATGAAAAACATTAACGGGCTTGGATTTACTGAACGTATAACGCTGGATTCTCCTGGCCTTGTAGAAGTGCGTTGTCGACGGACAAACGAGCAGGGGCAGGACAACAGTCGTGACAATATGTACTGGCAGTCGCTGCGTGGCCGCTTGCTGACGCGCCCGGTATCGTATGCTGGCGTAACTACTATGGGCGTTACAGTGGAAACAGGCGGCAAGCTGGCAGCGCAGTCTGATCGACGTGTTAACGTGGTTGCCACAAGGATTTACGATACCGGGATGGCGCGAAGCATTTCAGGCGCGCTTTACCACGTTGGAAAATCCCTCGGTATGGATATGGATAGTGATGCCATCGATGCGCTGGAAAACACGTACTGGACGCCAGGTAGTGAGTTTTTCGACTTTGAGACAAACGACAGCACATCTGCGCTGGAGGTTTTGCAGAAGATCGCCAACGCTGGTAAAAGCTATTTTCTGCTTGCTGACGGCCTTGCTTCCGTTGCACGTGAAGGTGTTAAGCCCTGGTCAGGTGTCATCAGTCCGCATGAGATGACCGAAGATCTGCAGACCGCGTTTGTCGCCCCGTCAGATGATGATTATGACGGGGTGAATGTTACGTATATCAACGGAACAACCTGGGCAGAGGAGACCGTTCAGTGCCGGACACCAGATAATCCAACTCCGGTGAAAATTGAAAGCTACACGCTTGATGGTGTGCTCGACCGTGACCGGGCATATCAGATCGGCATGCGCCGTCTGATGAAGTACCTTCAGCAGCGGATGACGCACACGACTTCAACCGAACTGGACGCTCTCTGTTACAACGTTGGAGACCGCATAGTGCTGGCAGACGACATTCCCGGCAATAAAACCATTTCCTGCCTGGTTGAGGAAATGGTAATCGAAAATGCGCTGACGACATTCTCGGTAACCGAGCCGCTGGACTGGAGTTATGAGAACCCGCGAGTGATCATCAGATTTCAGGACGGGACCGCATCATCTCTTCTTACGGCAACTAAGGCTGGCGATTATCAGGTGACAGTGCCATACCTGAATGAGTTTTCAGAAATCGTTCTCAACGATCCGGCTATCGAGCCGCCGCGCCTGATTTTCTGCGATTCTTCACGGGTTGGTTATAACGCGATCGTCTCAGAAATAGCGCCGCAGTCAGATGGTACATGCCAGGTAACGGCGAAACAGTATAAACCCAGCTTCTACGATTACGACAACGTCACTTATCCTGGCGACGTAGCATAACAAAAATCTCTCCAATACAGACCCGCTCCGGCGGGTTTTTTCGTTTATGAGGCCTGTATGACGACTTATAACACCGGCAATCCGCTGGGGTCTGCTGCTGCAAAGGACCTATATGACAATGCTGAGAACTTAGACCATCTTGCAATTGACCAGGAAAACGAAACATGGCCCGATCGCTTAGGGAAAGAACGCAAGACCTGGCATGGAATGGAGGTTGGTTTCCAGGAGATTGTGAATGAATATAGTGAGCAACTTGAAGAACTCACTGATGAATTTGAAGAAACTATAGCGTCACTTGGCTGGGTACAGATGGGTAACTATGCTCCAGGCATGGTCATCTCATCACGAAACCAAATCGTATTCTACAACGGATACTGGTACGCCTGGCGCGGTGATTTGCCACACACTACTGCTGGTGCGACGCCTGTTGAGGATGGAGGTATCTGGTCAGAGGCCAATCCGGATGGAATGTGGGTCAATGTCATCGGCATTGAAAACACCGCATCTGTTGAAAAAGCTACCGGACTGAAAATATTTTCGAAGGCAGGTAATGTCGTCGTTGGTGACAGCATTACAAGCACAGGTAACCGCTTCGCTGTTGTTTATGGCAACAAGCTGCGCATGCTCACGAATCTTCCAGCCAGCGGCACTGTAGAGAGCATTGACGATGCAGCAAAGAGTATTACCATCGGCGGTAAAAAACACTGGATGCTGGAGTATTACGGTGATGCCGTAAATCTCTCTGAACCGGTGGTTGTTGGCTCCGGTGAAACAATGGTGGTAAGTGGTTCCCCGGACCTGCATGGCTCGTCTATCAATGGTGCTGGCACAGTTGTAGGTGTTGTAGGTAATGGCACCAGCATGGGTGTGTTTGATGTTAAAGCTAATGTTGTTAAAGCATCTGAGCGCGACACTGCACTCCTGGCAGCAGATATTATCGTTGATCCAATGCTTAGCACTGCTGGCGCTGTCGCTACGCTTTCAGATGCGCTTGCCGCCGCTGCTGCGCTGGTAAGTGGTGGAAGAACGGCAGACATTAATGTGCTTTTGCGTGCAGGTCGGCATGAAATATCCCCGATTACGATTACTGATGAGCACATCCCTGGATTCGGCAACCTGTCTGTTACTGTTGATGATACGACGATTGTTATCAGTGATAACACGATTGTTCTTGGACAAAACAGTGAAGGTCGACTTATCTTCAAAAACTACGGTCGGGAAAAGCCGGTTATCACGCCGGTGATGAATTACGTATCATCTTCAGGTGGTCAGCCATATAAAACCCATCATCAGCGCGTTGCAAACATGAGCGGCGAGCCACATCTTGAAGCATACGACGTCTATATGAATCCCGTTAAAGTTAGCGATAACTATAACGAGAAGACAGGGAAGCTACCAAGAAACGTTAATAAGCGTATTATTCAGGTTGTGGATAATGTTTATACGTTTAAATTGCAGCCAGATGATGCTTCTGGAATGATCAACGAAGAGTTGAGCAGCGTAGCATTAAGAATTAACCAAAACTACAGTTCTTCATGGAATAATATTACATCCATTGGAAGCGATGGTAGCGTAGTTTATACGGCACAAGGCCCTTGGAGCACATCTCCAGACGGTCTGTATTTTGATGGATTCTATTACGCAACAGGTTTTTCAGCTCCATATTGGCTAAGAAATGCCACTTATTTGCTAAGCGAAGACACATATTGCTGCAACAGTTCGCATTGGTACATTCCAAGCAAATTAAATGGTATCTACTACCCTGATGCATTGTACGGATTCTATATTACCGTCAGTACTTCGAGCGTTACATTTTCTGGTATTGACTGTGCATTTTTTGACATACCAAAAACATCATTGGAAGCAATCTGGTCTGAACGATTTCAGAACGCCGGTGCAATCGACATCTCAAACTCGTCTGCTTTTGTTATGGAAAACTTTAAGGCGAGAAATATCACTGGGATGTTCATGAAAACAAGCAAGAACTCTTCATTCATAAATGGGTTCGAGCTAGATGATGTCGGCTGTAGTGGTTTCATGATTGCTAACGTTTCTCATAACTCCAACATGATTATATCTAATTTCAAGATTAACAATCTCGGTAAGTATAGCGTTGCCGCTATCGGGATTTATACTGTTGGGTATAATGTCACCGTAGAGAACGGAATGATTCAAAACATAGGGTTTGCTGGAATTTCTGCTGACTCGTCTTGGCAGGATTCTGGTAATATTGGGAATCTTGTGTCTGGACTATTTAGTAATGTACGAGTAATCAATGTAGGGAAGAGAGGAGGTAAAACATCAGACATTCATATGGCGTCGGATTTTGGGGCTATAAACGTCAACGCTAAGCAGATCGCAATAGACTACCACTTCACCGGAATTTACGTTAATGATGTATCAGGGGCAATGAACATCAGGTCACTTTTCCTTGATGATGGGGTTAATGGATTCAGGATAACAAATTCATTTATTGGGGCTGTTGACGGGCAGTATGCGCTTGATGCAAGACAGGTATTGAATGGCACATACAATAATATGTTTTTAAACCTAGTTATCCTTGGGAACATTAGGCTTCACTCTCTGACCAATACCAGCATGCTCACAGGAATAGTTTCTGGAGATGTGAATGATTTTGATACAAACGGAGCTATAGCATTCAAACCTAACTCATCACCATTCAGGTTTGAGCGAAGAGGGGATTTTATTACAGCAATACCATTCAACATAAATACCAGCTCTAACATTACTGATTATTTATCTCAATTTGTAGTTAGTAACTCACTCTTAACTGCGACAACTTATTAAGGAATAATTATGCCTTCTTCACTTACTGGTATGAAACTCAATGATGCATACGCATTAACGGCTTTTAAATACGTTATTGATTCATCGTCATATAAAATTAATTTTGGGAATGGTAATTCCTCGCCCATGTCCGTGTATAACAACACGGCAATTTTCTCTACAGCCTCGCCAGAGGTTGTTTATCCGCAGATCGCATCTGGATACGGACCAAATACTCGCTTGCTTGCACATTCAGGCTCGTTTGCGGCCATCGGCGCAATGACTGCCTCTACATCATCAGCGTCTGTAGATCGCGCCCGCGCATTTCTGCAAACATCATCTCAGAAGGCCCTTGATGCCTCACTGAAAACAAAAGCATCTCTTCTTGCTGAACTACGCAAGGATATTACCTCAACATCGACTACAGTCACTGGGAATCTGGCCCTTGCAGCCGTTACGGATGAAGGTGGTGGCACCGAGGACAGGCCGTTTGAGTTCACTACATTCTACGACGCAACCACTCCTGCAAACTCGTACAAATCTGTCAAGCTTGGTGGCGGAGCCCTTAGCTCTGTTAATGGAACACAGCTTGAACTGAAAATCATGCAAGACTCGACAGGTACATTAACTTACAATCAGGACGGGAGGGTTTCACTGGGTACTGTGCCGCTCAGGTTTACCCAAGTATGCGCTCAGAACGGAACCATTCAGACATCGGACAGAACCAACAAAATGTACATTCAGGAGATTCCAGATGACGTTTTGGATGCGTGGGATAGTGTACCGGTCCGTATGTACAAAATGAAAGATGCAGTCGCAGAAAAAGGGGATGCCGCCCGCTGGCACTTCGGCAAGATTGCACAAGATATCGAGGAGGCGTTTAAGGCTGCCGGATTAGATCCATTTGCCTATGGTGTGCTCTGCTATGATGAGTGGGATGATATTAAGGATGTTGATGGAAATATTATAGCCAAGGCGGGTAACCGATATAGTGTTCGCTACGATGAGGCTGCGCAGCTAGATGCAGCATGTTTACACCGTAAAATGGAAAGGCTCTAAGTGCAATGGGAAACCCCGCCAGGTGGCGGGGTCTTTCATTTTATAGAGTTGACCTCAAAATACATTACATTGACTCCCTCGTCTTTTACTCTTGGATCATTCATCTTTTCATCACTCAGTATGTACTTATAACCTTTAGCCTTTGACATATCGATATGGATCTTTCCTGATAGGCCATATTTAACATTATCCTTAAGACAAGTCAGGATGTTGGCCAGTTTCCAGGGGGTTTTTGCATAAATAACACTACCGTCAGGAATTTTGTCGCATTCGATATGACGATTTCGATTTATGTTCTCTACTTCAGGACCATTGTTATATGTCATAATGGCTGCCAACATTATTACAATTGCTACAACTATTTTTGCCTGGGATATGAACTGGAATCTTCCTTTCATAAGGTAAATGATATATCCATAAAACAATCCAACAACAGGTAGAATTGGATATATGTACCTTGGCAGATTTTTGTATGGTGAAAAGAACTGCACTATTACAATCCATAAAAGTGTAGAAACTGACAAGGCAGCAAGATAGTAATGATTTTCCGGTATAAGTTTCATTTTCTTAACAAAGAAAGTTAAAGAGACAATCGCTGATAGTATTACTATTATCAAACCAACCGGGAAGTAATCATTCAACATCGATAATGACCTTATCGAACTGATGACATTATCACTCACATTACCAAGTTTACTGTAGGCTTCATCCTGCCTGCCTCCGTATACAAAAAAGTATGGAGGATAAATAGCGTACGATATGACTGATGTTAAAGCTACATACTTCACTGCAAACCACGATGCAAACTTCCAGTCACCCCAATACTTCGCGATCAGGCAAGGGAGGATTGCAATTGATATAAGTGCAACAAGGAAGACAGCAAAATATCCACTCAGGACAGTGAATGCTGTTATTAATGAGTGAGATATCAGGAATCTTGTTGATGGATTGTCTTTAAGAAGTAAAAAACTTGATAGCAAATACAGGGATACGATAGATTCTTGTAGCTGATACGGACGAAGAAAGATACTGTTAGATATTGACGCAGTGTTTATGAACGAAACAAACACAACCATCAAAGCAATCCACTTGCTTTCAAAAATCTTCGATGCCAGTTTGTAGATGGCAAAGAATGATATGCCAAAGAATATCTTATTGAGACAGAAGGCCCATGATGAAGTAAAACCAATATCACCATGTGAGTTTATGCCAGTAAACCATACTCTAAGCGCGGTGTAGTAGACGTTGCTGTGCGGCTTATCCCGGTTGTCCAACCATAGGCTGCGAACATCATGCAACATACTTTGCAGACTGGTATGATCCTACCCACGTAATATGGACACAGGCCTAAGCGAGGTTCTTGTTTTCAAATTGTTCCGGACTGAGGCCGCCACACCAACTGTGCCGCCGCCACCGATTGTAATCACATTCGATATAATTAAACACCGTTGCCCGCATTATTTCCCGGCTGATAAAGTGTTCTCCATGGATACATTCCACTTTCAGCGAATGAAAGAAGCTTTCCACGCAGGCATTATCGTAGCAGCAACCTTTTGCGCTCATACTTCCACGCAGATTATGCCGCTTCAGTTGCGCCTGATAATCTGCTGAACAGTACTGGCCTCCACGGTCCGTGTGAACGATAACGTTCCGGGGCCTCTTACGCCGCCACAGCGCCATCTGCAGGGCATCGCAGGCCAGTTGCGCCGTCATGCGTGGCGACATTGACCAGCCAATAACGGCACGTGACCACAGGTCAATGACCACTGCCAGATACAGCCAGCCTTCATCTGTACGTAAGTACGTGATGTCTCCTGCCCACTTCTGGTTCGGGCCACTGGCGTAAAAATCCTGCTCCAACAGATTTTCTGACACAGGCAGGCCGTGTGCGCGGTAGCTGACCGGGCTGAACTTCCGGGAGGCCTTTGCCCTCAGTCCCTGACGGCGCAGGCTTGCCGCCACGGTTTTTACGTTAAAGGGGTAACCCTGAGCACGCAGTTCATCCGTCAGGCGTGGGGCACCGTAACGCTGTTTTGACCGGGTAAAAGCCGCGAGGACAACGCTGTCGCAGTGTTGGCGGAACTGCTGACGCGTGCTTATCCTTGTCCGCCGCTGACACCACGTATACCAGCCGCTGCGGGCCACCCGGAGCACGCGGCACATTGCTTTGATGCTGAACTCAGCCTGATGTTTTTCAATAAAGACATACTTCATTTCAGGCGCTTCGCGAAGTATGTCGCGGCCTTTTGGAGGATAGCCAGCTCTTCATCCCGTTCTGCCAGCTGGCGTTTGAGACGTGCAATCTCGGTAGACATCTCCAGTTCACGTTCAGAAGACGTCTGCTGATTTTGCTGTTTACTGCGCCAGTTGTAGAGCTGTGATTCATACAGGCTGAGTTCACGGGCTGCGGCAGTAACACCGATGCGTTCAGCAAGCTTCAGGGCTTCACTGCGAAATTCAGGCGAATGCTGTTTACGGGGTTTTTTACTGGTTGATACTGTTTTTGTCATGTGAGTCACCTCTGACTGAGAGTTTACTCACTTAGCCGCGTGTCCACTATTGCTGGGTAAGATCA
>NZ_JAOWFM010000032.1:0-131395 GCF_030333655.1 Citrobacter sp. CK180 | reverse complement strand
CTCGTTCAGGTTGAGAAGGTATAAGGAGTAACCGATGACAACCCAATATGGATTTTTTATTGACTCCAGTCGTTGCACCGGTTGCAAAACCTGCGAACTGGCCTGCAAAGACTACAAAGATTTAACCCCGGACGTCAGCTTCCGTCGCATCTATGAATATGCGGGCGGCGACTGGCAGGAGGATAACGGTGTCTGGCACCAGAACGTCTTTGCCTACTATCTCTCCATCTCCTGCAACCACTGCGAAGACCCGGCCTGCACGAAAGTGTGCCCGAGCGGCGCAATGCACAAACGCGAGGACGGTTTTGTGGTAGTGGATGAGGACGTCTGCATCGGCTGTCGCTACTGCCATATGGCCTGCCCGTACGGTGCGCCACAGTACAACGCCGCCAAAGGCCACATGACCAAATGCGACGGCTGTCATGACCGCGTTGCCGACGGCAAAAAACCGATCTGCGTCGAGTCCTGCCCGCTGCGCGCGCTGGACTTTGGCCCGATAGAAGAGCTGCGGAAGAAACATGGCACGCTGGCGGCCGTTGCACCGCTGCCGGGCGCGCACTTCACCAGACCGAACATTGTGATTAAACCCAACGCCAACAGCCGCCCGACCGGGGATACCACGGGTTATCTGGCAAATCCGAAGGAGGTATAAAATGGGAAATGGATGGCATGAATGGCCGCTGGTGCTGTTTACGGTGTTCGGTCAATGCGTTGTCGGCGCATTGATTGTCAGCGGTCTGGGCTGGTTTGCGGCGAAAGACGATGCGGCCAGCAGACAGCGTATTGTGCGCGGTATGTTCTTTTTATGGGTCGTCATGGGGCTGGGTTTTCTGGCGTCGATCATGCACCTCGGCTCGCCGTTCCGCGCGTTTAACTCTCTTAACCGGGTAGGCGCTTCCGCGCTGAGTAATGAAATTGCCGCTGGCTCTGTCTTTTTTGCCGTAGGCGGTTTCTGGTGGCTGGTGGCTGTGCTCGGCAAAATGCCGGAAGCACTGGGCAAAATCTGGCTGCTGGTCAGCATGGTACTCGGGGTGGTATTTGTCTGGGCAATGACGCGGGTCTATCAGATCGATACCGTTCCGACCTGGTATAATGGCTACACGACGCTGGCATTCTTCCTGACGGTGTTCCTGAGCGGGCCGCTATTTGCGGCGCTGATATTGCGCGCCGCGCGCGCCAGATTCAACGGCACGACGTTCGCAAGCATCAGCGTGCTGGCGCTGTTAGTCTGCGCGGCCGTAATCATCATGCAAGGCATGTCGCTTGGGGCAATCCACAGCTCCGTGCAACAGGCGAGCGCGCTGGTTCCAGACTATGGCCGCTTACAGGTCTGGCGCGTAGTGCTACTTGCTGCCGGGCTGGGTTGCTGGATATGCCCGTTAGTGCGCCGCAAAGAACCGCACGTCGCCGGATTGTTGCTGGGGTTAATCCTGGTGCTTGGCGGCGAAATCATAGGTCGCGGATTGTTTTACGGCCTGCATATGACCGTCGGAATGGCCATTGCAGGTTAACTTACGCGTGCGGGGAAACCCGCACCTTTCAGGATGGTTTCATGACTTCTTTTTCACAACGTGACGATTTTTCTATGGCTGCACGCGTGCTGGGCGCGTTGTTTTATTATGCGCCAGACAGTACCGAAGCCGCCCCGTTGGTTTCAGCGTTAAAAACCGACGGCTGGCAGGCGCAGTGGCCACTTTCACCGGAGGTTCTGGCGCCGATTGCGGCGGTTTTTCAGGCCGACATCGAGGAGCCGCTCCCGCAAGCCTGGCAACGTCTGTTTGTCGGTCCCTGGGCGCTTCCGTCGCCTCCCTGGGGATCGGTCTGGCTGGACCGTGAAAGCGTGTTGTTTGGCGAATCTACGCTGGCATTACGCCAGTGGATGCGGGACAACGGCATCCAGTTTGAGATCCAGCAAAATGAACCGGAAGATCATTTTGGTTCCCTGCTGCTGTTGGCTGCCTGGCTTGCGGAAAATGGCCGTCATAGCGAATGCGAACAACTGCTGGCCTGGCATCTGTTGCCGTGGTCTGCGCGCTTCCTGGCGGTTTTCATCGAAGGCGCAAACCATCCATTTTACCAGGCGGCAGGTGAGCTGGCACAGCAAACGCTGGCGCAGTGGCAGTCTCAGTTGCTGATCCCCGTCGCCGTAAAACCGCTGTTTCGCTAACGCTTTTTCAGGCAGGGCGCGCCCTGCCTTTATCGTCAAAAACCGGTTGTTTCCCCTTCCCGATAAGTGACAATGTCACTTCAACTTTCCATTTTTAAGACAATTCTTCACATTCGCGCACATCCTTAGCCCTGTAAGGGCAAATGAGCAACGGGCATGCATAGCCTGCTAATTTAAATACCTGTCTCGCTGGAATCCTTCCCGACGTGTTGCTATAGCTCAAGACACCCTGCCGCTACATGGCATAACAACACGCAACGTCTCTTTCGTTGCCATAACGCATGCAAACAGGGAGACACACCGCAATGCACACCTTTACGTTAAAACGCGTGCTCGGGTTTACTGGCGCGATCGCTCTTGTGCTGGCGCTGCTGGTCTGGGGAGTGGGTCTGGAAACCATTAAAGCGCGTCAGGTTGATCTGCTTTATTTGGGCAAACAGCATTTACTCCTCGTCTTTACCTCCATGTTCTTCGCCTTAGTTATCGGTATTCCCAGCGGCATTTTACTGAGCCGTCCGGCAGCCAAAGGATTCGCCGAATACGTAATGCAGCTCTTTAATGTAGGCAATACTCTGCCGCCTCTGGCCGTACTGGCACTGGCGATGGTGATTATCGGCATTGGCGACGTTCCGGCGATTTTCGCGCTGTTCCTCGCCTCGCTTCTTCCCGTCGTGCGCAATACCTACGCCGGGCTTTGTTCTGTTCCCGCCTCCCTGATTGAAGCCGCAAACGGCATCGGTATGACGAAATGGCAGCGTCTGCGTCAGGTTGAGCTGCCCAATGCCTGGCCGGTGATGCTTGCAGGGATTCGGATCGCGACGGCGATTAATGTGGGTACGGCCCCGCTGGCGTTCCTGATTGGGGCCAGCAGCTACGGCGAGCTGATTTTCCCCGGCATTTACCTCAATGACTTCCCGACGCTGATTCTGGGCGCAACGGCAACCGCTCTGGTGGCGCTGATTCTCGACAGCCTGCTTGCCCTGCTTGGCCGCATCCTCAGTCCGCATACGGCCTGATACAACGATAAGAATAAGGAGCGCTGAATGACATTAAAAAAACATCTGTTGGGATGGCTTGCCGCCGCGTTGCTCGTTACCGGACAGGCTCAGGCGGCCCCGTTGATCCTTGCAACCAAAGGTTTTACCGAACAACACATCCTTTCCGCCATGACCGTGCAGTACCTGCAAAAAAAGGGTTTTCAGGTTCAGCCGCGCACCAACATTGCGGCGGTGATTTCACGTAATGCCATGGTGAATAAGCAGATTGATATCACCTGGGAATACACCGGCACGTCCCTGATCATTTTTAACCACATTGATAAACGGATGAGCCCGCAGGAATCCTACGATACCGTCAAACGCCTGGATGCGAAGCTCGGACTGGTATGGCTAAACCCGGCGAATATGAATAACACCTACGCGTTCGCCATGCAGCGCAAACGCGCCGAAGCAGAGAACATCAACACCCTGTCGGAAATGGTGGCGAAAATCGAACACATCCGCCAGACCGACCCTGACAATAACTGGATGTTAGGTCTCGACCTTGAGTTTTCCGGGCGCAGCGACGGGATGAAGCCGTTGCAGGATGCCTACCAGATGCAGCTTGACCGTCCGCAGATTCGGCAAATGGACCCGGGTCTGGTCTATAACGCCGTGCGCGATGGCTTTGTGGACGCCGGTCTGGTGTACACCACGGATGGCCGGGTGAAGGGTTTTGACCTCAAGGTGCTGGAAGATGATAAAGGCTTCTTCCCAGGTTACGCTGTCACGCCTGTCGTCCGTAAAGAGATACTGGATGCTCATCCGGGGCTGGATGATGCGCTGAATACCCTTTCCGGGCTGCTCAATAACGACGTCATCTCGACGCTTAATGCGCAGGTCGACATCGATCACCAGTCACCCCAGCAGGTTGCGCGCACATTCCTGCAACAAAAAGGTCTGCTGTAAGGAGCGCTTATGGATACGATTCATTACATGATGGATAACGCGGGTTATCTGACGAGCCTCACTCTTCAGCATTTGTGGCTGGTTGCGCTGGCCGTCGGTCTGGCGATTATCATTGGCGTGCCGCTGGGCATTCTGATTGTTCGTCATAAATGGCTGGCTACGCCGGTGTTAGGGGCGGCAACGCTGCTGCTCACTATCCCCTCCATCGCATTATTTGGTTTGATGATCCCGCTGTTTTCGCTGATCGGTCAGGGGATTGGCGCCCTTCCCGCAATTACCGCCGTTTTTCTTTACTCGCTGCTGCCGATTGTGCGCAACACGCACACCGCGCTCGACAGTTTACCGCCGGGCTTGCGCGAAGCGGGACGCGGAATTGGCATGACGTTCTGGCAGCGTCTGCGCTGGGTAGAAATTCCGATGGCCCTGCCGGTGATTTTTGGCGGGATTCGCACTGCCGTCGTCATGAATATCGGCGTGATGGCCATCGCCGCCGTCATTGGCGCTGGCGGCCTGGGGTTACTGTTACTGAACGGCATCGGCGGGAGTGACATCCGCATGTTAATCGCCGGTGCGCTGATGATTTGTCTGTTGGCCATTGTGCTCGACTGGTTGCTGCATCGCCTGCAAGTCGTACTGACACCTAAGGGGATACGATAATGATAAAACTGGAAAACCTCACCAAACGCTTTTCACAGAAGAATGGCCAACCGCTTAACGCCGTTGATAACATCAATCTGAACGTGCCGGAAGGTGAAATGTGCGTGCTGCTTGGGCCGTCAGGCTGCGGCAAGACCACCACCCTGAAGATGATCAACCGGCTGATCGCGCCCAGCAGCGGCAATATTTTCATTAACGGACAAAACACCAGTGCGATGGATACCGTCACGCTACGGCGCAACATTGGCTACGTGATCCAGCAAATTGGCCTGTTTCCCAACATGACCATCGAAGAGAACATCACGGTTGTCCCGCGTATGCTGGGCTGGGATAAAACCCGCTGCAAACGTCGTGCGGAAGAGTTGATGGACATGGTGGCAATGGATGCGAAAAAGTTTCTGCATCGCTACCCGAAAGAGATGTCTGGCGGTCAACAACAGCGCATCGGCGTGATCCGCGCGCTGGCGGCCGATCCCCCGGTGCTGTTGATGGATGAACCTTTCGGTGCGGTGGACCCGATTAACCGCGAGGTGATTCAGAATCAGTTTCTTGATATGCAGCGGGCGCTGAAAAAGACGGTGATGCTGGTCAGCCATGATATCGATGAAGCGCTGAAGCTGGGCGACAGGATTGCCGTATTCCGCCAGGGCCGCATTATACAGTGCGCCAGCCCGGATGAATTGCTGGCAAAACCGGCGAATGAATTCGTCGGCTCATTTGTCGGTCAGGATCGTACGCTAAAACGTCTTCTGCTGGTTTCGGCGGGCGACGTAACCGACCAACAACCCACCCTGACCGCCCGCGCCGCCACCTCGCTGGCAGAGGCGTTCGGCATCATGGACGATAATGATATTCGCGCGATCACCGTTGTCGATAGCGACGGCAAGCCGCTTGGCTTTGTGAAGCGTCGTGAAGCCAGGAACGCCAACGGCACCTGCGCGGATATAATCCACCCGTTTCGCGTCACCGGAAAAGCGGAAGACAACCTGCGTATTGTGCTGTCGAAACTGTACGAGAGTAACACCAGCTGGATGCCCATTGTCGATGAGGAAGGACGCTATAACGGCGAAATCTCGCAGGATTACATTGCCGATTATCTCAGTTCAGGCCGTACCCGTCGGGCGCTGAATATTCACGAAAGTAGCTAAACGCCGGATGACAGCTACGCTTTACCTGGCCTACGGAGCACATTCTTGTCGGCCCGGTAAGCGAAGCGCCATCGGGCAGTTCCCCCTGCGCACGCAGTGCTTTTGCGTCCCGCGCTGTTTACCCGCAAAATAGACACTCCTGAAAATGCCTGTGTGGTCTGCCCATGCACCGCCTACATACATACCCTGACCTGCGAGCGATGTTTCGCCGCCTGTTAATCGCGACAATAATTGGCATCCTTGCCGCACTGGCGGTAGCCGGGTTTCGTCACGCCATGCTGGTGCTGGAATGGCTTTTTTTACGTAACGATACGGGAAGCCTGGTGAATGCCGCGACAAACCTTTCTCCCTGGCGACGGCTGATCACCCCCGCAGTGGGCGGCCTCGCGGCAGGTGCGCTGCTCTGGGGCTGGCAGAAAATGAATCAACAACGCCCCCATGCCCCCACCGACTACATGGAAGCCCTGCAAACAGATGGGCAATTCGATTACGGGGCAAGTCTGGTGAAGTCCCTTGCTTCGCTGCTGGTCGTCGCCAGCGGTAGCGCCATCGGGCGCGAAGGGGCCATGATCTTACTGGCAGCGCTGGCGGCATCCTGTTTTGCTCAGCGTTGCACCCCGCGTGAAGAGTGGAAATTGTGGATCGCCTGCGGCGCTGCGGCAGGGATGGCCAGCGCGTATCACGCCCCGCTGGCGGGCAGCCTCTTTATCGCGGAAATCCTGTTTGGCACGCTGATGCTGGCGTCGCTGGGCCCCGTTGTGATTTCCGCCGTCGTGGCATTACTGACCACCCATTTGCTCAGCGGCGGTAATGCCCTGCTCTATACGGTTCACCTGTCACTGGATTTACATGTGCGGGAATATGCGATGATTATCAGCACCGGGCTGGTGGCTGGCGTCTGCGGGCCGCTGTTTATGTGGTTAATGACCACCACTCATAACGGTTTTATTCGGCTGAAATTATCGCCTCCGTGGCAACTGGCGCTGGGCGGATTCATCGTTGGCTTGTTATCCCTGCTGACGCCGGCCGTCTGGGGAAATGGCTACAGCGTCGTGCAGTCATTTTTGCTCTCTCCGCCGCTGCTCTCCGTGATCGCCGGGATCTTCATCTGCAAATTACTCGCCGTACTCGCCAGCAGCGGTTCCGGTGCGCCCGGCGGCGTCTTTACCCCCACGCTGTTCATCGGCTTGTCGATTGGTATGTTATACGGTCGGATGTGGGGATTCTGGCTTCCGGGAGCGGATGAGATGGCAATATTGCTGGGATTAACAGGAATGGCGACGCTGCTGGCGGCAACAACACACGCGCCGATGATGTCGACGCTGATGATCTGTGAAATGACCGGGGAGTATCGACTACTCCCCGGATTACTGATTGCCTGCGTAGTGGCGTCGGTCTTATCGCGAACGTTACGCGAGGACTCGGTCTACCGACAGCACACTGCCGAGCATTGACAGACGGATATATTGCCCCAGCTCGCGTTGTTCGGCACGCGGCAAATAAGGCAGTTCGCCAATCAGCGGCGCAGGCAGTTTTTTGCTTAACACATCAATGATTTCGGCATAATGCGCCAGTCCGGGATTGATGCGGTTCGCCACCCAGCCGATCAGCGGTAATCCGTCATTGGCGATAGCCTGTGCGGTCAGCAGCGCATGGTTAATGCAGCCTTCCTGAATCCCCACCACCATCAGCACCGGTAACTGCTCCTGCACGACCCATTCAGATAACGGACGCAGGTCGTTCATCAGGCTGCGCCAGCCGCCGGTGCCTTCCACCACGACGTGGTCAACCTTTTCGCTCAGGCTGGCAAGCCCGTTAGATAACAGGGTGTAATTGATCGGACAGCTATGCGCCACGCTGCTTTCGTCTTCGCTCAGCGCAATCGGATTGATCGCCTCATAAGGCAGCTCAATAGAAGAGACGCTCTGCAACACCAGCGCATCTTTATTGCGCATGCCTTCCGGCGTCTCTTTGCTGCCTTTCGCAACGGGTTTATAACCTGCGACGCTTTTGTTCCCTGACGCTAACGCTTGTAGTAATGCGCGGGAAACCACTGTCTTCCCAACAGAAGTGTCTGTACCTGTAATAAAGAAACGCTTCAGCATCACTAACTCCACCGTTATGCTTCGAAAATATAAGCCAGGAAAATAATACAGTGGAGAAAGTCTAAGGTATGACAATCGCGATCAGCTTGCGTTAGCGCAAATTTTCGTACGACAGTTAAAAAATGTTAACCCTGTAATAGACGAATCAACAAAGAACCGTTATACATCGCGTCTTTTACCAGTGCGGCGCCCGCCATTGTCCCTTGATTGGAAAACTGCGTGCTTTCGACGGCGATATGTTTGCTATACGCCGGCAGCGCCTGTTGACGGATGCTGTCCGCAATTGCCGGAAAAAGGATTTCCGCCGCTTTGCTCAGCGGCGAACCGATCAGAATTTTTTGCGGATTAAATAAATTCACCATGATCGCCAGAATGCGGCCAACATGCATCCCGACGCCGCTAATGATATCTTTCGCCAGCAAATCCCCCTGCACCGCCGCCTGGCACAGCGAATCCACCGTCAGCGGCTGCCCGTGCAGCGAAGAACTCATTGACTGATTGAGTCGCAGCTGCGCCAGTTCAAGCACGCTGTCCACGCTGGCGATCGTTTCCAGACAGCCGTGGTTCCCGCAGTAACAACGTTTACCGTAGGGGTCAACCTGCGTATGGCCGATCTCCACCAGGCTGCTGCTGCCCGCATGCAGTAAGTGGCCGTCGGTAATCACGCCAGCCCCAACGTTGTGATCAATCACCACCTGAATAACATCACGCGCGCCGCGCGATGCGCCAAAAAGTGCCTCGGCCATCGTCCAGGCGCTGATATCATGCTGAATGTAGACCGGTACGCCGGTGTGGTGTTCGAGGGTTTCCCCCAGCGGCATCTCTTTGACATCGTCGTAAAACGGCATGCGGTGCACAATGCCATTCTCAGTATCAATAATACCGGGTAAGGTGATGGCGATAGAGGTCAGGCGTTCGAGTTTTTGCTGGTGACGGATAAAAAACTGATCGACCATAAAAATGATGCGTTCAAGCAGCGGAGTCTCAGAAACCAGCGGTAGCTCAAGGCACTCCTCCACCACCAGCTTGCTGCTCAGGTCACGCAGGGCGAGAAAAATCTCGCCACGGCTGATACGAATAGACAAATAGTGCCAGGCCTCGGTTTCCACCACCAACCCGACCGCCGGGCGACCTCGGCTTCCCGCCTCTTTGATCTCCAGCTCCTGAACTAAATGCGCTTCGAGCATTTCGCGAACAATTTTAGTGATACTGGCAGGCGCCAGTTGCGCCAGACGAGAAAGATCAATTCGCGACACGGGGCCCAGCTGATCAATCAGGCGATATACCGCGCCAGCATTGGTCTGCTTGATTTGATCGATATGCCCTGGCTGACTATCAGCAACCACCTCTGACTCCCTTTATTTTCGCGCTCCGAAATAATCTGTGGGCTATGGTGAATGACTTCAATAGTTGTCGTCAACTTTTTACTTAGCCGTGTGATTTACTGCACATTTTCATCCCTTTTTAAACTAAATTAAGCGCGCTTTGCGGCCGTTAAAAGTTGATGGCGAAATCGTTGCGCAGCGTGACTTTGTTCATGATGTTTCGGCCATACCAGCCACATTTCCGACACGGCGTCCGCTTCGGCAATGGGCACCCAACGCATTTCATCAAGCTGTACCCGTTTAAACGAGGCGGGCAGGATCGACACCCCCAGTCCTGCGGCTACCAGCCCGATAATTGTCATCGCCTCTCCAACCTCCTGAGTGATCGCCGGAGTGAGATGGTAACGGCGCATCAGGCCGAGAATATCGTCATACAACCCCGTTCCGACATGCGGATCAAAAAAGACAAACGGTTCTTTCGCCAGCTCCGCCAGCGTCACGACCGGCTTTTGCGCCATCGGATGTTCACGGGGGATCATCGCCAGCAGCGGTTCATGCAGAATCACTTCCCAGTCCAGCGTATCCGGCAATGAGGTATTGCGCAGTAACCCCATATCCAGCGCGCCTTCATTAAGCGGCGCAATCTGCTCGCGGGTGTTCATTTCACGGGTCTGCATATGCACATCCGGGTAGTCCTGGCGAAACAGAGACAGCGTATCCGAGACGGCTTTAATAAACGGCGCGGATGAGGTGAAGCCAATGCGCAGCTCGCCGGTCTCCCCCTGATGCAAGCGTTCCGCGCGGGCGGCGGCCTCATTCACCAGCCCAAGGATCTGCCGACTGTCTGCCAGAAACTGCTTACCCGCCGCCGTCAGCGCAACGCTCCGGTTGGTTCGCGCCAGCAGCCGCGCGCCAATCTGCTGTTCAAGGGTCTGGATCTGCTGGCTTAGCGGAGGTTGAGAGATGTTCAGCCGCGCAGCCGCCCGGCCAAAATGCAACTCTTCCGCAACCGCCACAAAGTAACGTAGATGACGAAGTTCAATATTCATATTTTATAAATATTATTTGAGATTATTAATATATTAGACAGAATATTTTGATTTTCCTACTCTTAGCACTGAGGTCATACCCGTCACCATAATCACGGGGATGTTGAGCAAGGATTTCAAGTGAGTCGTATTACTGCTGTCGACACCGCAACGGCGAGCGATGTTGATGAACATATTATTTCCCAGCCGGTTCAATATATAAAACGTGGTACATCCCAGTTTATGCGCGTTACGCTGGCGCTATTCTCCGCCGGGCTGGCGACGTTCGCCCTTCTCTATTGCGTACAACCGATACTGCCTGTGTTGTCCCATGAATTTGGCGTCTCTCCCGCCAGCAGCAGTATCTCGCTTTCCATCTCCACCGGCATGTTAGCCATCGGGCTGCTGTTTACCGGCCCGTTGTCCGACGCGATCGGCCGCAAACCTGTAATGGTGACGGCGCTGCTGCTGGCCTCCTGCTGTACGCTGCTTTCCACCATGATGACCAGCTGGCATGGCATTTTAATCATGCGCGCGCTGATAGGCCTGTCGTTGAGCGGCGTCGCTGCGGTAGGCATGACCTATTTAAGTGAAGAGATCCATCCTAGTTTCGTCGCCTTCTCAATGGGGTTGTACATTAGCGGCAACTCGATTGGCGGCATGAGCGGGCGTCTGATCAGCGGCGTATTTACCGACTTTTTTAACTGGCGCATCGCACTGGCGGCGATCGGCTGTTTCGCGCTGGCGTCCGCATTGATGTTCTGGAAAATCTTGCCGGAATCCCGCCATTTCCGACCGACTTCATTACGCCCCAAAACGCTGTTCATCAACTTCCGCCTTCACTGGCGCGACAGGGGCCTGCCGCTGTTATTCGCAGAAGGCTTTTTGTTAATGGGGTCGTTTGTCACGCTATTTAACTATATCGGCTATCGGTTGATGCTTTCGCCCTGGGAACTCAGCCAGGCCATTGTGGGGCTTTTATCGGTGGCTTACCTGACGGGCACCTGGAGCTCGCCTAAAGCAGGCGCCATGACGACGCGTTATGGTCGCGGCCCGGTGATGTTGTTCTCAACCGGCGTGATGTTGTTCGGGCTATTAATGACGCTGTTCACGTCGCTATGGCTGATTTTTGCCGGAATGCTGCTCTTCTCCGCCGGATTCTTTGCCGCGCATTCGGTGGCAAGCAGCTGGATTGGCCCACGCGCGAAACGCGCCAAAGGCCAGGCATCTTCCCTGTATCTCTTCAGCTATTACCTGGGTTCCAGCATTGCCGGGACGTTAGGCGGGGTATTCTGGCACAGCTATGGCTGGAACGGTGTGGGCGGGTTTATCGCGCTGATGTTGCTTCTGGCGCTGCTGGTTGGCTCCCGCCTGCATCATCGTCTGCACGTTTGATAAAGAGAAGCCCGGGTCGAGCCCGGGCATTCTTTACAGCTCAACCAGCGCTTTGGATTACCACAATCCCAGGATGGAAGAAGCCCCCATCAATTCCCTGACGGCATCCAGTGCCAGAAGAGCAAAGATAACCCAGATAATTGGATTCATCATGCTGTGTGTATTTATTTTTATTGTTGAGGTTTGACTTTACCCCGCGCGATACCCAAAAGCGAGACCGGAAGATAAAACTACCTGTAATGGTGGGCAACACTGACGATATCGCTTCCGAATGCCGTAAATATCACCCGGAGGATAATAAGACCTGAACGCCATATTGTATCCCGATCACCGTCGCATTCATTAATATATGCAGGGTAACAGGCATTAATAACCCTTTAGATTTGACTCTGGCGACAATAAGCACCTGCGATATTAAAAATAACATCAATAATGTTCTGATATCGGCGTATTGCGTATGCATCAGCGCAAACAGCGTTGAAACGACAAGCGACGTCGCCCACACCTTATCATTGAACCAGTACTGAAAGGCGTTGAACAGACACCCTCTGAAGACGATTTCCTCGTAGACCGGGACGAGAAAAATCAGTGACAGGTTGGTCAGCCAGAAAGCGTAGTTATGCAATGAAACCTGCGTCATGACCCACGCTTCTGTTTTTCTCATCCCCAACATAGCAGGTAAAAGAAACTGGATAATCAGAATGGCGCCAAACAAAATAACAAACCACTTTGCGCTCAATGTGCCTTTTCCCAGACCGTCTCTTTTTCTAAAAAAGAGATAATACAGCGGGACCAGAATAAGAAACTCCAGCACAAACATCAGCGGTAAAAGTAACCCACTTTCCATTAATTGCGCACTGCGGGTAAAAAACAGTGGCGTAAATGTAATACCAAACATCAGCATAAACATAGAAAAACAGCCTGACACTGCTTTTGTCCTGACAATATAGGCGTTATTGATTTCCTGTTGCATCCCTGTTCCCTGTTAATATTTCACCAGTGTGCTTCACGACACCGCCATTTATGATAAGAAGTATCATTATCACTTACAACCTACCAACATTTCTGCCATCGTTGCCATCAGCGCATAAACATGTATGAATCAGGGTAAACTCCTCACATTCGCAGAACACGACGGGAACACAACAATGTCCAACAAGAACCACTACCAACAACTCACCCGCACTTTCCAGCGCCTCTCCCGCTTTTCGCATCTCTCCGCTATCG
Source organism: Citrobacter sp. CK180 (assembly GCF_030333655.1). NCBI lineage: Bacteria > Pseudomonadati > Pseudomonadota > Gammaproteobacteria > Enterobacterales > Enterobacteriaceae > Citrobacter > Citrobacter sp. CK180. The sequence goes on along the minus strand of NZ_JAOWFM010000032.1, from coordinate 118,397 downwards.
CCAGTTGGGATATGTTCACCATGATGCCTCCCGGTGGAAGCACCGCGCGAGGCGAAGCGCTGGCCGAGCTGAACGTGCTGGAACATCAGTTACTGACTGACCCGAAGGTTGCGCAGTGGATAGCCGCCGCCGGGCAGGAAGATTTGAACGATGTTGAGCAGGCGAACCTGCGTGAAATGGCGAGGCGGCACCATCAGGCGGCCCTGCTGCCTGAGTCACTGGTGGAGGCGAAATCGCTGGCGGGGAGCCGGTGTGAACACGCCTGGCGGAGTCAGCGTCCGGCGAATGACTGGCAAGGATTTGCGCAGAATCTGAAAGTGGTTGTGAAATACAGCCGTGAAGAGGCAAAACTTCGCGCCGAAGCTAAAGGATGTTCGCCCTACGATGCCCTGCTGGATATTTTTGAGCCCGATATGACCAGCGCCCAACTGGATGTTCTGTTTGCTGATGTCAAAACCTGGCTTCCCGATCTGTTAAACCGCGCGGTGTCAAAACAGTCGCATCAGCCGCTGATTGCGCCGGTCGGCCCGTTCCCGACGGCGCTACAGCGTGAACTGGGACTGGAAACCATGTCGCAGTTAGGGTTTGATTTTAACGCCGGTCGGCTGGACATCAGCGCCCACCCGTTCTGCGGCGGCGTGCCGGAAGATGTGCGCATCACCACGCGCTATGATGAAAATGAATTACTCAGCGCGCTCTTTGGCGTGATCCACGAAACGGGGCACGCCCGCTATGAACAGAATCTGCCCCACGCCTGGCAGGGTCAGCCGATCGCGTTTGCCCGCTCCACGGCCATCCATGAATCCCAGAGCCTATTTTTCGAGATGCAACTGGGTCGCAGCACGGCGTTCCTCAAACGGCTCATTCCCGCCGTTAAACGTCATTTTGGCGATCAGCCCGCTTTTGAAGAAGCGAATTTCATTGCCTGGAATCAGCGGGTGAAACCGGGCTTTATCCGCGTGGATGCCGACGAAGTGAGTTATCCTGCCCATGTTATCTTGCGCTATGACATTGAACAGGCGCTGATTAACGGCGACATCGAAGTGGATGATATTCCCGCACTGTGGGATGAAAAAATGCAGGCCTGGCTGGGGCTGTCAACCGCGGGAGATTACCGTAACGGCTGTATGCAGGACATCCACTGGACCGACGGCGGCTTTGGCTACTTCCCGTCTTATACGCTGGGCGCCATGTATGCCGCACAGCTGTTTAGCGCCGCCCATAGCGCATTGCCGGATCTGCATAATCAGATTGCGCAAGGCGATCTCAGCGCCTTGTTTGACTGGCTGCGACAAAATATCTGGCAGCACGGCAGTCGCTTTACTACCGCGCAGCTGATCGCTCAGGCCACCGGAGAACCGTTGAGCAGCCGTTACTTCCGGGCGCATCTGGAATCACGCTATTTGTCATGATGTCTCTTGTTTGCCCGATAGCGTCAATCTGTCGGGCCGGTTGTACATACCGTTACACGCCGATACCAATGACTCACGGAAGCCCTCGATTTACAGCGATATAGTGATTTCACCGGCCCCGCAGTGGGGTTGAATAAAAAACCAAATCGAGGGTATCAGAATGAAAAAAGTATTAGCTCTGGTTGTTGCCGCTGCTATGGGTCTGTCTTCTGCTGCATTTGCTGCTGAAACGGCAACGTCCACGACGGCTCCGGCTGCGGCACCCGCTAAAACCGCACCGGCAAAAACCACGCATCACAAAAAACACCACAAAGCAGCAGCGACTCAGAAAGCGCCTGAACAAAAAGCGCAGGCAGCGAAAAAACACACCAAAAAAGCGGTAAAACATACTGCGGCTAAACCGGCAGCTAAACCGGCGGCATAAGGCACTGGCGAGTTCTATGGCGCTCCCCCGCGCCATAACACACGGCGCTAAATCATCGGGTTTAGCGCCGTTTCTTCGGAGGGTTAACGTGTTTCGTTACCGCTTTGAGTTGATTCTCACCATGCTTATATTATGCGCCCTTATTGCCACGCATTTTTATATTTCCTGAATGTAGTTATCTGATTTTACTCCCACTTTCCTGTCGTCACGTCTATAGTATTCACTGAGGGTTTGCTTTTAATAATCATAATTACCCACACAGAGTGTGATATGTATAAAACCATTGCGGTATTACTGGGCGTAATTTGTCTTTCCCCTGTCGTTGCTCATGCGGATGAGGCTGATACCACCACGGATACCCGTGAAGCCAAAACGTTATTTTTTGACCATGACGATCGGGTCAAGGTTGAAGATCCAACGCAGTCGCCGTGGGACGCTATTGGTCAACTGGAAACCGCCAGCGGCAACCTGTGTACCGCCACGCTCATTTCATCTCATCTGGCTCTCACCGCCGGACACTGCTTGTTAACGCCGCCGAAAGGGAAGCCAGATAAAGCCGTGGCTTTGCGTTTCGTATCGCAAAAAGGTCTCTGGCGTTATGAAATTCACGGTATTGAAGGTCGGGTCGATCCGTCGCTGGGAAAGCGCTTAAAGCCTGATGGCGATGGCTGGATTGTCCCTCCGGCCGCCGCGCCGTGGGATTTTGGTTTGATTGTGCTGCGTTATCCGCCGTCCGGCATTACTCCACAGCCCTTATTTGAAGGCGATAAAGCCGCGCTAACCGCTGCCCTGAAAACCGCCGACCGCAAAGTGACGCAGTCAGGTTACCCGGAAGATCATCTTGATACGCTTTACTCGCATCAGGATTGCCTGATTACCGGCTGGGCGCAAAACGCGGTGCTCTCTCACCAGTGCGACACGCTGCCCGGCGACAGCGGTTCTCCGTTAATGCTGCATACCGACGCTGGCTGGCAGTTGATTGGCGTACAAAGTTCCGCTCCGGCGGCAAAAGATCGCTGGCGGGCTGACAACCGCGCGATTTCCGTCACCGGCTTTCGCGACAAGCTGGAAGCGCTGGCTCAGGAATAGATGATGGTTCCCGTGCGCTGCCCGCCGTAACGGGCAGCATAGCTGTCAGGCCAGTTTTATCATGATCATGCCGATAAGCAGCAATACCACGCCTACCCAGCCTTTGTTGTTCAGACGCTGTCCAAAAAGCACCCACCCGGCTGCCAGCGTGGCGGCGATACCAAATCCGCCCCACAACGCATATGCCACCGAAAGATCAATGCCTTTTACCGCCTGAGAGAGCGCGCTAAAGGCCGCCAGTACCGCGGCCAGCGACAGAATGCCATAGAACTTGCGACGAAAGCCGTCAGAAAACTTCAGGAACACGTTAGCGACGATTTCCAGAACGATCGCCATCGCCAGCCACGCGGCATGAACCCACTCAAACTGCGGCATGCGTCGCCTCCTTCGCGGCGTTTACTGGCTTGCGCGTACCCGATTTGATCAGCGCAATCCCGAATACCAGCGTAACCAGACCCGCAATTTTCATGGCCGATAAGGCTTCGTCAAATAACAGCACGCTAAACAGCGTAATAAATAAAATACCGATGCCTTCCCACAAGGCATACGCCACGCCAAGCGCAATTTTTTTTACGGCAAAAGAGAGAAAAATATACGACAGCGTAATCATGACCAGCATTAAAATAAAACCCGTGTTGCCATTGCTTACGCTTGCCCATTTCATCGACAGCGTTCCGGTAATTTCAGCCGCAATGGCAAGGGCTAATAAAATCCAGTAAAACATGGTGCTTCTCCTGCTTGAGAATATAGTCCTTCGGGCCTGCCGCATGCAGCAAACCAAAAAATAAAATGAATTAGCCAGGCGCGTAACGCCAGCTCAGGCAGAAGTAAGGGACTAAAGCGCGTTGCGCCAGTGCTGCTCACCAGCAAGCAGGAAAGAGGAAGAAGTGCGAAGAAGTACGGTCTGTGTAGAAAAAAACGTCCTGAACATATTGTCCATAATATTACAATTATCCGCAGTGTTGCTTCTCGTCATCGCGGATGAAAATTGTCCTCGGTAGTTAAACACGTCTGATTTGTACCACAGCCTTAGAATTAACTCAAAACCTTTTCACTTCTTTACCCGCGCCGTTTGATTTTTGTTAGCACAGCCCGACAAAAATCACATTATTATAAAGAGTAAGAACAAAAATTCAGGAATTATCATGGCAAAACCGATCATCACGCTTAACGGCCTGAAACTCGTAATCATGCTGGGAATGCTGGTCATCATTCTCACCGGTATTCGCTTCGCTGCCGATATTATTGTGCCGTTTATTCTGGCGTTATTTATTGCGGTGGTACTGAGTCCGCTGGTGCAGCGCATGGTCAGGCTCCGCATCCCGCGGGTTTTAGCCGTATCGATACTGATCGGGATTATCGTGATGGGCATGGTGTTGCTGCTGGCCTATCTCGGCACATCGCTAAATGAGTTAGCCCGCACGCTGCCACAATACCGCTCATCATTGGTTGTGCCGCTGAAAAACATTGAACCGTGGCTACAGCGCCTGGGCATCGGCGTCTCGGTGGATGAACTGGTGAAATATATCGACCCTAATGCTGCCATGACGCTGGTGACGAATTTGCTGGCGCAGCTGTCTAACGCCATGTCATCCATTTTCCTGCTCTTGTTAACCGTGGTCTTTATGCTACTGGAAGTTCCGCAGTTGCCCGGTAAACTCCAGCAGATGATGGCCAGGCCGGTTGAAGGTATGGCCGCGATTCAGCGCGCAATCGACAGCGTGTCGCATTATCTGGTGCTGAAAACGGCGATCAGCATTATCACGGGCGTTGTGGTCTGGGGAATGCTGGCGCTGCTGGAAGTTCGTTTCGCATTCGTCTGGGGACTGCTGGCCTTCGCACTTAACTATATCCCCAATATTGGCTCGGTTCTGGCCGCAATCCCGCCTATTGCGCAGGTTCTGGTGTTCAGCGGTCTTTATGACGCGCTGGTGGTGCTGACGGGGTATCTGATTATCAATCTGGTGTTCGGGAACATCCTTGAGCCCCGAATCATGGGGCGTGGATTGGGCCTTTCCACGCTGGTGGTTTTTCTCTCCCTGATCTTCTGGGGGTGGTTATTAGGCCCTGTCGGCATGCTGCTTTCCGTGCCGTTGACGATCATCGTTAAAATCGCGCTGGAGCAAACCTCCGGCGGGCAAAGCATTGCCGTCCTGCTCAGTGACTTGAATAAAACCTGATCTCTTCAGATGCAAAAACGGCCTCCTGAGAGGCCGTTTTAGACTTGCGCCGGTAAAGATTAAAGCGCTTTCAGAATCGCATCCACGCTGGCTTTCGCATCGCCAAACAGCATATGCGTGTTGTCTTTAAAGAACAGCGGGTTCTGCACCCCGGCATAGCCGGTATTCATCGAGCGTTTAAACACGATAACGTTTTGCGCTTTCCAGACTTCCAGAACCGGCATACCGGCAATCGGGCTACGCGGATCGTCCTGCGCCGCCGGGTTCACCGTGTCGTTCGCGCCGATAACCAGCACCGTATCGGTGTCAGCGAAGTCGTCGTTGATTTCGTCCATTTCCAGCACGATGTCATACGGCACTTTCGCTTCCGCCAGCAGTACGTTCATGTGACCAGGCAAGCGCCCCGCAACCGGGTGGATGCCAAAACGCACCTTGATACCGCGCGCGCGCAGTTTCTCGGTGATTTCCGCCACCGGGTACTGCGCCTGCGCAACCGCCATGCCATAGCCAGGGGTAATGATGACCGAGTGCGAATTTTTCAGCATGTCAGCCGTATCTTCCGCCGTGATCTCACGGTGTTCGCCCGCGACCTGATCGTCGCCAGTAGAAGATCCATCGCTGCCGAAACCACCCGCGATAACGCTGATGAAAGAGCGGTTCATCGCCTTACACATGATGTAAGACAGAATCGCACCCGAAGAACCGACCAGCGCGCCGGTGACGATCAGCAGGTCGTTGCCCAGCATAAAGCCTGCCGCCGCCGCTGCCCAACCGGAATAGGAGTTCAGCATGGATACCACAACCGGCATATCCGCCCCGCCAATGGACGCCACCAGGTGCCAGCCGAAAGCCAGCGCAATAATGGTCATCACCAGCAGCGCCAGAACCTGCAAGCCAACGCTTTCGGTACGTACAAACACCACCAACAGCAGGAAAGAAACCACCAGCGCCGCCAGGTTCATTTTGTGACGATTCGGCAGCATCAGCGGTTTGGACGAAATCTTACCGCACAGCTTGCCAAACGCCACCACGGAACCGGTGAAGGTAACCGCGCCAATGAAGATGCCGAGGAACACTTCCGTCAGGTGAATATTCACCAGAATCGGTTCCAGACCCGCCTCGTGGTACAGGTAGCTGTTAAAGCCCACCAGTACCGCCGCCAGGCCGACAAAGCTGTGCAGAATCGCCACCAGCTCCGGCATTTCGGTCATTTCAACGCGTTTCGCCAGACGGATACCGATCGCCCCACCGATAATCATCGCCACCAGAATCCAGGCAACGTTGCCGGTATCCGGGCCGAAGATCGTCGCCACCAGCGCAATCGCCATCCCGGCGATACCAAAGTTGTTACCCTGTCGGGACGTCTCATGCTTAGAGAGCCCGGCCAGACTGAAGATAAACAGGATCGCGGCAACAATGTATGCAGCTGTAACTAATCCTCCAGACATGTGTTACCCCTTAGTTTTTCCTGAACATTTTCAGCATACGCTGAGTCACGGTGAAGCCACCGAAAATATTAATGCTGGCGATAAGCACCGCGATAAAGCTCAGGAAACTCACCCAGCCTCCCTGGCCAATCTGTAACAATGCCCCGACAACGATAATCCCTGAGATGGCGTTAGTCACAGACATCAACGGCGTATGCAGCGCGTGCGAAACGTTCCACACCACGTAGTAACCCACCACGCAAGCAAGTGCGAAAACGGTGAAGTGGCCGAGGAACTCTTTCGGCGCCACGTCAGCCAGCCAACCAAACAGAATGATCGCCAGCGCCATCAGCGCATATTTACGCCACGGTGAAGCCGGTTTTTCCGCTTCTTTCGGCGCGGGAGCCGCTTGCGGCGCAGCCTGCGGCTGAGCAGACACCTGAATCGGCGGCGCGGGCCAGGTAATTTCACCGTCACGCACGACCGTTACGCCGCGCACAACCACGTCGTCAAAGTCGACGTCGATATTGCCGTCTTTCTCTTTGCACAGCAGTTTGAGCAAGTTGACCAGGTTGGTGCCGTAAAGCTGGGAGGATTGCGTCGGCAGACGACCCGGCAGATCGGTGTAACCGATAACCTTCACGCCATTGTCGGTCGTGGTCACCTGACCGGCGATGGTGTATTCACAGTTACCGCCGTTTTGCGCGGCCAGATCGACAATCACGCTGCCGGACTTCATGGAATCAACCATCTCGCGCGTGATCAGCGTCGGCGCAGGTTTACCCGGGATTAGCGCGGTCGTGACGATAATATCGACCTCTTTCGCCTGCGCGGCAAAGAGTTCCATTTCCGCTTTAATAAACGCTTCGGACATCACTTTGGCATAGCCATCGCCGCTGCCCGCTTCCTCTTTAAAATCCAGTTCGAGGAATTCAGCGCCCATACTCTGAACCTGTTCTTTTACCTCTGGACGGGTATCAAACGCACGTACAATGGCGCCAAGGCTGTTTGCCGCGCCAATGGCCGCCAGACCTGCGACGCCCGCGCCAATCACCATCACTTTCGCTGGCGGCACTTTGCCCGCAGCGGTAATTTGCCCGGTAAAGAAACGACCAAATTCATGTGCGGCTTCCACAATCGCGCGATAACCGGCGATGTTGGCCATTGAGCTCAGAGCATCCAGCGACTGCGCGCGCGAAATACGCGGCACGGAGTCCATCGCCATCACGGTTACATTGCGTTCCGCGAGTTTTTGCAATAGCTCAGGATTCTGCGCCGGCCAGAGGAAACTCACCAGCGTCGTACCCGCATTCAGTAAAGGAATTTCATCGTCTTCCGGCGCATTGACCTTCAGGATGATCTCTGACTGCCAGACCGCATTTCCCTCTACAATTTCTGCGCCCGCTTCTGTAAATGCCTTATCGTCAAAACTTGCCAGTTGACCCGCGCCGCTTTCAACCGCGACGGTAAAACCCAGTTTCAGCAGTTGCTCAACCGTTTTTGGCGTTGCTGCGACTCGGGTTTCATTGGTTAACCGCTCTTTTGGTATGCCAATTCGCATAATGTTCCCTTCCATCGGTTTTTTTGATGATGGTTTGTCAGTGATCGCAGGATGCATACGCACGCCTGCGTAAGAGGTAAGTGCTACCCCGGAAAAATAAAACAGTAACAAACTCTCTATAACCTACTGAAAATAGCGCCTGTGATCTAGCGCCAAAAAACAGTATTTATTATGAAATTTGCAAAATATGAACGATTCAGCCCACAAACAGGAATAATGACCTTGAAATCACCTTCAGTGACCGATAATTCGCTCAAGCGAAGCGGCAAAACATGATTTAGCGCCATCGACATTCAATCGTTTAACATTAAATTAACTTATAAAATGCGTATGCTTTATCAGTTTTGCCGGTCAAGCGCCTGTTTTTTAGACATATCACCAAATGTTATCATTCTTGTCACTTCAGGCGGTACGATGAGTGAAAAATGACGCAGACATTTGCAGGGTTTAAATGCAATAATCAGCCACGTTTCTAGTCAATAACAATACCAGTACCTGGTTTGCGCAAGGCGAAGGATTATTTTTATGAAGCTTAAGAACACTCTCCTGGCGTCCGCACTGCTTTCTGCGACTGCTTTTTCCGTAAATGCAGCGACAGAACTGACGCCGGAGCAAGCGGCAGCACTAAAACCTTATGACCGCATTGTGGTCACCGGGCGTTTTAATGCCATTGGCGATGCGGTAAATGCCGTATCCCGCCGCGCAGATAAAGAAGGTGCAGCCTCTTTTTATATTGTTGATACGTCCGATTTTGGCAACAGCGGTAACTGGCGTGTCGTGGCTGACGTTTATAAATCAGACGCGCCAAAATCCGACGCGCCTCAAAACCGTGTAATTAACGGTATCGTCGAATTACCGAAAGATCAGGCCGTGCTGCTGGAACCTTACGACACCGTAACGGTGCAGGGTTTCTACCGTAGCCAGCCGGAAGTGAATGACGCCATCACCAAAGCAGCAAAAGCGAAAGGCGCCTACTCGTTCTACATTGTGCGTCAGGTCGATGCCAACCAGGGCGGCAACCAGCGTATTACCGCGTTTATCTATAAAGAAGATGCGAAGAAACGCGTCGTCCAGAGCCCGGACGTTATTCCTGCTGATTCCGATGCGGGTCGCGCAGCGCTGGCCGCCGGCGGTGAAGCGGCGAAGAAAGTGGAGATTCCGGGCGTCGCGACGACCGCTTCTCCAAGCGCTGAAGTCGGACGCTTCTTCGAAACGCAATCCTCAAAAGGTGGACGTTACACTGTCACTCTTCCTGACGGAACGAAAGTCGAAGAGCTGAACAAAGCGACCGCTGCGATGATGGTGCCGTTTGACAGCATCAAATTCACCGGCAACTACGGCAACATGACGGAAGTCTCCTACCAGGTTGCCAAGCGTGCGGCGAAGAAAGGCGCGAAATATTATCACATTACCCGCCAGTGGCAGGAACGTGGTAACAACATGACGATCAGCGCCGACCTGTATAAGTAAAGTACGCTCCCGCCATCCGGTGTTGTCATAACGCCTGATGGCGAGACCAGGCATCTTATCCGGCCTACGTGTTAGTAGGCCTGATGAGCGTAGCGCCATCAGGCGCCAATACGATGCTGCCCTATGTGAAATCTACCCGCCTTTAGCATTTTTAGTCACAAATGTTTCAGAGATCATTGCATGCGGTCTCTTCTCTCCGTAAAATCCCGCGCCTTAGTGGCTTTCACCATTTTTATGCGTTTTGCCAAAATAATTATTCTCCCACTCTCGTTTTTATAACTGGATACCGATGGAAAAGAAACTGGGACTGAGCGCGCTGACTGCGCTGGTTTTAAGCTCAATGCTTGGCGCAGGTGTGTTTAGTCTGCCACAGAACATGGCAGCGGTGGCCAGCCCGGCAGCGCTGCTGATTGGCTGGGCGATTACGGGCGTCGGGATACTGCTGCTGGCTTTCGCTATGCTGATCCTGACGCGCGTTCGCCCGGAACTGGATGGCGGAATTTTCACCTACGCGCGCGAAGGTTTCGGCGAACTGATCGGTTTCTGCTCCGCCTGGGGATACTGGCTCTGTGCCGTTATCGCCAACGTCTCTTATCTGGTTATCGTTTTTTCTGCCCTGAGCTTCTTTACCGATACGCCGGAACTCCGCCTGTTTGGCGACGGCAATACCTGGCAGTCCATCATCGGCGCGTCAGTGCTGCTTTGGGTGGTGCATTTTCTGGTGCTGCGCGGTGTGCAAACCGCCGCCAGCATCAACCTGGTCGCGACGCTGGCGAAGCTGTTGCCGCTGGGGTTGTTCATCGTCCTGGCTATCATCATGTTTAAGCTCGATACGTTCAGCCTGGATTTCACCGGTCTGGCGCTGGGCGTTCCCGTCTGGGAGCAGGTTAAAAACACGATGCTCATCACGCTGTGGGTGTTTATCGGCGTGGAAGGCGCGGTTGTCGTCTCCGCCCGGGCGAGAAATAAGCGTGATGTCGGACGTGCGACGCTGCTGGCGGTTCTCGCCGCATTGGGCGTCTACCTGCTGGTGACGCTGCTCTCTTTAGGCGTCGTCGCCCGCCCGGAACTGGCGGAGATTCGCAATCCGTCAATGGCGGGTTTGATGGTGAAAATGATGGGGCCGTGGGGCGAAATCATTATCGCGGCGGGTCTTATCGTTTCAGTCTGCGGCGCTTATCTGAGCTGGACCATTATGGCGGCGGAAGTGCCGTTTCTGGCCTCAACGCATAAAGCCTTCCCGCGCATTTTCGCCCGCCAGAATGCGCAAGGCGCGCCATCGGCTTCGCTGTGGCTCACCAACGCGTGCGTTCAGATCTGCCTGGTGCTGATCTGGCTCACAGGTTCGGACTACAACACGCTGTTGACGATTGCTTCAGAGATGATTCTGGTACCCTATTTCCTGGTCGGCGCGTTCCTGCTGAAAATCGCCGCGCGCCCTCTTCATCAGGCGGTAGGTGTCGGGGCCTGCATTTATGGCTTATGGTTATTGTATGCGTCCGGCCCGATGCACCTGTTGCTGTCGGTGGTACTGTATGCGCCGGGATTGTTAGTTTTCCTCTACGCACGCAAGACGCATACGCACGATAATGTCCTGAATCGTCAGGAAGTGATGTTGATCGGTCTGCTACTCATCGCCGCTGTTCCGGCTACGTGGATGTTGGTGGGGTAATCGTCGCCCCATTGTTTGATGCCAAAGGAGACTACAATGGGTAAAAACCAGCCCTTGCCCATCCTTATCACGGGAGGAGGCCGCCGCATCGGTCTCGCGCTCGCGTGGCACTTTCTCAATCAAAAACAGCCGGTGATTGTCAGCTACCGGACGCACTATCCGGCCATCGACGGCCTGACGCAAGCGGGCGCGCTGTGCATTCAGGCCGATTTTTCCACCGATGACGGCGTCCTGGCATTTGCTGAGAAGATAAAAACCCATACGCCAGGCCTGCGGGCTATTTTGCATAACGCCAGTGCCTGGATGGCCGAGGCGCCTGGCACCCCGCTCTCTGACGTGCTGGCATGCATGATGCAGATTCACGTCAATACGCCCTATCTGTTAAACCATGCGCTGGAAAGACTGTTGCGCGGCCACGGACATGCGGCCACCGATATCATCCATTTTACGGACTATGTTGTGGAACGCGGCAGCGACAAACACATCGCCTATGCCGCCAGTAAAGCGGCGCTGGATAATATGACCCGCTCCTTTGCCCGCAAACTGGCCCCGGAAGTGAAAGTCAACGCCATCGCCCCGTCGCTGATCCTGTTTAACGAAAACGACGGTGCCGAGTACCGTCAGCAGGCGCTCAATAAATCCCTGATGAAGACAGCGCCCGGCGAGAAAGAAGTAATCGACCTGGTGGATTACCTTCTCACCAGCTGCTTCGTTACCGGCCGCAGTTTCGCCGTGGATGGCGGCCGGCACCTGCGTTAATGCAGTTTGATCCAGCAAAATATCAGCAGCCATGCGCTCAGGCCCCAGCATACCACCGCCCCACCGAGCGCAACGGGCAAACGCAGAAAACCGGTGAAATACCAAAGCGTGGCGAGGTAGACAAAATAAGGGATGATCGACCACATACTGAATACAATGGTCGTGCGTAACGCGTCAATTCCGCGCTCACTGGCGACAATATAGTGGGCAATCAGTGCAAATGTCGGAAAAAGCGGAATTAATCCGGCGATATAGTAATTTTTTGTTTTTGCCAGCAAACCAATCAATACCACCACCAGCGCACCCAGCGCGGCTTTTATCACGAGTCCCATTTCGATGCCTTAACACATCAATAACATTGAGGCTGTAGCATAACGGAAGCGCTCTCGTTTAGAAAAGATTAATGGAAGGGAAAACGGAGGCGGTGTATGTTGGCGTTTTCTCCGCGTAATGAACGTTATGAACACCATCGTATTTGTTGAGGATGACCCTGAAGTTGGCTCGCTGATTGCTGCTTATCTGGCGAAACACGATATTGAGGTGCTGATTGAACCTCACGGCGATCTGGCTGAAGAGACGATCCTTCGCACGCAACCCGACCTGGTGTTACTGGATATCATGCTGCCGGGCAAAGACGGCATGACCATTTGCCGCGATTTGCGAGGCCGCTGGCAAGGGCCGATTGTCCTGCTGACCTCGCTGGACAGCGACATGAACCACATCCTGGCGCTGGAAATGGGCGCCTGTGACTACATCCTGAAAACCACGCCCCCTGCCGTGCTCCTCGCCCGTCTGCGCCTGCATTTACGGCAGAATGAACTCACCGCGCAGGCAAAAGGCATTCAGGATACGGCAATGACCCCGCATAAAACGCTGCGTTTTGGCGCGTTGATTATTGACCCGGTCAATCGTTCAGTCGCACTCTCCGGCGAACCGGTTTCGCTTTCCACCGCCGATTTCGAATTACTCTGGGAACTGGCAACCCATGCCGGGCAGATTATGGATCGCGACGCGCTGCTAAAAAACTTGCGCGGCGTCAGCTACGACGGCATGGACCGCAGCGTGGATGTCGCTATCTCAAGGCTGCGTAAGAAATTGCAGGATAACGCCACCGAGCCCTATCGAATCAAAACGGTTCGCAACAAAGGGTATCTGTTTGCCCCCCATGCGTGGGAAGAGAGTCAGCGTGATTAACCGGGTGCATCAATGAAAAAACTGTTCGTTCAGTTTTATCTGCTGCTGTTTGTCTGCTTTCTGGTCATGACCCTGTTGGTCGGGCTGGTGTATAAGTTCACCGCAGAACGCGCAGGCAGACAGTCGCTGGATGATTTGATGAAAAGCTCGCTGTACTTAATGCGCAGCGAATTGCGGGAGATCCCTCCGCGCGACTGGGGGAAAACCCTCAAAGAGATGGATCTTAATCTCTCTTTCGATTTGCGCGTAGAGCCGCTCAATAAATACAAACTCGACGCGCTTACCACACAGCGGCTGCGCGAAGGCGACATTGTCGCGCTGGACGATCAGTATACGTTTATTCAGCGCATCCCCCGCAGCCATTACGTGCTGGCCGTCGGGCCGGTTCCTTATCTCTATTTTCTTCACCAGATGCGGCTACTGGATATCGCGCTGATGGCCTTTATCGCCATCTCCCTCGCCTTCCCGGTGTTTATCTGGATGCGCCCGCACTGGCAGGAGATGCTGCGCCTGGAGGCCGCCGCTCAGCGTTTTGGCGAAGGGCACCTCGCAGAGCGCCTTCACTTCGACAACGGTTCCAGTTTTGAACGTCTCGGCATCGCCTTTAACCAGATGGCGGATAACATCAACGCGCTGATCGCCAGTAAAAAACAGCTTATTGACGGCATTGCCCACGAACTGCGTACGCCGCTGGTGCGTCTGCGTTACCGGCTGGAGATGAGTGAAAATCTCAGCGCACAGGAGTCGCAGGCGCTGAATCGCGATATCGGCCAACTGGAAGCGTTAATCGAAGAGCTACTGACCTATGCGCGGCTGGACAGGCCGCAGACTGCGTTAACGCTCACCGTTCCCGACCTCCCCGTGTGGCTGGCGAGCCACCTGGAAGACGTACAGAGCGTCAACCCCGGACGCACGGTGCGGCTCAGCCAGCTTACGCCTGGCGATTACGGCGCGCTGGATATGCGGCTAATGGAGCGTGTGCTGGATAATCTGCTCAATAACGCGCTGCGTTATTCCCATTCCACCGTTCAGGCCAGCCTGTTATTAAGCGGCAATCAGGCGACCCTGATTGTTGAAGACGACGGCCCCGGCATCGCGCCAGACGCGCGCGAACATGTGTTCGAACCCTTTGTGCGCCTCGATCCCAGCCGCGACCGCGCTACCGGAGGCTGCGGGCTGGGGTTAGCCATCGTGCGCTCCATCGCTCTGGCGATGGGCGGAACGGTAAACTGTCGCGAAAGTGAACTGGGCGGCGCCAGATTCACCTTCAGCTGGCCCGTCTGGCACAACATCCCCGAATTTCCCCCTGCCTGACGCATAGCGCACGATGGTCAGGCTGGGTATGATGTGATATACAGTAAGTATGTTGTAACTAATATCCTTCTTTCTGCGACACTGAAATGGTGGTGATATGGCCCGTTACGATCTTGTCGAACGCCTGAATGGTACTTTTCGCCAGACAGAACACGCCCTGGCAACCCTGACAGAAAATCTCGAACAGCAACCGCTGCTGATTGCCCGCGTCTTCTCCCTCCCCGAAGTGACCAAAGAGGCGGAGCACAACCCTCTGGCGACCATTGCGGTGGAGCAGCATCTGGGAAAAGAGGCCGAATCGCTGGCGCTGCGCCACTATCGCCACCTGTTTATTCAGCAACAGTCTGAAAATCGCAGCAGCAAAGCGGCGGTTCGCCTGCCCGGCGTATTGTGCTATCAGGTTGATGATGCCACGCAGGCCGCGCTGGAAAACCAGATCCAGCACATCAATCAGTTAAAAACGACATTTGAGCGTATTGTGACGGTGGAATCAGGATTGCCGTCAGCGGCGCGTTTTGAGTGGGTGCATCGCCATCTGCCCGGTCTTATCACGTTGAATGCCTACCGCGCGTTAACGGTGATCAAGAATCCCGCTACCCTCCGTTTTGGCTGGGCCAACAAGCACATTATTAAGAATTTGCGCCGGGATGAGGTGCTGGCGCAACTGGAGAAAAGCCTGAACACGCCGCGCAGCGTGCATCCCTGGACGCGCGAAGAGTGGCAGGCCAGGCTGGAGCGCGAATATCAGGATATCGCCGCCCTGCCGCAACAGGCACGGCTGAAGATTAAAAGACCGGTGAAGGTACAGCCGATTGCCCGCGTCTGGTACAAAGGGCAGCAGAAACAGGTTCAGCACGCCTGTCCGACGCCGCTTATCGCGCTGATCAATACCGATAAAGGCATGACCGTGCCGGATATCGGCGAACTACTGAATTACGATGCGGACAATGTTCAGCACCGCTTTAAGCCTCAGGCGCAACCGTTGCGACTTATCATCCCCCGGTTGCACCTGTATGTGGCGGATTAACGGCCTGGCTTCATGCTGCCCACCATCAGTTCCGGGCGCACCCAGCTATCAAACTCGGCTTCAGTGAGATACCCCAGCGCCAGGACGGAGGCTTTTAAGGTCAGCCCTTCCTTGTGCGCTTTTTTGGCGATCTCCGCCGCTTTGTCATAGCCGATGTGCGTATTGAGCGCGGTAACCAGCATCAGCGATTCATTGAGCAGTTGATTAATACGCTCACGGTTTGGCTCAATACCGACCGCACAGTGCGCATTAAAGCTTTCCATCCCATCCGCCAGCAGGCGTACCGATTGCAGGAAATTATGGATAACCATCGGGCGATAGACGTTAAGCTCGAAATTTCCCGACGCCCCGCCCATATTGATAGCCACATCGTTGCCCATCACCTGACAGCAGAGCATGGTCAGCGCCTCGCACTGGGTCGGGTTCACTTTACCTGGCATAATCGAACTGCCCGGCTCGTTCTCAGGAATGGCAATTTCACCAATGCCGCATCGAGGGCCAGAAGCCAGCCAGCGAACGTCATTGGCGATTTTCATCAGCGACGCCGCCAGCCCTTTTAGCGCGCCGTGCGCATGAACCAGCGCATCACAGGCCGCCAGCGCTTCAAACTTGTTCGGCGCCGTCACAAATGGCGCGCAGGTGATCACCGCCAGCTCATCCGCCACGCGGCGGGCATATTCAGGATGGGTATTCAACCCTGTGCCCACCGCCGTGCCGCCCAACGCCAGCTCCGCCACATGCGGCAGGCTATTTTCAATATGTTTGAGATTGTGCTCCAGCATCGCCACCCAGCCGGAAATTTCCTGACCGAGCGTCAGCGGCGTCGCATCCTGCAAGTGCGTGCGGCCAATTTTCACAATATCGGCAAACGCATGGGACTTTTTGCGCAGCGTATCAGTCAGGACATTAAGCTGCGGGATGAGATGCTTGCGTAGCGCCAGCAGCGCCGCAACGTGCATTGCGGTCGGGAAGACGTCGTTCGAACTTTGGCTTTTATTGACGTCATCGTTCGGGTGAACTTTGCGCTCCATGCCGCGAACGCCGCCCAGCAGTTCGCTCGCGCGGTTCGCCAGCACTTCGTTCATGTTCATGTTGCTTTGCGTGCCCGACCCGGTCTGCCAGATCGCCAGCGGAAATTCGTCGGGATGTTTATCGGCCAGCACTTCATCAGCCGCCTGCATAATGGCGGAGGCTTTTTCCGCCGACAGCAGCCCTAAGTCCTCGTTAACTTTGGCTGCCGCACGCTTGGTCAGCGCCAGCGCATGGATCAGCGAGACGGGCATTTTCTCCGTGGAGATACGAAAATGCTCCAGCGATCGTTGGGTTTGCGCTCCCCAAAGTTTATCTGCCGGAACATCAATCCCGCCCATCGAATCTTTCTCGCAGCGTACCGTCGTCATTACTTTCTCCTTGTTAACAATGAAGTTGAGGACATGCTCACACACCTGTCAGGATTAAGTATTGATTGCTTCATAAATACTGCATGGCGCTTTGTGCGCTTCTGAAATGCCGGGCGGCACAGCGCCTTACCCGGCCTGCAAATGTACCTTCTTATTGTCTTACTTCACGCAGCGCGTGCACTGCGAAGTCTGAATTTGCTGGAAGAAATCATTGCCTTTGTCATCCACCAGGATAAAGGCCGGAAAATCTTCCACTTCAATTTTCCAGATCGCTTCCATCCCCAGTTCAGGGTATTCCACGCATTCCAGACTCCTGATGCTGCCCTGCGCCAGCACGGCGGCAGGCCCGCCAATGCTGCCCAGATAGAAGCCGCCGTGTTTATGGCAGGCATCGGTCACCTGTTGGCTACGGTTGCCTTTGGCCAGCATAATCATACTGCCGCCCTGCGACTGAAGCTGATCGACGTAAGAGTCCATACGTCCTGCGGTCGTTGGCCCCAGCGAACCGGACGCGTATCCTTCAGGCGTTTTTGCCGGCCCCGCGTAGTAGATCGGATGATCTTTAACATACTGCGGCAACCCTTCGCCACGGTCCATCCGTTCTTTCAGTTTGGCGTGCGCGATATCACGCCCCACAATAATCGTCCCGTTCAGCGACAGACGAGTTGAAACCGGATACTGCGACAACTGTTGCAGGATCGCTTTCATTGGCTGATTGAGGTCAACGCGAACCGCCTCGCCTTCGCCTGCCTGGCGCAATTCTTCAGGAATATATTTACCCGGATTATGTTCCAGTTTCTCGATCCAGATACCTTTGCGGTTGATCTTCGCTTTAATATTGCGATCCGCAGAGCAGGAGACGCCCATCCCGACCGGACAGGACGCGCCGTGACGCGGTAAACGAATGACGCGGATATCATGGGCAAAATATTTACCGCCGAACTGGGCGCCTAACCCGAGATTCTGCGCTTCCGTCAGCAACTCTTTTTCCAGCTCCACGTCGCGGAATGCCTGACCGTGTTCGTTCCCTTCCGTCGGCAGTTCGTCATAGTATTTTGCGGAGGCCAGCTTAACCGTTTTCAGCGTTGCTTCCGCCGACGTCCCGCCGATCACGAAGGCGATGTGATACGGAGGACAGGCCGCCGTCCCCAGAGTGCGCATTTTATCGACCAGGTAATTTTTCAGTTTGCCCGGCGTCAGCAGCGCTTTGGTTTCCTGATACAGATAGGTTTTGTTGGCGGAACCGCCGCCTTTGGCGATACACAGGAATTTGTATTCATCGCCATCAACGCTGTAGAGATCAATCTGCGCGGGCAGGTTGGTGCCGGTATTGACCTCTTTATACATATCCAGCGGGGCATTTTGCGAATAGCGCAGGTTATCTTCGATGTAAGTGTTATAAACGCCGCGCGCCAGCGCAGCCTCATCACCGCCGCCGGTCCAGACGCGCTGGCCTTTTTTGCCAACGATAATGGCCGTACCGGTGTCCTGGCAGGTTGGTAAAATCCCTTTTGCGGCAATGTCCGAGTTGCGCAGGAATTGCAGCGCGACATATTTATCGTTTTCGCTGGCGTCCGGGTCGCGCAGGATATCAGCGACCTGCTGTTGATGCGCAGGGCGCAGCATAAACGAAGCATCGTGGAATGCCTGACGCGCCATCAGCGTCAGCGCTTCAGGAGCGACCTTAAGCACTTCCTGCCCTTCAAATTCGGCAATGGAAACGTGTTCACTGGTCAGCAGGTAATATTCGGTATCGTCCTTTTTGAGGGGAAAAAGAGCCTGATAATGGAAGGGTTTGTTCGACATTGTTCTCTCACTTACTGCTCGGTCTGGTTATTCTCTGGGCAGATGTTCCATTGCCCTGCTTACCCGTCACGCCTCCAGCGGCAGACATGTTATTGTCCTGCAACCCGAATGCGTCAGGGTGTAAAAAGCGAGTTACACTATCCTACACAATTTTTTAACAAAAACTGAGACAAGTACGACTTTTTGCGCGCAGAGGTTACTTCCCGCGGGTTTCTTGGTTTAATACGCGAATTAATTTCCATATTGAAACAGGGCTTGATAATGCAAAAACTCATCAACTCAGTGCAAAACTATGCATGGGGTAGTAAAACTGCGTTAACGGAACTCTACGGCATTGCGAATCCGTCTCAGCAGCCAATGGCAGAGCTCTGGATGGGCGCCCATCCCAAGAGCAGCTCCCGAATTGAAGGCGCTGACGGGAAAGCCGTCTCGTTACGCGACGTGATTGAGCACGATAAAGCCACACTGCTGGGCGAGTCTGTCGCAAAACGTTTTGGCGAGCTGCCCTTCCTGTTTAAAGTGCTGTGTGCCGCGCAGCCGCTTTCCATCCAGGTTCATCCGAATAAACACAACTCAGAAATGGGTTTCGCGAAAGAGAATGCGGCCGGTATTCCGATGGATGCCGCCGAGCGTAACTATAAAGATCCGAACCACAAGCCTGAACTGGTCTTTGCCCTGACGCCGTTCCTGGCGATGAACGCATTCCGCGAGTTCTCTGAGATTGTCTCCCTGCTGCAACCTGTTTCCGGCGCGCATACCGCCATTGCCCACTTCCTGCAAGAGCCGAATGCCGAACGCCTGAGTCAGCTGTTCGCCAGCCTGCTCAATATGCAGGGCGATGAAAAATCCCGCGCGCTGGCGGTGCTGAAAGCGGCGCTGAACAACCAACAGGGTGAACCGTGGCAGACGATCCGCGTCATATCCGAATTTTACCCGGATGACAGCGGCCTCTTCTCTCCACTGCTGCTGAACGTGGTCAAGCTGAACCCTGGCGAAGCCATGTTCCTGTTTGCCGAAACGCCTCATGCCTATTTGCAGGGTGTGGCGCTGGAAGTGATGGCGAACTCCGATAACGTCCTGCGCGCCGGGCTGACGCCGAAATATATCGACATTCCTGAGCTGGTCGCGAACGTCAAATTCGTTGCCAAACCAGCCGATCAGCTGCTGACAACGCCGGTAAAACACGGTGCGGAACTGGACTTCCCGATTCCGGTGGAAGATTTCGCGTTTTCGCTGCATGACCTCTCCGCTCAGGAAACGGCCATCAGCCAGCAGAGCGCCGCCATTCTGTTCTGCGTGGAAGGCGAAGCGGTGCTGAGCAAGGGCGAGCAGCGTCTGGTGTTGAAACCCGGCGAATCCGCGTTTATCGGCGCTGATGAGTCTCCGGTTAACGCCAGCGGCGTGGGCCGTTTAGCCAGGGTTTACAACAAGCAGTAGCAACATACTGAATTTTTTAACAACTCTTGCTAAGCTAGTTAAAGGCTCACAACTTCTCCAGGCGGTTTAATCCGCCAGGTTTCATTTTTATGGATAATCGATATGAAAAAATCGCTGGTAGCTACAGGTGTGATCGTCGCCCTGGGCGTAGTCTGGACAGGCGGGGCCTGGTACACCGGGAAAAAACTGGAAACGCATCTCGCACAGATGGTGAATCAGGCAAATGAGCAGCTTAAACGCACGGCGCCTGAAGCCGCCATTGAGCTGAGCTATCAAAACTACCAGCGCGGCATTTTCAGCAGCCAGTTACAGCTGGTGGCGAAGCCTGTCGAAGGCAAGGAAAACCCCTGGCTGAAACCAGGACAAAACGTCGTACTGAACGAAGCGGTGGATCATGGCCCTTTCCCGTTCACACAGTTGAAATCGTTTAACCTTATCCCTGCGATGGCCTCAGTGAAGACGACCCTGGTCAACAACGACATCACCAGACCGTTGTTTGATATCGCAAAGGGCGAGACGCCGGTCGAGATTAATTCCCGGATTGGTTATGGCGGCGATACCCGCTCAGATATCTCCCTCAAGCCGTTGAATTATGAAAATAACGGTGAAAAAGTCGCCTTTAGCGGCGGGGAATTTCAGCTGAATGCCGATAAAGACGGCAATGTTGTTTCACTGTCAGGCGAAGCGCAAAGCGGCCTGGTGGATGCCGTCAACGAATATAACCAGAAAGTCCAGATTACTTTTAATAACCTGAAAACCGACGGTTCCAGCACCCTGGCCAGCTTCGGCGAGCGTATTGGCAACCAGACGCTGTCGCTGGAAAAAATGACGGTATCGGTAGAAGGTAAAGAGATGGCCGTGCTGGAAGGCATGGTGATCGACGGTAAGTCCGATCTCGTCAACGACGGCAAAACCATCAATAGCCAGCTGGATTACTCGCTGAACAGCCTTAAAGTGCAGAATCAGGATCTGGGTAGCGGCAAGCTGACGCTGAAAGTGGGACAGATCGATGGTGAAGCCTGGCACCAGTTTAGCCGCCAGTATAACGCTCAGACTCAGGCGCTGATGACGCAACCCGAGGTGGTGCAAAATCCTGAACTTTATCAGGAGAAAGTGACCGAAGCGTTCTTTGGCGCCCTGCCGCTGCTGATGAAGGGCGAACCGGTGATTACCGTCGCGCCGTTAAGCTGGAAAAACGCTAAAGGCGAGACCGCGCTGAACCTCTCCTTGTTCCTGAAAGATCCGACCGCGACCACTGAAGAACCGCAAACGCTGACTCAGGAAGTGGATCGTTCCGTTAAATCTCTTGACGCGAAGCTGACGATCCCGATGGATATGGCCGTTGAGTTTATGACTCAGGTCGCCAGACTGGAAGGTTATCAGCAGGAAGATGCCGATAAGCTGGCGAATCAACAAGTCAAAGGGTTAGCCGCGATGGGGCAAATGTTCCGCATCACCACGTTGCAGGATAATACCATCGCCACCAACCTACAGTATGCCAATGGTCAGGTAACGCTCAACGGGCAAAAAATGACGCTGGAAGAGTTTGTCGGCATGTTTGGTATGCCTGCGCTCTCCGTGCCGGACGCTCCGGCGATTCCTCAGCAGTAAGTTTTCTGTACGTCCCGCGCCCGGCGGGATTTTCCCGTCGGGCCGCCATTCAAACACCTGTCCCGCCACGCTATTTTTGCGTCACCAGACGAGCGGAAATGGTCTGGCTGCGCGAATGGCTCTCTTCATGACCAATCCGTTGCAGGATGCGCTCCGCAAGGGAATAGCCAATTTCGCGGGCTGGCGTGCTGGCCCAGATGATCGGCAGATCGTCCAGCGCGTTTTCCGCCACATCAGCAAACGCCGCCAGCGAGATCTGTTGCTCAAAATAGCGATCAACGCCAATTTCACCACTCTGCCGCCCCGCTTTCATCAGGCCAAACCATGCTCCCATCGCAATAGTTTCGTTGTAGCACACCACTGCGCTGATGGTCGGGTTATGCCGCAGTAATGCGGTAATGGCTTCGGCGGCCTGCTTCTGGCTGGATGCGCACTCCAGCACCCAGTCGCTGTGAAAAGGCAACCCAAACTTCAGCAGCGTCGCGCAATAGCCGCCGACGCGCTCCGCGCGCGTTAATGAGGAGCTTTGCCCTCCCAGCCACGCGATCCGCTGATGCCCAAGGCGAATCAGATGTTCCGTCAGTAGCTGCGCCGCCTGCATGTTATCCGGCCGGACAGTATCCACCTCTTCCAGATAACTGGCGCGCGAGGCAAACACCACCGGAATCCCTTTTTCTTCTGCCCGTTCCCGGAGCGCATCGCTGTTACCCGCCGCTCCGGCGATCACCACGCCATCCACCCCCTGATTAAGGAGCATAGCGAAACGCTGACTCAGTTGTTCGCCATCCTGACCGCCGTGCAACAAAAAGACCATGCGCCCCTGCGCTTCCAGCGCCTCTGTCAACCCGGCCGTGAGTTCCGCATAAAAAGGCGCAGACAGATCGCGCACAATCAGCCCAATGACGCCGCTCTGCCCACCGCGAAGCGCCGATGCCTGGCGGTTACGCACAAAGCCCAACTGTTCAATCGCCGCGTTAACCCGCTCGCCGGTGGCTGACGAAATCCGCCCTTTGCCACTGAGCACTAATGAGACGGTACTGACGGAAACGCCAGCCGCCAACGCGACATCATGGATGGTGGTTTTTTTGGCTATAGCCATGAAAAAAGAAAGCTCCCTGATAACGTGACAGATAAAACGTTTTATCAATCACTTATATTTATACGCTTTATTATCGTTCGATAATGTGATTTGCGCCGCACTAAAATTAGGTAAAACGTTTTATCTTCTCGCTCAAATAATTGACCACAGCCTTCTTTTTCACGAGGAGTCGTTAGATGACGACGAAGACAACACCAAAAATAACATTATGGGAATTTTTCCAGCAGTTGGGTAAAACGTTTATGCTGCCCGTGGCGCTGCTCTCTTTCTGCGGGATCATGCTGGGGATCGGCAGCTCGTTAAGCAGCCACGATGTCGTCACCCTGCTCCCGGCGCTGGGCAACCCGGTGCTACAGGCCATCTTTACCTGGATGAGTAAAGTCGGCTCGTTCGCTTTTAGCTTCCTCCCGGTGATGTTTTGTATCGCAATTCCGCTCGGTCTGGCGCGTGAAAACAAAGGTGTCGCCGCGTTTGCCGGTTTCGTCGGTTACGCCGTAATGAACCTTGCCGTGAACTTCTGGTTAACGGCGAAAGGCATTCTGCCGACGACTGACGCCGCCATTCTGAAAGCCAATAACGTACAGAATATCCTCGGGATTCAGTCTATCGACACGGGGATTCTGGGGGCGGTGATCGCCGGTATCGTTGTCTGGATGCTGCATGAGCGTTTCCACAATATTCGTCTGCCCGATGCGCTGGCTTTCTTTGGCGGTACGCGTTTCGTGCCGATCGTCTCTTCCGTGGTGATGGGACTGGTCGGGCTGGTCATTCCGCTGGTATGGCCTGTTTTTGCAATGGCATCAGCGGTCTGGGCCACATTATCAATAGCGCGGGTGATTTCGGCCCGATGATCTTTGGTACGGGTGAGCGCCTGCTGCTGCCGTTCGGCCTGCACCACATTCTTGTCGCGCTGATTCGCTTTACCGAAGCGGGCGGTACTCAGGAAGTCTGCGGCCATAGCGTGAGCGGCGCGTTGACCATTTTCCAGGCGCAGCTGAGCTGCCCGACAACGCACGGCTTCTCTGAAAGTGCGACCCGCTTCCTGTCTCAGGGGAAAATGCCTGCCTTCCTCGGCGGCTTGCCGGGCGCCGCGTTGGCGATGTACCACTGCGCGCGTCCTGAAAATCGTCACAAAATTAAGGGGCTGCTGATTTCTGGCCTTATCGCCTGTGTCGTTGGCGGTACCACAGAGCCGCTGGAATTCCTGTTCCTGTTCGTCGCGCCTGTGCTGTATGTGATTCACGCCCTGCTGACAGGTCTGGGATTCACCATCATGGCGATCCTCGGCGTCACCATCGGCAACACCGACGGCAACATCATCGACTTTGTGGTATTCGGGATCCTGCACGGTCTGTCGACCAAGTGGTATCTGGTTCCGGTGGTCGCCGCCATCTGGTTCGCGGTGTACTACGTCATCTTCCGTTTCGCCATTACGCGCTTTAATCTGAAAACGCCGGGCCGCGATACCGAAATCGCCAGCAATATTGAAAAAGTCATGGCGGGCGCGCCAGGGAAATCAGGCTATAACGTCCCGGCGATTCTGGCCGCGCTTGGCGGCAGTGAAAATATCGTCAGCCTGGATAACTGCATTACCCGTCTGCGTCTGTCAGTGAAGGATATGTCGCTTGTGAATGTACAGGCGCTGAAGGACAATCGCGCTATCGGCGTAGTACAGCTGAATCAACATAACTTACAGGTGGTTATTGGCCCTCAGGTACAGTCCGTTAAGGATGAAATGGCGGGTCTGATGAACACGGTTGAGGCATAAGGACAACGATATGTTCGATTTTTCAAAGGTGGTGGATCGTCACGGTACGTGGTGCACGCAGTGGGATTATGTCGCCGATCGCTTTGGCGCCCCTGACCTGCTCCCGTTTACGATCTCGGATATGGATTTCGCTACCGCGCCGTGCATCCTGGAGGCCATCAACCAACGTCTGGCGCACGGCGTGCTGGGTTACAGCCGCTGGAAAAACGATGAGTTTTTAGGGGCGATCGCCCACTGGTTCGCAACCCGTCACCACACCACGGTCGACCCGCAGTCGATCGTGTACGGCCCCTCCGTGATCTACATAGTGTCGGAGCTGATCCGCCAGTGGTCATCCGTCGGTGAAGGGGTGGTGATTCACACCCCCGCTTACGATGCGTTCTATAACGCCATCGAAGGCAACCAGCGTACCGTTATGGCGGTTACGCTACAGAAAAATGCGGACGGCTGGCACTGCGATATGGCCGCGCTGGAAGCGGTGCTCGCCCGGCCAGAGAGTAAAATTCTCCTGCTGTGCAGCCCGCAGAACCCTACCGGAAAGGTATGGACGCGCGATGAACTGGAGACGATGGCTGAGCTATGCCATCGTCACGGCGTGCGGGTCATCTCCGATGAAATCCACATGGATATGGTATGGGGCGCGCAGCCGCATATCCCCTGGAGCAATGTGGCGCGTGATAGTTGGGCGCTGCTGACCTCCGGGTCAAAAAGCTTCAACATTCCGGCGCTGACCGGCGCCTACGGGCTCATCGGCGATGAGGAAAGCCGCAATCGTTACCTCAGCGTATTGAAGGGGCGTGACGGGCTGTCGTCACCCGCCGTTCTGGCGCTTAGCGCGCACATTGCCGCTTATCAACAGGGCGCGCCGTGGCTGGATACCCTGCGCGAGTATCTTGCTGATAACCTGAATTATATCGCGCATGCGTTAAACACCGCGTTCCCGACGCTAAACTGGCAGGTTCCGCAATCGACCTATCTGGCCTGGATTGATCTGCGCGCGCTGAATATTGACGACCACGCCTTACAGGATGCGCTGATTCATCAGCAGAAAGTGGCCATCATGCCTGGGTATACTTATGGCGAAGAAGGTCGCGGGTTTGTTCGTCTTAATGCCGGTTGTCCACGTTCGAAGCTCGAAAAAGGCGTTAACGGGCTGATCAACGCGATCCACGCTATACGCTGACAATGATTGCGCAATAAAATTATTTATTGCGCAACATAGATTTTACGCCCGTTTTATTTTTATAATGGCGAGCACTTTTATATTAAAAAAGAGTGCGACCATGATTGATACTTCCCTTCCGTTAACTGACGTTCATCGCCACCTTGATGGCAACATTCGTGCCCAAACTATTCTTGATCTTGGCCGCCAGTTCAATTTAGCCCTTCCGGCACAAACGCTTGACGCGCTCATTCCGCATGTGCAGATCACTTCAACGGAGCCTGACCTGGTCAGTTTTCTGGCAAAGCTCGACTGGGGCGTTAAAGTTCTGGCGTCGCTGGATGCCTGTCGTCGCGTGGCCTTTGAAAATATTGAAGATGCCGCCCGCAACGGCCTGCATTATGTCGAACTGCGTTTTTCTCCGGGTTATATGGCGATGACGCACCAGTTGCCTGTTGCAGGTGTGGTCGAAGCGGTCATCGCTGGCGTACGTGAAGGGTGCCAGACTTTTGGCGTTGAAGCTCGTCTGATCGGCATCATGAGCCGTACTTTCGGCGAGGCGGCCTGTCAGCAGGAACTGGAAGCGCTGCTGGCGCACCGCGATCACATTACCGCGCTTGACTTAGCGGGCGATGAACTTGGCTTCCCGGGCAGTCTGTTCCTCTCTCACTTTAACCGCGCGCGTGATGCGGGCTGGCATATTACCGTACATGCTGGCGAAGCGGCGGGACCGGAGAGCATCTGGCAGGCCATTCGCGAACTGGGCGCCGAGCGTATCGGTCATGGCGTGAAGGCCGTGGAAGATCGCGCGCTGATGGATTTTCTGGTCGAGCAGCGAATCGGTATCGAATCCTGTCTGACGTCTAATATCCAGACCAGCACCGTTGCCTCGCTGGCTGCACATCCGCTGAAAACGTTCCTTGAGCATGGCGTGCAGGCAAGTTTGAATACGGATGATCCCGCGGTACAGGGTGTGGATATTATTCACGAATACACGGTAGCGGCGCCGGCGGCAGGATTAACCCGCGAGCAGATTCGTCAGGCGCAGATCAATGGTCTGGAAATGGCGTTTTTAAGCGAAGCGGAAAAACGCACATTGCGTGAGAAAGTCGCTGCGGTTTAAGCACGCAACGCCTGATGGCGCTGCGCTTATCAGTCCTGTAACGACACAACCGTAGGCCGGATAAGGCGTTTACGCCGCCATCCGGCAACACCCGGCGCCAGAAGAGTACACCGTCATCACGCGAGGCACAGCGTAGAGCGATGCTTCGCTGATTCAATCCCCAGCTCAATCAACTCCATAATCTGGATCGCCTGGCTCGCCGGAACCGGGTTTTCACCGTTGCCATTCAGCGCGTCACGGATGCCCGCATAATAAGCCGGATAATTACCCGGCACCGTCAGCCAGGTCTCTTCCACACGGTCTTCGCCTTCCACGCGCGTCAACACGCCGTCACGCATGTCGTAACCCCAGTCTTCCTGCGGCAGTCGCTCACCGTTTTTCAACCGTTCCTCTTGTGGATCGAGGCCATATTTCACGTAACTGCCGCGTGAGCCATGCACGATATAACGTGCTGATTCTGCCGCTGCCAGCATCGTACCGTGCAGAATCACCCGACGCTGCGGGTAGGATAATATCGCGT
This sequence comes from Citrobacter sp. CK180, assembly GCF_030333655.1. Lineage (NCBI taxonomy): Bacteria > Pseudomonadati > Pseudomonadota > Gammaproteobacteria > Enterobacterales > Enterobacteriaceae > Citrobacter > Citrobacter sp. CK180. The sequence continues at coordinate 90,942 of NZ_JAOWFM010000032.1, read as the reverse complement.
GGAAATAATCCGTCGACTGCGCGCCAGGACGAAGTTGCGCCAGATCCACCGTCATGCTGACCGGCAAACCGAACAGATTGATCGCCTGATCCAGCAGATGCGGCGCCAGATCGTACCAGATACCGCTGCCAGGGCCGCCCTGTTCGCGCCAGCGATCGCGTACCTGCGGGCGGAAACGGTCGAAATGGGATTCAAAGTAAGCCACTTCCCCCAGAACGCCATCGGCCAGCAATCCTTTCAGCGTCAGGAAATCACTGTCCCAACGGCGGTTATGGAACACAGAAAGCACGCGCCCCAGGCTGCGCGCCAGGGCGTCGAGTTCACGGGCTTGTGACAGTGTCACGGTAAAGGGTTTATCCACAACCACATGTTTTCCCGCTTCAAGCGCGGCTTTCGCCAGCGGAAAATGGGTGTCGTTGGGCGTAGGAATGACGATAAGGTCGATATTCGGATCGTTAAAAAGATGCTTAGGCTCTGAGACAACCGCCACAGAAGGCCAGTCCGCCTTCACTTTTGTTTCATCACTACTGGAAACCGCCGCCAGTTCCAGACCCGGCGTCCCCACGATTAAGGGCGCATGGAAAGTCTTGCTGGCATAACCATAACCAATTAGCCCTACCCGGATGTTGTCACTCATGTCTTTGCCTCTCATGTCAGAACGGGGTCATTTCACACTATCCCTTAACCACTCACAATAGTTTAATAACCGCCAGGTTATAAAGGTTGTTGCTTAACTTAAGTCAAACATCAGTGACTTTGGGCTCTCCTGCGGCGAAAAAGTCGCTGAAATCGTTCCCGACACCCTTGCCGTCTTATTTATTGATGAGTAACATTTGCATCCTGTGTTTATGGATAAATCAAAGCAAAAAAATGTCGTCAGTAATGAATCGCCTTATTGAATTAACCGGTTGGATTGTTCTCGTTGTCTCAGTGATCCTCTTAGGCGTCGCCAGCCATATCGATAATTACCAGCCCCCTGAACCGACGGCCTCCGTTCAGAAAAAATAAGCGTGTTCTGGCCAGTTGCGGCATAGCGGCATATCGTCAGAAATGGTTTCGGTTTACAGCCAGAAAAATCAGGAAAAGATGAAAAGCGGCAAAAAAAGCGAAATATGCCGTCTGCTGGCCGCACGCTTATTGCCAGTTGTCATGAAGCGCGTTACCCTTCCGGCAGGTGCTCTGCTCACCTGATTCATGACACGTAAGAATACGCTTATTTACCCTTGCGCGCCGATTATTCTTTTCGGTGTCGTTTTGTTTATTTTTATATTCACTACTCCGTTGGTGTTATTTGTTTAATATGGATTGCTATTTATGACAGTTCAGGATTATTTATTAAAATTCCGCAAAATCAGTTCGCTTGAGAGCCTGGAAAAACTGTTTGATCACCTTAACTACACCCTCTCTGACGATCGGGAGATCATCAATATGTATCGCGCCGCAGATCATCGTCGCGCGGAACTGGTCTCGGGCGGTCGTCTGTATGATGTCGGTCAGGTGCCAAAATCAGTCTGGCATTACGTACAATAAAGAAAGTAGCGATCGGCATTAAAAGCTTTATAATACTGGCCCCAAAATGAAATAGTCTGCCTGTTCGCGCTGGCAAATCTGGAGAAGATATGACCACAACACCGGCACAACGCATCGGGGGCTGGTTGCTTGGCCCACTGGCCTGGCTGTTAGTTGCGTTACTGAGCGCCTCGCTCGCGTTATTGCTCTATGCTACTGCGCTGGCTACGCCGCAGACATTCCATATGCTCAGTGAGCAAAGTACCGGCAACCTGTTGTTGTGGGGCGTTTCGTTTATTACCGCCATCGCAATGTGGTATTACACCTTATGGTTGACCATCGCCTTCTTCAAGCGCCGCCACTGCGTGCCTAAACATTATACTATCTGGCTACTGGTGTCGGTCTTGCTGGCAATTAAAGCCTTTGCCTTTTCGCCAGTCTCAGACGCGTTTGCGGTTCGCCAGCTGTTGTTCCCGTTACTGGCGGCCGCGCTGATCGTACCCTATTTCAAACGCTCGGCGCGTGTTAAAGCAACGTTTGTGAACCCGTAATACCCTTACAGTTAACCTGTTGTCGCCTGCTGTAGATTGACAGATAATAGGCGGCTTTTTTATTTCAGGCCGAAAAATGACTGATTACCTACTGCTCTTTGTCGGAACTGTACTGGTCAATAACTTTGTACTGGTCAAGTTTCTGGGTCTCTGCCCGTTTATGGGGGTTTCCAAAAAGCTGGAAACCGCAATGGGTATGGGGCTCGCCACCACGTTTGTGATGACGCTGGCGTCTATCTGCGCCTGGCTGATTGACACCTGGATTTTGATTCCGCTCGATCTCATCTACCTGCGGACGCTGGCGTTTATTCTGGTCATCGCGGTGGTAGTGCAATTTACTGAGATGGTGGTGCGTAAAACCAGTCCGGCATTGTACCGTCTGTTGGGGATCTTCCTGCCACTCATCACCACCAACTGCGCGGTGCTCGGCGTGGCGCTGTTGAACATTAACCTCGGTCATAATTTTTTGCAGTCGGCGTTGTACGGTTTCTCCGCCGCCGTCGGCTTCTCTCTGGTGATGGTGCTGTTCGCGGCGATTCGCGAGCGCCTCGCTGTGGCAGACGTCCCTGCCCCTTTTCGCGGTAACGCGATTGCGCTGATTACCGCAGGTTTAATGTCTCTGGCCTTTATGGGCTTTAGTGGTTTGGTGAAGTTGTAATGAATGCTATCTGGATTGCCGTAGTCGCCGTGAGCCTGCTGGGCCTGGCATTCGGCGCCATCCTGGGGTATGCCTCCCGCCGGTTTGCCGTGGAAGACGATCCCGTTGTCGAAAAAATCGACGAAATTTTACCGCAGAGCCAGTGTGGGCAGTGCGGCTATCCTGGCTGCCGCCCTTATGCTGAAGCCATCGGTAGTCAGGGTGAAAAAATTAACCGCTGTGCGCCGGGCGGCGAAGCGGTGATGTTGAAAATCGCAACGTTACTGAACGTCGATCCGCAACCTATCGATGGTGATGAACAAGAAGTTGCGCCAGTGCGTATGCTGGCGGTCATCGATGAAAACAATTGCATCGGCTGCACTAAATGTATTCAGGCATGCCCGGTGGATGCCATTGTGGGCGCCACGCGCGCGATGCATACGGTCATGAGCGATCTCTGCACCGGCTGTAACCTGTGCGTTGACCCGTGCCCGACGCAATGCATTGAATTACGCCCGGTCGCGGAAACACCTGACAGTTGGAAGTGGGATTTGAACACCATCCCCGTTCGTATCATTCCCGTGGAACAACATGCTTAAGTTATTCTCTGCATTCAGAAAAGATAAAATCTGGGATTTCGATGGCGGCATTCATCCGCCGGAAATGAAAACCCAGTCAAACGGTACGCCTCTGCGACAGGTTCCACTGGCGCCGCGCTTTATCATTCCTCTTAAGCAGCATATTGGCGCTGAGGGCGAGCTGTGCGTTAACGTGGGCGATCGCGTCCTGCGAGGCCAGCCGCTGACCCGTGGTCGCGGCCGCATGCTGCCCGTCCATGCGCCGACGTCCGGGAAGGTTATCGCAATTGCCCCCCACTCTACCGCGCACCCGTCGGCCCTGGCTGAGCTTAGCGTGATGATTGATGCCGATGGCGAAGATCGCTGGATCGAACGCGACGGCTGGGCGGATTATCAGCGCCGCAGCCGCGAAGAGCTAATTACCCGGATTCACCAGTTCGGCGTTGCCGGACTCGGCGGCGCGGGGTTCCCGACCGGCGTCAAATTACAGGGCGGCGGCGATAAGATTGAAACGCTGATCATCAACGCGGCAGAGTGTGAACCCTATATCACCGCTGATGACCGCTTAATGCAGGATTGCGCCGCGCAGGTGGTGGAAGGCATCCGTATCCTTGCCCATATTCTGCAACCGCGTGAGGTCCTGATAGGCATCGAAGATAACAAGCCGCAGGCCATTTCAATGCTGCGTGCCGTTCTGGCCGATGCGCATGATATCGCGTTACGCGTTATCCCAACGAAATACCCTTCCGGCGGCGCAAAACAACTTACCCAGATCCTGACCGGGAAACAGGTTCCGCACGGCGGCCGCTCTTCTGATATCGGCGTGCTGATGCAAAACGTTGGTACGGCTTATGCCGTCAAACGCGCAGTGATTGACGGTGAACCGATCACCGAGCGCGTTGTGACCTTGACCGGAGAGTCCGTCAGCCGTCCCGGTAACGTCTGGGCCAGGCTGGGGACGCCTGTCAGCCACCTGCTTAATGATGCAGGCTTCTGTTCTTCAGCCGATCAAATGGTGATTATGGGCGGCCCGCTGATGGGCTTTACCCTGCCCTGGCTTGATGTTCCCGTTGTGAAGATCACTAACTGCCTTCTCGCGCCTTCCGCTACGGAAATGGGCGAAACACCGGAAGAGCAAGGTTGTATCCGCTGTAGCGCCTGTGCCGATGCCTGTCCCGCCGATTTGTTGCCCCAACAGTTGTACTGGTTCAGCAAAGGCCAACAGCACGATAAAGCCACCGCGCATAACATTGCCGACTGCATTGAGTGCGGCGCTTGCGCCTGGGTATGCCCCAGCAGCATTCCGCTTGTGCAGTATTTCCGTCAGGAAAAAGCGGAGATTTACGCGATCGCGCAAGAAGAAAAACGCGCGGCTGAAGCGAAAGCGCGTTTTGAGGCCAGACAGGCGCGACTGGAGCGTGAGAAAGCCGCACGCCTTGAGCGCCATAAAAATGCGGCCGCACAAACTGCGGCAAAAGATCAGGATGCCATCGCCGCCGCGCTGGCGCGCGTAAAAGAGAAACAGGTACAGGCGACTCAGCCTGTTGTCATCAACGCGGGAGAGAAGCCGGATAACAGCGCGGTTATTGCTGCCCGTGAAGCGCGTAAAGCGCAGGCGCGCGCCAGACAGGCGGAGAACATACCGGCCGCTGCGGAACCCGCCGAGCCGGTCGACCCGCGCAAAGCCGCTGTCGAAGCGGCAATCGCCCGCGCCAAAGCGCGCAAGCAGGAACAGCAGGCCGCTGCGGAACCTACCGAACCGGTCGACCCGCGCAAAGCCGCCGTCGAAGCGGCAATTGCCCGCGCCAAAGCGCGTAAGCAGGAACAGCAGGCCGCTGCGGAACCCGCCGAACCGGTCGATCCGCGTAAAGCCGCTGTCGAAGCAGCAATTGCCCGCGCCAAAGCGCGCAAGCAGGAACAGCAGGCCGCTGCGGAACCTGCTGAACCGGTAGACCCGCGCAAAGCCGCCGTCGCAGCGGCGATCGCCCGCGTTCAGGCAAAAAAAGCAGCACAGCAGCAGGTTGTTAACGAGGAATAAATGGTATTCAGAATCGCAAGCTCGCCTTATACCCATAACCAGCGCCAGACATCGCGTATCATGATGCTGGTGTTAATCGCTGCGCTGCCGGGGATTGCCACTCAGCTATGGTTTTTCGGTTGGGGCACATTGTTCCAGATTATACTGGCCGCAGTCAGCGCGCTGGCCGCAGAAGCCGCCGTGCTTCAACTGCGTAAACAGCCGATCGCCGCTATCTTAAAAGACAACTCAGCATTGCTGACCGGTTTGCTGCTCGCTGTGAGCATACCGCCTCTCGCCCCGTGGTGGATGGTGGTATTGGGCACCGTATTTGCCGTCATTATCGCCAAGCAGCTTTACGGCGGTCTGGGGCAAAACCCATTCAACCCAGCGATGATTGGTTATGTCGTTCTGTTGATTTCATTCCCGGTACAGATGACAAGCTGGCTCCCGCCGCATGACATCGCCGCAACGGCGCCAGGCCTTCTGGATGCGTTGCAGGTCATCTTCACCGGACACACCGCCAGCGGCGGCGACATGAATACGTTACGCATGGGCATTGACGGCATCAGCCAGGCTACGCCGCTCGATACGTTCAAAACCTCGTTACATGCCGGGCACGCTGTTGAACAGATTATGCAGTACCCCATCTACAGCGGCATGCTAGCCGGTGCGGGCTGGCAGTGGGTAAACATCGCCTGGCTTATTGGCGGCGTGTGGCTGCTCTGGCAAAAAGCGATCCGCTGGCACATTCCGGTCAGCTTTTTAGTGACGCTGGCTGTCTGCTCCACTCTGGGATGGGCATTCGCCGGGGATTCACTGGCGTCTCCGCAGTTGCATCTGCTTTCTGGCGCGACAATGCTGGGCGCGTTCTTTATTCTGACCGATCCCGTCACCGCCTCGACAACCAATCGTGGTCGTCTGATTTTTGGCGCGCTGGCGGGGTTGTTAGTGTGGTTGATTCGCAGTTTCGGGGGATACCCGGACGGTGTGGCGTTCGCCGTACTGTTGGCGAATATCACGGTGCCTTTGATTGATTACTACACCCGACCTCGCGTCTACGGGCATCGCTAAGGACACCCCATGCTGAAAACGATTCGTAAACACGGTATCACGCTGGCTCTGTTTGCCGCAGGCTCGACGGGGCTGACGGCGGCCATTAACCTGGTCACTAAATCGACGATTGCCGAGCAGGCGGTTCTCCAGCAAAAAGCGTTATTTGATCAGGTTCTGCCTGCCGATCGCTACAATAATACCTTGCAGAACAGCTGCTTTCTGGTGAATGCTCCGGCGCTGGGCAAAGGTACGCACCGCATCTATATCGCCCGTCAGGACGATAAGCCCGTCGCCGCCATTCTTGAAGCCACGGCGCCGGACGGCTATTCTGGCGCCATACAGCTCCTGGTTGGCGCTGATTTCAGCGGCACAGTGTTGGGTACACGCGTGACAGAACATCATGAGACGCCTGGCCTGGGCGATAAAATTGAGCTGCGCGTATCCAACTGGATCACCCACTTCAGCGGGAAGACCATCGGCGCTGAGAACGATGCTCATTGGGCCGTGAAAAAAGACGGCGGTGATTTTGACCAGTTTACCGGCGCAACCATTACCCCCCGGGCTGTGGTCAACGCGGTGAAACGTGCGGGCCTGTACGCGCAGACCTTACCGGCGCAACTTCCTCAACTTACCGCCTGTGGAGAATAAACCATGAGCGAAATTAAAGACGTTATCGTTCAGGGCTTGTGGAAAAACAACTCAGCGCTTGTACAGCTGCTTGGCATGTGCCCGCTACTGGCAGTGACCTCCACCGCCACGAATGCATTAGGCCTCGGCCTCGCTACCACGCTGGTGTTGACGCTGACCAACCTGACAATTTCCGCCCTGCGCCGCTGGACGCCAGCGGAAATCCGCATCCCAATCTACGTAATGATCATCGCGTCCGTGGTCAGTGCAGTACAGATGCTGATCAACGCTTATGCCTTCGGTTTGTATCAGTCGCTGGGGATCTTCATTCCGCTGATTGTGACCAACTGCATCGTTGTGGGGCGCGCAGAGGCTTTTGCCGCGAAAAAAGGCCCGGCGCTGTCCGCGCTGGACGGTTTCTCCATTGGCATGGGGGCGACCGGTGCCATGTTTGTCCTCGGCTCCATGCGTGAAATCATCGGCAATGGCACGTTGTTTGATGGCGCTGACGGTCTGCTGGGCGACTGGGCGAAAGTGCTGCGCGTGGAGATTTTTCATACCGACTCGCCTTTCCTGCTGGCGATGCTGCCGCCCGGCGCTTTTATTGGCCTGGGGCTGATGCTGGCCGTGAAGTACCTTATTGACGAGAAAATGAAAAAACGCCGCGCCGAAGCCGTTGCCGCTGAGCTTCCGTCAGGTGAAACAGGGAATGTGTAATGAACAAAACAAAACGACTGGAAATATTAACACGCCTGCGTGACAACAATCCGCACCCCACAACGGAGTTAAATTTCACCTCGCCGTTTGAGTTACTCATCGCCGTATTGCTGTCAGCACAGGCCACGGACGTCAGCGTGAATAAAGCGACCGCAAAGCTTTATCCCGTCGCCAATACCCCGGCGGCCATGCTGGAGCTTGGCGTCGAGGGTGTAAAGTCGTATATCAAGACTATCGGCCTGTTCAACAGCAAAGCGGAGAATGTGATTAAGACCTGCCGGATGTTGCTTGAACTGCACAATGGCGAGGTTCCAGAGGATCGGGCGGCTCTGGAAGCGCTGCCCGGCGTCGGGCGTAAAACAGCCAACGTGGTGCTCAATACCGCATTTGGCTGGCCAACTATCGCCGTCGATACGCATATTTTCCGCGTCTGTAACCGGACACAGTTCGCCCCCGGTAAAAACGTCGAGCAGGTGGAAGAAAAACTGCTCAAGGTCGTTCCAGCGGAATTTAAAGTTGATTGCCACCACTGGTTAATTCTGCATGGCCGCTACACCTGCATTGCCCGTAAACCGCGCTGCGGCTCCTGCATTATTGAAGATCTTTGCGAATACAAAGAGAAAGTCGATATCTGATGCGCCAGGGGCGACGCCGTACGCCCCGACGCATAACAATTTGTTATCCACTTCGGCTCACCTGTTTACCCGACTATGATACCGGCCCGCTTCGCTTTCTTAATGCAATGTTCTTTTGATTTAACACTTCACCAGGTTAATCGTTTTTTTAGAAACTGAAATTTCTATCCATACGTGATCCAGACCACATTGATAACTTCGTGTAAAATTTTTTATCAAATACGGTTAAAATTACAACCAGATGACCTGATGATGCCTTTTCAATACAAAACATTACACTGGCTATTTTTAAGATAATGGCCTATATCACTACTTTAAACCTTAAATAGCAGAACATATCGCCACCATCCGCTTTTTCGCCCCTCCCTGTAGTGTAAAAAACTGCCATTTTACAAATGAAGAAATTTAACGCTACATAACATTTCTCAGTCCCGATGATTCCACCATGCAAGATATATGTAACAGAGTATTACAAACCCCTTGTATGGAAGGGAAAGATAGTGAACATTACTTGCCGTTTCCCCTCCCACTATAACAATCGGACGGATGAACTTGACTCATCACGCGCCAGAACACCCCCGTTAATATGGGATGTAAAAAAAGAGGTAAAAGTGTCTACTGCAAACAATAAACCAACTGAAAGCGTCAGTTTGAACGCTTTCAAACAACCGAAATCGTTCTATCTCATTTTCTCTATTGAGTTATGGGAGCGTTTTGGTTATTACGGCCTGCAAGGAATTATGGCCGTCTACCTGGTTAAACAACTGGGTATGTCAGAAGCGGATTCCATCACCCTTTTCTCTTCCTTTAGCGCCCTGGTGTATGGTCTGGTCGCCATTGGCGGCTGGTTAGGGGATAAAGTTCTGGGCACCAAACGCGTCATTATGCTGGGTGCTATCGTACTGGCGATTGGTTATGGCCTGGTCGCCTGGTCCGGTCATGACGTTGCGATCGTCTATATGGGGATGGCGACCATCGCCGTAGGTAACGGTCTGTTCAAAGCGAACCCGTCTTCTCTGCTGTCGACCTGCTATGCCAAAGATGACCCGCGTCTGGACGGTGCATTCACCATGTACTACATGTCCATCAACATCGGTTCCTTCTTCTCTATGCTGGCGACGCCGTGGCTTGCCGCAAAATTCGGCTGGAGCGTGGCGTTTGCCCTGAGCTTCGTCGGTATGCTCATCACGGTGGTTAACTTCCTGTTCTGCCGCAGTTGGGTTAAAGATTACGGCTCAAAACCAGACTTCGAAGCGGTACATTTCGGTAAATTGCTGGCGACTATCGCAGGCGTTATCGTGCTGATCGCTATCGCGACCTGGCTGCTGCACAACCAGGGCATTGCACGTATGGTTCTGGGCGTGATCGCTCTGGGTATCGTGATTATCTTTGGTAAAGAAGCGTTCGCGATGCAGGGCGCGGCACGTCGTAAAATGATCGTCGCATTCATCCTGATGCTGGAAGCGATTATCTTCTTTGTGCTGTACAGCCAGATGCCGACGTCACTGAACTTCTTCGCAATCCGTAACGTTGAACACACTATCCTCGGTATCGCGGTTGAACCGGAGCAGTATCAGGCGCTGAACCCGTTCTGGATCATCATTGGCAGCCCGATTCTGGCGGCCATCTATAACAAGATGGGTGATACGCTGCCGATGCCGACCAAATTCGCTATCGGTATGGTTCTGTGCTCTGGCGCGTTCCTCGTTCTGCCGCTGGGCGCGAAATTCGCTACAGATGCAGGCATTGTGTCTGTTAACTGGCTCATCCTCAGCTACGGTCTGCAAAGTATCGGTGAACTGATGATCTCCGGCCTGGGTCTGGCAATGGTTGCCCAACTGGTTCCACAGCGTCTGATGGGCTTCATCATGGGTAGCTGGTTCCTGACTACGGCGGGCGCCAACCTGATTGGTGGCTACGTGGCTGGCATGATGGCGGTGCCGGAAAACGTTACCGATCCGCTGATGTCTCTGGAAGTCTACGGTCGCGTATTCCTGCAAATCGGTGTCGCCACTGCGGTTATCGCCGCGCTGATGCTCATCACCGCGCCGAAACTGAATCGCATGACTCAGGATGATGAAGAAAACGCGAAGGCAGCCAAAACCGCTACCGCGTAATTTTCAGGGAAACTGATATTCAGGCCGCTAACGTGCGTTAGCGGCTTTTTTTTTGCCTGATGCCGCACTACCATACGTTAAACCTCAGCAAAAAGGAGTTACCGATGAAACTGTTCTACAAACCGGGCGCCTGTTCTCTTGCTTCTCACATCACCCTGCGGGAAAGCGGTATTGATTTCACGCTGGATGGCGTTGATCTGGCGAAAAAGCGTCTGGAAAACGGCGATGATTATTTCGCGGTAAACCCAAAAGGACAGGTTCCGGCTCTGCTGCTGGACGATGGCACCTTACTGACCGAAGGCGTTGCGATTATGCAATATCTGGCAGATAGCGTGCCCGATCGTCAGCTGTTGGCACCGACAGGCACCATCTCCCGCTACAAAACGCTGGAATGGCTCAACTATATTGCCACGGAGTTGCACAAAGGTTTTACGCCACTCTTCCGCCCGGATACGCCAGAGGAATATAAACCGATTGTCCGTGCGCAGCTGGAGAAAAAATTGCGCTACGTGAATGACGCGCTCCAGGAAGGCCAGTGTCTTTGCGGCCAGCGTTTCACGATCGCAGATGCCTACCTTTTTACCGTGTTGCGTTGGGCGAAAGCAGTGAAGCTGAATATGGAAGGATTAAGCCATATCGACGTTTATATGGCGCGGGTCGCTGAACGCCCCTGCGTGGCGGCGGCGCTGAAGGCGGAAGGTTTGAACTAATGGTTGTTGCGCCGGATGGCGGATACGCCTTATCCGGCCTGTAAAACAACCCGTAGGCCCGGTAAGCATTAGCGCCACCGGGCGCTTTGCCGGATGACGGCTGCGCCTTATCCGGCCTACAAAACAGCCCGTAGGCCCGGTAAACGTTAGCACCACCTGGCGCTTTGCCGGATGACGGCTGCGCCTTATCCGGCCTACAGAACACCCCGTAGACCCGGTAAGCGTTAGCGCCTCCGGGCACTTTGCCGGATGGCGGCTGCGCCTTATCCGGCCTGTAAAACAGCCCGTAGGCCCGGTAAGCGTTAGCGCCACCGGGCGCTTCGGTAAAACTCACAGCTGCGTCGCGCTGAAATAGTGTTCAGGTTTAGCAATGCGATCCTGCGCGGCCACCACCTGCAACTCGTATTCCTGCATATTTTTCGTGGCGATCATAATTTCATATACCGCCGCAGTAACGTGTTCAAGCGCTTGCTGCAACGTTGCGCCCTGCAACAGTTTTACCAGCAACAAACCGCTGGTCACATCCCCGACACCCACCGGCTGACGCATCCCGAAATCAACAAGCGGACGGCTAATATGCCAGGCTTCATCCGCCGTCACCAGCAACATCTCAAAGCGGTCGGGGCTGTATCCTGCCCGGGCAAGATGTTTAACCAGCACGACTTGCGGCCCTTCAGCGATCAGTTCCCTGGCAGCCAGTACGGCTTCATTAACATTATTGACCGCATGTTCACAGAGAATTTCCAGCTCCACCAGATTGGGCGTGATAATGTCGCTGGCCGGGAGCGCATGGCGAACGTGGAACTCAGCGACGCCAAGCGCCACGATGCACCCTTTTTCAGGATGACCCATAACCGGATCGCAGAAATATTTCGCCTGTGGATTCGCCGCTTTTACTTTACGAACAATCCCCAGAATATGCTCACCCTGCTCTGCGGAACCCAGATAGCCGCTAAGAACCGCATCGCACGTCTGAAGTTTATCGATATCCGCAATACCCTGAACAATTTCAGTCAAATGTTCGGGCGGCATAACACACCCTGTCCATTTGCCATACTGCGTGTGGTTAGAAAACTGAACGGTGTTGAGCGGCCAGACATTCGCGCCAAGACGGCGCATCGGAAATTCAGCAGCACTGTTGCCCGCATGGCCGAACACAACATGCGACTGGATGGCGAGGATATTCTTCATATTTACCATAACCCTAAAATAATAAAGGGGCGTGGTTTCCCACGCCCCTGCTGACTTTTTATTATTTCCAGCAAATCAGACAGTAATTCTTTTTACCGCGGCGCAACAGCGTGTAGCGCCCGAATAAAATGTCGCTGTCCTGGAAGAAATATTCCGGGTCTGACTGTTTTTCACCGTTGATGGTCACCGCATTAGAGGCGATGGTTTTACGCGCCTGACCACGAGACGGTTGCAGTTCGGAATCCACCAGCGCCTGCATCAGATCGGCGCCTTTTTCCATCTCGATCATCGGCACGCCATCCTGAGCCAGTTGTTCGAAATCGGCTTCGCTGAGATCGCTCAGATTACCGTTGAACAGGCTTTCAGTGATACGTTTCGCCGCAACCAGACCTTCTTCGCCATGCACCAGGCGCGTGACCTGCTCTGCCAGCACATACTGGGCACGCGGCGCTTTACCGCTGTGCTTATCTTCTTCTTCCAGCGCATTGATCTCGGCAATGTCCATGAAGGTGAAGAATTTCAGGAAGCGGTACACGTCAGCATCTGCGGTGTTGATCCAGAACTGGTAGAACTTGTACGGACTGGTCTTTTTCGGATCCAGCCATACCGCGCCGCCTTCGGTTTTACCGAACTTGGTGCCATCCGCTTTGGTGATCAGCGGTACGGTCAGACCGAACACCTGGTTCTGATGCAGACGACGGGTCAGATCGATACCGGAGGTGATGTTGCCCCACTGGTCAGAGCCGCCGATTTGCAGCGTAACGCCGTGCAGTTTATTCAGGCAGGCAAAGTCATAACCCTGCAACAGGTTATAGGAGAACTCGGTAAAGGAGATACCCTGATCGTCACGGTTCAGACGTTGCTTCACCGCTTCTTTGTTGATCATCTGATTGACGGAGAAGTGCTTGCCGATGTCGCGCAGGAAGGTCAGCACATTCATGCCGCCAAACCAGTCGTAGTTATTCGCGGCAATGGCGGAATTGTCACCACAGTCAAAATCGAGGAACGGTGCAACCTGCTTGCGGATTTTATCCACCCACTCCTGCACAGTATCTTCGGTGTTCAGTTTACGCTCAGCGGCTTTAAAGCTCGGGTCGCCAATCAGACCAGTCGCGCCGCCTACCAGCGCAACAGGCTTGTGACCTGCCTGCTGGAAGCGTTTCAGGCATAACAATGGAACAAGATGCCCCAAATGCAAGCTGTCAGCGGTAGGGTCGAAGCCGCAATAGAGCGCGATCGGGCCTTGCGCCAGTCGCTCTGCTAACGCTTCCTCGTCCGTTACCTGGGCCACCAGCCCCCGCTCTTGCAATTGTTTAATCAAGTTACTGCTTGCCATCAAAATCTCCATGTATAAAACGACTGCACCTTTGCCGGTACACGACTTTTCGCCAGACGCGAAAGGTATATAGAATAAAGCGCTGACGCACGCAGCGCTAGCGCTTAACACAACAAATTTCGGGGTTTAAGGAGCAAGCCGGTCAATTTTCCACGCGTTGTTTTCGCGCTGGTATAAAAAGCGGTCGTGTAAACGGTGTTCGCCGCCCTGCCAGAACTCCATCTGTTCAATATTGACGCGGAATCCGCCCCAGAAGCTGGGCAACGGGACTTCCCCTTGCTGGAACTTCTGCTTCAGCTCAAGGAACTTGCTTTCCAGAATGCCGCGCGCAGAGATTCGGCTGGATTGTTTAGACACCCAGGCGCCAATCTGGCTGTCGCGCGGGCGGCTGTGGAAGTATTTCACCACTTCAAGCGTGGAAAGGCGTTCCGCTTTGCCAGTCACCATCACCTGCCGTTCCAGCATATGCCACGGGAACAACAGACTGATACGCGGATTATTTTCGAGGTGATGCGCCTTACGGCTGCCCAGGTTGGTGTAAAACACCATCCCTTTTTCATCGTAATGTTTAAGCAGCACAATGCGTTGATAAGGCTGGCCGTTTTCATCGACGGTGGCGACCACCATCGCGGTCGGGTCCGCCAGTCTGGCATCACATGCCTGACCCAGCCAGCGTTCGAAAAGGGTTAACGGTTCAGCGGGAAGATCGTTGCGACGCAGGCCGCCTCTGGTGTATTCACGGCGCAGATGCGCGATTTGCTGCAATTCGTCGTTATCAGACATGGTGTTCGCTACGGATTGTCAGTGGGTGGCGCTATTGTGCGCCGCCCAGGTGAAAATCTCAACGCTTCGGGTTTTGTAACTGGCAGTTATTCAGCACAATTCTGTCGCGTTTATAGACCGTTGCGCCATCGCCTTTTGACCAAAAGACGTAGATGCCGTCCGTGTAACGTGCTCCCGACGCAGACATGCCCTGTTTGAGGTTCAGCAGTTTATTGTCGTAAACAAAATTCACCTCTTGCCGGGTATTGTTCATTTTTACGGTAAGCGGTTTTTCATCACACTGATATTCCAGCGTGTCCGTTTGCATACGCTCAAGCAATTGGTTGTAGACGCTACAACCGCTCAGGAGCACAGGCAGACATACAATGAGCAGTTTTTTCATAGACATATCCCGAAGACTTTCCTGGTCCGAAGGGCAAATACGCCCTTCCTAACCCTTTCAGTTTAACGGCAGACAGGCCCGGAAAAATTCAGTTAACTCTGAGTTCGTGGGTTCGCCGGGAAAATGGCCCCCAGAATGCTGGATTCTGTGGCCCCCGTCACCGAAGGGAGGTTCCCCGGCAACCCGGCGAGCGTGCGCCACGCCAGCCAGGCAAACGCCAGCGCTTCCATATCATCGCCACTGATCCCGGCTTCATCCGTGCTGGTAACTTCCGTACCCGGCAGCAACCCGGCCAGACGCGCCATCAGCAAAGGGTTACGACTCCCGCCGCCGCACACCATCAGCCGCTCGCAGCCGCCGCTTAACAGAACCTGTTCAGAAATTGTCACCGCGGTCAGCTCAGCCAGCGTTGCCTGAATATCGCGGGGAGCGAGGCCAGGAAAGGCCGAAAGGTGGCGTTCTATCCAGCCATAGTTGAAATACTCACGCCCGGTGCTTTTCGGCGCGGGCGCTGAAAAATAGGGATCGCTCAACATATTTTGCAGCAGCGGAATTATCACTTTCCCTTCGCTGGCCCATTGCGCGTCTTTATCATAAGGCTTAGCGCACTGCCGCCAGATCCAGGCATCCATGAGCATATTGCCTGGCCCGGTATCGTACCCTCTTACCGGTTGACCCGGTATGAGCAAAGACAGGTTGGCGATACCGCCAATGTTCAGCACCATCCGACGCTCTGTCGGGTGCGCCAGCAACGCCTGGTGAAACGCGGGAACCAGCGGCGCGCCTTGCCCGCCCAGCGCAATATCGCGACGACGAAAATCACCGACAACCGTTATCCCGGTTCGCGCGACAATTTGGTTGTTATCACCGATTTGTAAGGTATGCGGCGCAGCGCCGGTAGGTTCATGCCAGACCGTCTGACCATGACAGCCGATGGCGACAATATCCCTCGGCCGCAGTTTTTCCTGCGCCAGCAGCGCGTTCACCGCGTCGGCAAAAAGCTGCCCGAGCTGCGTATCCAACTGGCCAAACTGGGAAAGCGTGAGTTGTTGCCCCTGGCAAATATCCAGAATGGCTTGTTTAAGATGAACGGGGATGGGCCAGGTCAGGCTCGCCTGCTGTGCGACCATCGTTTCATCAATTGCCGCCAGCACAACATCGACGCCATCAAGGCTGGTTCCAGACATAACGCCGATAAAACGGCCCGATTTCATACATCTTCCTTTTAGCGTGTTAAGCATGATTTTAGCGTTACCACTCAACCACAAAGTTTCCGCTAATACCATGCTTCATTAAGCATTTTTACCCTTCGATGCAGACGCTGACACTCTGTTCTGATAAATCTCATGGATGATTCGTTTATACTTGGTTAACCCAAATCTGATTATGATTTTCACATTGTTCCAGCAGAACATGTGCCTTTACGGTCGTATATGCCATATAATTTAACCATGAGGGATGCTTTGTGGCGTTTCATGGTGAACAGGAGATTTATAGATGATTAAACGTGTGCTGATCGTTTCACTGATGGGCTTATCTTTAGCGGGTTGTGTGAATAACGATAGCCTGTCCGGTGATGTCTATACCGCGTCCGAGGCGAAACAAGTGCAGAATGTCACATACGGCACTGTCGTTAACGTCCGTCCGGTGCAAATCCAGGGCGGTGATGACTCCAACGTGATCGGCGCTATCGGTGGTGCAGTGCTCGGTGGTTTCCTCGGTAATACCATCGGTGGCGGGACGGGTCGTTCACTGGCGACGGCCGCTGGCGCAGTCGCTGGCGGCGTAGCGGGACAAGGCGTCCAGGGCGCGATGAACAAAACTCAGGGTGTGGAACTGGAAATCCGTAAGGATGACGGCAACACCATTATGGTGGTACAGAAACAGGGCGATACCCGTTTCTCCGCAGGTCAGCGTGTTGTTCTGGCCAGCAACGGCAGCCAGGTTACTGTTTCTCCGCGCTAATCCAACAGACGTGTGGTCAGCCTCTGGCCACACGCCTTTCTTCTGGTCTTAGTTCTGAGACTGCAACTCAATAATATTGTGCTCAAGTTTCGCAATCAGCTTAATTAACAGCTCAAGTTCCTGCGGCGAAATCCCTTCCAGAATCTCTCCACGCGTTTTATTGATCACGGCTTCCATCTCTGTGATGAGCGGTTCCGCCTTCTCCGTCAGCTTAATTCGCTTGGCGCGACGATCGCTGGCGCAGGTTTGTCGTGAGATAAGCCCTTTGTCTTCAAGCTGATCCAACGTACGCACCAGAGACGGTTGTTCAATGCCAATCGCTTTGGCTAACTGTATTTGCGACTGATCCGGCGGAAGTTGGTGAATATTATGCAGCGTTACCCAGTGTGTCTGCGTCAACTCCAGAGGTTTCAGGCGATGGTCAATCAGAGCACGCCAAATGCGCACCAACCGTGCCAGATCAGAACCTAGTGGCGATTCCAATTTCATCTCCTTATAATTAGCTTGCTAAGATATTATACTGATTTTAGAATAGTGTGCAGCATTTATATGCTCAAAACAAATGTATTGCTAAATTTGCTTACAGGTAGACATTTTTTCAGACATTATGCGGAAAAGACGTGCTGTACCTCGGTTTTTACTAAACCTATAGCAACGCTGTTTAACGCAAAGGATTCTTGCTTGTGACGTTTATACCCACTGCAACAGGATTGCCCCTACAAGATCTGGTGATCGGCGCATCTGTCTATTTCCCTCCGCTTTTCAAAGCATTCGCGCTTGGATTTGTTATCTGGCTGCTGGCGCATCGCCTGCTACGCGACTGGATTTACTCGGGTGAAATCTGGCATCCCCTGCTGATGGATCTGTCGATATTTGCACTTTGCGTGTGCCTGAGCCTTATTTTGCTGATTGCGTGGTGATTATGTCGCTTAAAACAATGAAATACTTTTCAACGATTGTGGTTGCGGCCATCGCGGTTCTGGCCGGTTGGTGGCTATGGAATTACTACATGCAGTCTCCGTGGACGCGCGACGGTAAAGTACGGGCGGAACAGGTGAGCATTACGCCTCAGGTCTCCGGCAGCATCACCAAACTCAATATAAAAGATAACCAGTTCGTGAATGCAGGCGATCTGCTCTTTTCTATCGATAAGACCCCTTTTCACATCGCCGAGCTTAATGCGCAGGCAGAACTGGCTAAAGCCCGCTCCGATTTAGCGAAAGCCAATAATGAAGCCAACCGGCGTCGCCATTTATCACAAAATTACATCTCTGCCGAAGATATGGACACCGCAAACCTGAACGTTAAAGCGATGCAGGCCAGCGTCGAAGCGGCGGAAGCGTCATTAAAACAGGCGCAATGGCAATTAGCCCAGACCGACGTTCGCGCGCCGGTCGCGGGCTGGGTGACAAACCTCTCAACGCGCACGGGGGATTACGCCTCTACCGGCCAACCGCTGTTTGCGCTGGTCGACAGCCACTCGTTCTACGTCATGGGATATTTCGAAGAGACGAAACTGCGCCATATTCGCGAAGGCGCTCCGGCGCAGATCACCCTCTACAGCGGCAACGTAAAGTTACAGGGTCACGTATCCAGTATTGGCCGGGCGATTTATGATCAAAGCGTGGAGAGCGATTCCGGCCTGGTCCCTGACATTAAACCTAACGTTCCCTGGGTTCGTCTGGCGCAGCGCGTACCGGTGCGTATCGAATTTGATGCGTTACCCCATGATGTCACGCTGGTTTCGGGCACAACATGCAGCGTGGCTATCGGTCAGCGCTAATGAAGCTCCCTCACCTGACCTGGCGCGATACGCCCTGGTTCAAAGCAAACTCTGGGCAATGGCGCTATGCATTGCGCAATACCCTCGCCATGTGCCTGGCGCTGACGTTCGCCTACTACATCAACCTGGATGAGCCATACTGGGCGATGACCTCTGCCGCCGTGGTAAGTTTTCCGACGGTAGGCGGCGTGATCAGTAAAAGTCTGGGGCGTATTGCCGGGAGTTTACTTGGCGCCACCGCCGCGCTCATCATCGCAGGTCACACGCTAAACGAACCCTGGCTCTTTTTATTAAGCATGGCGGCCTGGATTGGCTTTTGCACCTGGGCCTGCGCCCATTTCACCAATAACGTCGCCTACGCCTTCCAGCTGGCGGGTTACACGGCCGCCATCATCGCCTTTCCCATGGTCAACATCATCGAGGTCACACAGTTGTGGGATATCGCCCAGGCCAGGGTCTGCGAGGTGATCGTCGGTATTCTTTGCGGCGGCATGATGATGATGATCCTGCCCAGCACCTCTGACGGCACGGCGCTGTTGACCGCGCTGAAAAATATGCACGCACGGTTGCTGGAGCACGCCAGCCTGCTCTGGCAGCCGGAAACCACCGATGCGATACGTTCTGCCCATGAAGGGGTTATCGGCCAAATTCTGACGATGAACCTGCTGCGCATTCAGGCATTCTGGAGTCACTACCGTTTTCGTCGCCAGAACGCGCTGCTTAACGCTCTGCTGCATCAGCAGCTTCGCCTGACCAGCGTCATTTCCAGCCTCCGCAGGATGTTGCTGAACTGGCCCAACCCGCCGGAGCAGACCCGCGATGTGATTGAACAACTGCTGGCCGCGCTGGCTAATCCGCGTACCGACAGTTATACCGTCGCGCGCATTATTGCCCCGCTACATCCGAAAAACCGACAGGATTACCGCCACGTCGCCTTCTGGCAGCGATTGCGCTATTTCTGCCAGCTCTACTTACACAGCAGCCATCAGCTACGGTTGCTGGAAAACGGCGCCGCAGTCGATGAGATCAAAGTAACGCACAGCCCCGGTCTGGCCCGCCATACGGACAACGCCGAAGCGATATGGAGCGGATTGCGCACATTTGCCACCCTCATGGTGATTGGCGCGTGGAGTATCGGTTCACAATGGGAATCCGGTTCAGGGGCGTTAACGCTGGCGGCCATCAGTTGCGTGCTCTATTCCGCCGTCGCCACGCCGTTTAAATCACTCTCTTTATTGATGCGCACGCTGATTCTGCTCTCGTTGTTCAGCTTCGTCGTCAAATTCGGTTTGATGGTGCAGATAACCGATCTCTGGCAGTTTTTGCTGTTTCTGTTTCCTTTGCTGGCCACGATGCAACTGCTGAAGCTGCAAATGCCGAAACTCGCCGGGCTTTGGGGGCAGTTGATCGTTTTTATGGGATCGTTTATCGCCGTCACCAATCCCCCCGTGTATGACTTTGCTGATTTTCTTAATGACAATACGGCTAAAATTGCCGGGGTCGCGCTGTCGTGGCTGGCCTTTGCGATCCTGCGTCCGGGTTCGGATGCCCGCAAAAGCCGTCGCCATATCCGCGCATTGCGCAGAGATTTTGTCGATCAGCTCAGTCGTCATCCATCACACAGCGAGAATGAGTTTGAATCGCTGACCTATCATCACGTCAGTCAACTCAGCAATAGCCAGGATGCGCTGGCGCGACGCTGGCTGTTACGCTGGGGAGTGGTACTGCTGAATTGTTCACATGTGGTGTGGCAACTGCGTGCCTGGGAAACCCGTTCCGACCCGCTTTCGCGCGTCCGGGATATCTGTATTGCCTTGTTACGCGACGTGATGAGCGAGCGCGGCGTGCAGCAACGGCCGCTGGCGACCACGCTCCAGGAGCTACAGCGTATTTGCAACACGCTGTCGCATCATCATCAACCTGCGGCTCAGGAACTGGCGGCGCTCATCTGGCGATTACACTGCTCGCTGTCGCAGCTTGAGCAAGCGCCGCCGCAGGGTTCACTGACATCCTGACTATTTGATGACGCCGCAGGCGTAACGCTCGCCACCACCGCCAAGCGGTTTCGGCTGATCGGACATGTTATCGCCGCCGACGTGGATCATCAGCGCTTTATCTTTGATTTCATCAAGAGATTTCAGGCGCGGCGCAGTAACAGGCGTGGTGGCTATCCCGTCATTATTGACCACCAGCACGGGAAGATCGCCCATATGCCCGGCGCCTTCCGGCCCCTCGTGCTTCCCGGTATTGTGCGGGTCGAAATGCCCGCCCGCCGCTTCTGCCGCCGAGGCTTTACCCTCTTTAATCGCAGGCTGGCAACTGCCGTTAGCATGGATATGAAAACCATGTTCACCCGGCGGCAGCGCTTTCAGATCGGGAGTAAACTCCAGCCCTTTATCCGTTTCGGCAATAGTTACGCTGCCAATCGACTGCCCGACGCCTTGCGAAGTCACCAGATTCATCGTCACTTCTTCACTGGCGGCCTGTGCGCCCGCACAGGCCAGCAGGGTTAACATTGCCAGACTCAAACGCTTCATAAGACCTCCGTCAAATGTGTTTACCCGGTTAAGTGTAAACCAGTGACACAATTTTGAACGGAAAGCCGAAAACGGAGCATTACGGCACGTCGTAACCTAGCGCCGCCTTGCGGATACGGAACCATTGCTGACGCGACATCGTCAGAGACTCTGCCTCAATCGCTGCGCGTACGCGCTCAATTTTACCGGAGCCGATAATCGGCAACGGCTGAGACGGCAGGCGTAAAATCCACGCATATACCACCTGCTCAATCGTGGTCGCGTTCAGCTCTTCCGCAATCGCGGCGAGTTCGTTGCGCAGCGGCGCGAATTCATCATCATTAAACAGACGACCGCCGCCAAGACAGGACCACGCCATCGGTCGAATACGCAGTTGCTGTAGCTGATCCAACGTGCCGTCCAGTAGCAGCGGCTGATGAACCGGTGAAATCTCAACCTGGTTCGTGGCAAGGGTAAACGGCAGACGCGATTGCAGCAGCGTAAACTGGGCCGGGGTAAAGTTAGAGACGCCAAAATGGCGCACTTTTCCGCTCTGGTGGAGATGCTGGAATGCTTCCGCTACGTCGTCCGCATCCATTAGCGGGTCGGGACGATGGATGAGCAGCAGATCAAGGCGGTCGGTCGCCAGATTTTTCAGGGACTGCTCAGCGCTGGCAACAATGTGGTCGCGGTCAGTGATGTAATGGCCGAGTACATTTTCAGCCCGGGCGGTCGTGGCGATACCACACTTCGTTACGATCTGCATCCGCTCACGCAGGTGCGGCGCCAGTTTCAACGCTTCGCCAAACGCGGCCTCACATTGATAACCGCCGTAGATATCCGCATGGTCAACGGTCGTGACGCCCAGATCAAGATGCTCTTCAATAAAGCTGACCAGCTGACGCGCAGACATATTCCAGTCCATCAGACGCCAGTAACCCATCACGAAGCGCGAAAATTCCGGGCCTTGCGGGGCAATAGTGATACGCTGAACCATAACCGCTTCCTCATATATAGATGTTTAGCGAGTATACGCAATTACGGTTTCAAAAGAGTGAGGGTTGTTGAGGTTCTTCCTGCGGGTTCGGTTTGTTTGCGCGTAATTTGCGCATAAGACGCTGACGACAAAGCCGCAACACGTTCTGCTTCTCGGCGTCGCTCATTTTTTGCCAGTTGAAACGTTCATCCCGACTGCGCAGACAGCCGCGACAAAATCCGCGCTCATCCGACTGACAGATCCCCCGGCACGGGCTTGGGACGGGAAAAAACTCTAACTGCTCAGCCACACTCTCTCCTCAACGAAAGCACTTATGCTTATTGAAGACGCTAACTGGCTTTCTGGCAACCTGACTTGCATTAGACCGATTGGTCTATTACACTCAGCGGCATGAACAAACAGACTGAACATGATACCCGCGAACATCTTCTGGCTACCGGCGAGCAGCTTTGTATGCAGCGTGGCTTCACCGGAATGGGATTGAGCGAGCTGCTCAAAACCGCCGAAGTGCCGAAGGGGTCGTTTTATCACTATTTTCGTTCCAAAGAAGCGTTTGGCGTCGCCATGCTGGAACGGCATTACGCCGGATATCATCAGCGGCTGGCAACGCATTTTGACGCCGGTGCGGGAAACTACCGTGACCGCATTCTGGCTTACTATCAGGAAACCCTGAATCAGTTTTGCCAGCAAGGCACTATCAGCGGCTGTTTGACCGTAAAGCTGTCCGCCGAAGTGTGCGATCTCTCAGAAGATATGCGCACTGCGATGGACAAAGGCGCGCGGCATATTATTACGCTGTTAGCGCAAGCGCTGGAAAAAGGACGCGAAGCCCGCTGTCTCTCTTTTGCTGGCGAGCCGCTGCAACAGGCGCAGATCCTGTATGCGCTGTGGTTAGGCGCGAATCTGCACGCCAAAATTTCTCGCAGTGCCGCCCCGCTTGAAAGCGCGCTGGCACATGTAAAAACGATTATCGCAACGCCTGCGGCTTAACGGGCGTTTTTATTTTCCTTATCACTAGACGACCGGTCTACTTATACCAGGAGCCATTATGTCATCTGAGAAACTGTTTACCCCGCTGAAAGTGGGCGCAATTACGGCAGCAAACCGTGTGTTCATGGCCCCTCTGACGCGTTTGCGCAGCATTGAACCGGGCGATATCCCCACCCCGTTAATGGCCGAGTATTATCGTCAACGCGCCAGCGCCGGGCTAATCATCAGTGAAGCGACGCAGATCTCCGCACAGGCGAAAGGATATGCGGGCGCGCCGGGTCTGCACAGCGCGGAGCAGATCGAGGCATGGAAAAAAATTACCGCTGGCGTTCATGCCGAACAGGGGCACATTGCTGTTCAACTCTGGCATACCGGTCGAATTTCTCATTCCAGCCTGCAACCCGGCGGCCAACCCCCTGTCTCCGCGTCTGCGATCGGCGCTGGCACCCGAACCTCGCTGCGCGATGAAAACGGCCAGGCCATTCGTGTCGACACCTCAATGCCGCGCGCGCTGGAAACCGACGAGATCCCAGGCATCGTCAACGATTTCCGTCAGGCTATCGCCAATGCGCGTGAAGCCGGTTTCGACCTGGTAGAACTGCATTCCGCCCACGGCTATCTGCTGCACCAGTTCCTTTCCCCGACGTCAAACCATCGTACTGACCAGTACGGCGGTAGCGTTGAGAACCGCGCGCGTCTGGTGCTGGAAGTCGTCGATGCCGGTATTCAGGAATGGGGGGCAGATCGAATTGGTATTCGTGTTTCCCCTATCGGCACATTCCAGAATGTCGACAATGGCCCGAATGAAGAAGCCGATGCGCTCTATCTGATTGAGGAACTGGGTAAACGCGGCATTGCCTATCTGCACATGTCCGAACCTGACTGGGCTGGCGGCGAACCGTATACTGACGCCTTCCGTGAGAAAGTTCGCGCCCGCTTCCACGGCCCAATCATTGGCGCGGGCGCCTATACGCCGGAAAAAGCGGAAGACCTGCTCAATAAGGGCCTGATCGACGCCGTCGCGTTTGGCCGGGCGTATATTGCTAACCCGGACCTGGTGGCTCGTCTGCAACGCAAAGCAGAACTGAACCCACAACGCGCAGAAAGCTTCTACGGCGGCGGCGCGGAAGGTTACACAGACTATCCTACCCTGTAATCCTGCGTTGGTAGCGGCGTAAAAACGCCGCTATACTAGAACAACATTTTGAATGTATTGACCATTCAGCACTTTTGAGGGGAAAAAGATGCGTTTACTTCATACCATGCTGCGTGTTGGCGACTTGCAGCGTTCCATCGAATTCTACACCAACGTACTGGGCATGAAGCTGCTGCGCACCAGCGAAAACCCGGAATACAAATACTCTCTGGCATTCGTGGGTTACGGCCCGGAAAGCGAAGAAGCGGTGATCGAGTTAACTTACAACTGGGGCGTTGATAAGTACGAGCTGGGTACGGCCTATGGCCATATCGCCCTGAGCGTCGACAATGCTGCCGAAGCCTGCGAGCGCATTCGCCAGAACGGCGGTAACGTCACGCGTGAAGCGGGTCCGGTAAAAGGCGGCTCCACCGTCATCGCGTTTGTTGAAGATCCTGATGGCTACAAAATTGAGCTGATTGAAGCCAAAGACGCCGGTCGCGGTCTGGGCAACTAATCTCCCGCCGGGCGCAGACTCTCTGTGCCCGTTGTTTTACTGCATCTCAGCGTAAAATTTGCCATAATGCGCGCTGCAATTTTCCGTATTAAGAGATCCAGATGTCCGATAACGCTCAACTTTCCGGTCTGTGCGACCGTTTTCGTGGTTTTTATCCTGTCGTCATTGATGTCGAAACGGCGGGATTCAATGCCAAAACCGATGCGCTGCTTGAGGTTGCCGCCATCACGCTGAAAATGGATGAACAAGGCTGGCTGATGCCGGACACGACGCTGCATTTCCATGTTGAGCCGTTCGAAGGCGCAAACTTACAGCCTGAAGCGCTTGCCTTTAACGGAATCGATCCTTCTAACCCGCTGCGCGGCGCGGTCAGCGAGTACGATGCGCTGCATGCTATTTTCAAAATGGTGCGCAAGGGAATTAAAGACAGCGGTTGCAATCGTGCGATCATGGTGGCCCATAACGCCACGTTCGATCACAGTTTTATGATGGCCGCCGCTGAGCGCGCTTCGCTGAAACGTAACCCCTTCCACCCCTTCGTGACCTTTGACACTGCGGCCCTGAGCGGCCTGGCGCTGGGACAGACCGTACTGTCAAAAGCGTGTCTGGCGGCGGGAATGGAGTTTGATGGAACGCAGGCGCACTCTGCGCTATACGACACCGAACGAACGGCCGTTCTGTTTTGCGAAATCGTTAACCGCTGGAAGCGTCTTGGCGGCTGGCCGTTGCCGGTACCAGAAGAGGCATAATCGTGTCGGGTGGCGGTGCCCGCGCGTCCTGATAAGCGACGCGCCATCAGGCAACCGCGTTTTCAGCAAAAAAAAGCGACCAGATGGTCGCTTTTTTATTTCAGCTGAATTACTCAGCGTCAGGCTCTTCGGTTTTGTATTTTGCCGCAGTCTCTTTGATCAACTGCTGCAACTCACCGCGCTGGTACATTTCAATTAAGATATCGCAGCCGCCAACCAGCTCACCGTCCACCCACAGTTGCGGGAAGGTCGGCCAGTTTGCATATTTCGGCAGCTCGGCGCGGATGTCCGGGTTTTGCAGAATATCGACATAGGCAAAACGTTCACCACAGGCAGAAAGCGCCTGAACAGCCTGCGCGGAAAAACCACAGCTTGGCAGTTTTGGAGAGCCTTTCATGTACAGGAGAATCGGGTTTTCAGCGATCTGGCGCTGGATTTTTTCGATAGTGGTGCTCATTGTCTTGCTTCCTTAAACTTCTTTACGGCAGTAGTCTGACATTGTAGCGGGTCAGGCTGGCAACGGAAAATAACATTTTCATCACGCTTTACTATTTTATCGTCTGAAGCCTGAAGTTGCATTCTAAATATCTCTTATCCACTTAAACAGTATGGAATTGTTTATCTGTTGACCCGTTTCCGCTTTTGTTGCTGCTTTTTTTTGCACTCAATAACGAAACGCGATTTTAGATGACAAAAGCTATTAACTTCCGGGGATTTTATAGATTAGAATCGATGCGTTTTGTAAATCATACGCAGGCATGAATTCGACCTGCCCTTAACCAGAGGATTGCTCAGTGGCGCGGATAAACCGGATCTCGATCACGCTCTGTGCTTTGCTTTTTACCACGCTCCCTTTTACGTCAATGGCGCATGCCTCCCGGCAAGCCAGGGCGACGCCTGCCGCGCATGTCACGAAAACGGCAGATAAGCAGAAGAACACCGCGACCAGCAAGAAAAAAACGAAGACTGCAAAAAAAGCCGTGAGTAAAACCCAAAGTAAAACGGCCTCCACATCGAAAAAACGCATTGCCTCCCCTGCGAAAACCACCAAAACCGCAAGCCGTCGTAGCAAACCCGCCACCACACAAACCGCCGCCGTAACCTGGACGGAAAAATGTACGCCGCGCAAGGGTCGTAAGCCGCATTGTGTCAAAGTAAAAGGCGCCCCGCTTGCCATTGCCGATGCGCATAAAGCGAAAATGCAGAAAGCCACCAACACGGCGATGAATAAATTAATGAATCAGATTGGCAAACCATATCGTTGGGGCGGAACGTCTCCACGAACCGGTTTTGATTGCAGCGGTCTGGTTTATTACGCGTATAAGGATCTGGTGAAATTCCGCATCCCGCGTACTGCAAATGAAATGTACCATTTGCGCGATGCCGCGCCGATTGAACGTGGCGAACTGAAAAATGGCGATCTCGTGTTCTTCCGTACTCAGGGTCGCGGTACCGCCGATCACGTTGGCGTTTACGTTGGCAACGGCAAATTTATTCAGTCTCCGCGCAGCGGTCAGGAAATACAGATTACCTCTCTTAGCGAAGATTACTGGCAGCGCCATTACGTGGGCGCACGCCGGGTCATGACGCCGAAAACCATTCGATAAAACGTTACCCTGTAGTATGACTACAGGGTAAGTTCTTCTTTTGTATCACCTTTCAATTTGCTACCCTATCCTTACGTACAATAAGGTTATTGTGCGCACCTAATATAAATATAAGGAGAGAAGCAATGTCGTTTGAATTACCTGCATTACCGTATGCCAAAGATGCTCTTGCACCGCACATTTCTGCTGAGACGCTGGAATATCATTACGGCAAACATCATCAGACCTATGTGACCAACCTTAACAACCTGATCAAAGGCACGCCGTTTGAGGGGAAATCACTGGAAGAGATCGTTCGCAGCGCTGAAGGCGGCGTCTTCAATAACGCGGCCCAGGTCTGGAACCACACCTTCTACTGGAACTGCCTGGCGCCTGATGCTGGCGGCGAACCAACGGGTAAACTGGCTGACGCCATTGTCGCGTCCTTCGGCAGCGTTGCCGATTTCAAAGCGCAGTTCACCGACGCCGCAATTAAGAACTTCGGTTCCGGCTGGACCTGGCTGGTGAAAGGGACGGATGGGAAACTGGCTATCGTCTCTACGTCGAATGCCGGTACGCCGCTGACCACCGACGCCACGCCGTTGATGACCGTGGATGTGTGGGAACATGCCTACTATATCGACTACCGCAATGCCCGTCCTGGCTACCTGGAGCACTTCTGGGCGCTGGTAAACTGGGAGTTTGTGGCGAAAAACTTCGCGGCATAAAGAGAATAACGCAGAAGGGAGTCCCTTCTGCGTTTTAATGCTGCGCTTAGTTCGCCACGCAAACGTCTTCAGGCTGTCTGCGCGCAGAGACAAAGACCAGCAACAGCGCAAGCCCTGCCACAATCGCCCCCATCACCGGTACGAAGCTGTAGCCCAAACCACCGGAAATCACTGCGCCCCCCGCCGCTGCGCCAAGCGCATTACCGAGATTAAAGGCACCGATATTGACCGATGAAGAGAGGCCTGGCGCTTCGCTGGCAACCCGCATAACGCGCATTTGTAAAGGCGGAACCACCGCGAATGTCGCCGCCCCCCATACCACCATGCTGATAGCGGCGCCCACTTCATTGCGCGCCAGGAACGGGATCGCCAGCATAATCACCATCAGCAGCAGCAAAAATCCTTTCAGGGTGCCGTTAACCGAACGATCCGCCAGTTTTCCCCCCAGGTAGTTGCCGATAGAAAAGCCAACGCCAATCAGTACCAGCATACCGGTAACGAAAGCAGGCGTTGCATGCGTAATGCTGTGCAGCACCGGGGCGATATAGGTATAGAGCGTAAACATCGCGCCTGCGCCCAGAACGGTGGTCAGTAATGCCGATAACACCTGTGGTCGCAACAGCACCGCCAACTCTTTGCGCACCTCAGGGCGCTCTCCCGCACCGCCTTTCGGCAACGAGAAAAAGAGGCTAATCATTGAAATTACGCCCAGCCCTGCCGTCGCCATGAAGGACATACGCCAGCCAATGGTTTCCCCCAGCCAGGTCGCCGCAGGAACACCGCCAATATTAGCGATCGTCAGCCCCATAAACATGGTGGCGACCGCGCTGGCCTGTTTATGTTTGGGGACGACGCTGGCCGCCACCACCGACCCCAGACCGAAGAAAGCGCCGTGATTCAGGCTGGTCAGAATCCGCGACAGCATCAACGTAGTGTAATCCGGCGAGATGGCCGACAGCACATTTCCGAGAGTAAAAATCGCCATCAAAAAAATAAGCGCATTACGACGTGCGCGATGGGAAAGCAGCAGCGTCATCAACGGCGCGCCGACCATCACACCAACGGCATACGCGCTGATTAGCATTCCGGCCGCAGGAATCGAGACATCCACGCCGCGAGCGATAACGGGCAACAAGCCCATAGGAGAGAACTCGGTGGTTCCAATACCAAATGCGCCAATTGCCAGCGCCAGTAAGGGATAATTTATTTTCATACATCGACTCCGCAGCTTCGTGCCGTCACGGGGCACGCAAAAGAGTCAAAAGCATGACATCAATCACAAAACTAATAAAGTAAGCAAAATAGCAAAAGACTTTTACGATTTGGTTAAAAATGAGGAAGAAGAGAGAGGAAAGACAGAGGGAGAATGCTCTCCCTCAGAGGTAAATCAGTTCAGTGCGGCAGTCAGACCGCCTGCGACAATCAGGCCCAGCACAATAATGGTGGTCACTAACGAAAATTTCAGATCGGTGCTCATCAAGTTTTCTCCTTTTTATTCCCACACAAAAAGTGATATTGCGCATTTTTACACACTTGAATGCAAAAATCTCCCATGATTTATATTGATAAGCGCTTTTAACTCTTCCCCTTTTCGTCAAGATCAGACAAAATTCCACGCTTACTTGATTAGCGTACCGGCCATTGCCCCCTTCCTGATGTTCCGTGTCGTTTTCCCGGCGTGCCGCAACCCTGACGTTGCGATCAAGGTGTGTAAAGGCAAACGTTTACTTACAGTATTTTCAGGAGTTCAGGATATGGTCTGGAGTGAGATGTAATGGCAACAATTAAAGATGTGGCGAAGCGAGCAAACGTTTCCACTACAACCGTATCACACGTAATTAACAAAACGCGCTTCGTTGCGGAAGAGACGCGCAACGCGGTATGGGCAGCCATTAAAGAGTTGCACTACTCTCCCAGCGCGGTTGCCCGCAGCCTGAAGGTTAACCACACCAAATCGATTGGTTTGCTGGCGACCAGCAGCGAAGCCGCCTATTTTGCTGAAATTATCGAAGCCGTTGAAAAGAACTGCTTCCAGAAAGGATATACGCTGATTCTGGGCAACGCCTGGAACAACCTGGAAAAACAGCGCGCGTACCTCTCTATGATGGCGCAAAAGCGCGTGGATGGCCTGCTGGTCATGTGTTCCGAATACCCTGAGTCCCTGCTCTCTATGCTTGAAGAGTATCGCCATATCCCGATGGTGGTGATGGACTGGGGCGAAGCCAAAGCGGACTTTACCGACACGGTCATTGATAACGCCTTTGCAGGCGGCTATATGGCCGGTCGTTATCTGGTTGAACGCGGCCACCGTGAAATTGGCGTGATTCCCGGCCCGATGGAACGCAACACCGGCGCAGGTCGTCTGGCTGGCTTTATGAAAGCGATGGAAGAAGCGTTGATAAACGTGCCGGAAAACTGGATCGTTCAGGGTGATTTCGAGCCGGAATCAGGCTACCGCGCGATGCAGCAAATGATCTCCCAGTCTCACCGCCCGACGGCCGTATTCTGCGGTGGCGACATTATGGCGATGGGCGCGTTGTGCGCCGCTGACGAGATGGGGCTGCGCGTACCGCAGGATATCTCGGTCATCGGCTACGACAACGTGCGCAACGCGCGTTACTTTACGCCTGCGCTGACGACGATTCACCAGCCGAAAGATTCTCTGGGTGAAACGGCCTTCAATATGCTGCTTGACCGTATCGTCAATAAACGCGAAGAGTCGCAGTCCATTGAGGTGCATCCGCGTCTGATTGAGCGGCGCTCTGTCGCCGATGGCCCGTTCCGCGACTATCGCCGTTAATCCCCTTCTGCGGGAGCCTCTTCCGGCTCCCGTAACCACTCTTTATTCAGCGTTTCGCTGTCGCCCAGATAGTCCAGTAGCCAGGCCAGCGCGGGCGACGTGTCGTTCTGCTGCCACGTCAGACAGCACGCCGCATCAGGAAACGGATTCTCAAGCTGTAGCGCCACCCATTTCCCGCTGTCGATCCACGGCTTAGCAAAGTGGGTCGGCACCATTCCCACACACAGTCCCGCGGAAAGGCAGGTCGCTGAAGATTCCCAGTCCGGCACCACCACGCGTTTTTGGTTATCCAGCAGCCAGGTGATGCGCTTCGGAAGCGTACGCGAGGTATCCTCCCGGACCAGCGACGGCCAGTTGCGCAACGTGTCGTCACTGAGCGGGCCAGCCATTGACGCCAGCGGATGATGGCGGGCGACCACGCAGCTCCAGCTCAGCATCCCCATATCGCGAAAGGTGTAGCGTCCTCCAACCGGAATGGCCTGCGTCGCGCCGATAGCCAGCTCCACGCGACCGTCCGACAGCGCATCCCAGACGCCGTTAAATACTTCCTGAAAGACCAGCAATTCCACATCATCAAAATGACGATAAAAATCAACAATCATCTGCCGGGTGCGCTCCGGTTTAACAATATTGTCGACCGCAATCGCCAGTTGCCCCCGCCAGCCGTTGGCTATCTGCTGGCACTGCTGCCGGGTGATCTGCATTTTTTTGATAACAGAGCGCCCTTCCTTTAAAAACCATGCCCCGGCGGGGGTCAGTTCAACGTCCCGATGGCGTCGTTCGAAAAGCGGCACCGCCAGCCACTCTTCCAGTTGACGGACGGTGTAGCTCACCGCAGAAGGCACGCGGTGCAACTCCTGCGCCGCAGAACTAAAGCTGCCATTACGGGCAACGGCATCAACCACTTCGAGTGAATATTCTGACCACATATTCTGCCTGCAAAAATTTTGAATCCAGTAGCCAAATATTAGCGTTTCACAAGCAGAATTTCACTCCCTACACTCAGCGGCAATGTCTTACTTCTGGAAAAGAGAAACAATTATGCAACCCGGAAAAGGTTTTTTAGTCTGGCTGGCGGGTCTCAGCGTGCTGGGCTTTCTGGCAACAGATATGTATCTGCCTGCGTTCGCGGCAATTCAGGCCGACCTGCAAACACCGGCGGCGGCTGTCAGCGCCAGCCTCAGTCTGTTCCTGGCCGGTTTCGCCGTCGCGCAACTGCTGTGGGGGCCGCTGTCAGATCGTTACGGGCGTAAACCCATTTTGCTGCTGGGTCTCTCCATCTTTGCGCTGGGCAGTCTGGGGATGATGTGGGTCGAAAGCGCTACCGGACTACTGGTACTGCGTTTTATTCAGGCGGTGGGAGTTTGTGCCGCTACGGTGATCTGGCAGGCGCTGGTGACGGATTATTATCCAACGCAAAAAATTAATCGCATCTTCGCCACCATTATGCCGCTGGTCGGTTTATCGCCCGCCCTTGCGCCTTTACTCGGCAGTTGGATCCTGACGCATTTTTCCTGGCAGGCCATTTTTGCCACGCTGTTCATCATTACGCTGATATTGATGCTGCCCGCCTTACGCTTAAAGCCAACAACAAAAGCACATGACCACAGCCAGGAAAAACTGACCTTCGCCAACCTGCTACGTTCACAAACTTATCGCGGCAACGTCCTGATTTACGCCGCCTGCTCCGCCAGCTTTTTTGCCTGGCTGACGGGTTCCCCGTTTATCCTCAGCGAAATGGGCTATAGCCCGGCGGTGATTGGCCTGAGCTATGTACCGCAGACCATCGCGTTCCTGGTGGGCGGTTACGGTTGCCGCGCGGCGCTGCAAAAATGGCAGGGCCAACAGCTGTTGCCCTGGTTACTGGTTCTCTATGCGCTGAGCGTGGTCGCCACCTGGGGCGCCAGCTTCATCAGCCATGTTTCGCTGACGGAGATCCTGATTCCATTCTGTGTGATGGCTATCGCGAACGGCGCGATCTACCCTATCGTGGTCGCCCAGGCGCTGCGCCCCTTCCCGCAAGCGACCGGACGCGCAGCAGCCTTACAGAACACGCTGCAACTGGGTCTGTGTTTCCTGGCAAGCCTGGTCGTTTCGTGGCTGATCAGCACGCCGCTGCTTACCACCACCAGCGTAATGCTGTCGACGGTGGCTCTGGCGGCGCTGGGATACTGGCTGCAACTTCAGGCGCAGGAACCGGCCGCGCGCGCAGCAAACACCGAAGTTGCGCACAGCGAATCTCACTAAAAATGTTCAACAACAGGTAATTAGCTCGCTAACAATTTTCGGTTGTATCATCGAATTTTGAGGCCTATACTAAATTTCGGTTGTTAATATTACGATAATTATTATGCGTTAACGGGAACCGGAGCGTTCCCGTTTCACCACGGATGGCCTTTTCGGTAAGGGTTCCTCCCTTCCTCTGTTCTACGTCGGATAATAGACTCGCGGAATTATTCCGTGAGATTTCTCACAAAGCCCAAAAAGCGTCTACGCTGTTTTAAGGTTCTGATCACCGACCAAGTGATGGAGAAGCTATGAGTTCATCGTGTATAGAAGAAGTCAGCGTACCAGATGATGACTGGTATCGTATCACCAACGAATTGCTGGGCCGTGCGGGTATCGCCATCAATGGCACTGCCCCGGCGGATATTCGTGTTAAAAACCCCGATTTTTTCAAACGTGTATTACAGGAAGGATCGCTGGGGTTAGGTGAAAGTTATATGGATGGCTGGTGGGAATGCGACCGACTGGACATGTTTTTTAGTAAAGTGTTACGAGCCGGGCTCGAAAACCAACTCCCCCACCATTTCAAAGATACGCTGCGTATCGCGGGCGCACGCCTGTTCAACTTACAAAGTAAAAAACGCGCCTGGATAGTCGGGAAAGAACATTACGATCTCGGCAACGATCTTTTCTCCCGCATGCTCGACCCGTATATGCAATATTCCTGCGCTTACTGGAAAGATGCCGACACACTGGAATCCGCCCAGCAAGCGAAGCTGAAGCTCATTTGTGAAAAATTACAGTTGCAGCCGGGTATGCGCGTGCTGGATATCGGATGCGGCTGGGGCGGCTTGTCCCAGTTTATGGCGTCCAATTATGACGTCAGCGTCGTTGGCGTCACGATTTCCGCCGAGCAGCAAAAGATGGCCCAGGAACGTTGCGCAGGTCTGGACGTTTCTATTCGGCTACAGGATTACCGCGACCTTAACGATCAGTTTGATCGCATTGTGTCCGTTGGTATGTTTGAACACGTCGGGCCGAAGAACTATAAAACCTATTTTGAAGTGGTCGACCGTAATTTGAAACCGGACGGTATTTTCCTGCTCCACACTATCGGTTCCAAAAAGACGGATAATAATGTCGACCCGTGGATCAATAAGTATATTTTCCCGAACGGGTGCCTGCCGTCTGTTCGCCAGATTGCGAATGCCAGCGAATCGCATTTCGTGATGGAAGACTGGCACAACTTTGGCGCAGATTACGACACCACCCTGATGGCCTGGTATTCTCGCTTTATCAACGGCTGGCCGGAAATTGCAGATAATTACACCGAACGGTTTAAACGCATGTTCAGTTATTATCTGAATGCATGCGCCGGGGCGTTTCGCGCCCGTGATATACAGCTATGGCAGGTGGTTTTTTCTCGCGGCGTCGAACACGGCCTGCGTATTCCCCGCTAATCCTGATAACCCCCGCGCTGCGGGGGTTTTTACGTCGGGTTACGCGTCGCCTGCATGCAGATTCGCCGCGCTTTCCCGTGCCGCCAGCACGCGCTCGACGGTATCAACAACCGCCTGGGTTTGCGGATCAATTTCGATATTGACGCGAGCGCCCAGTTTTTTCTTACCCAGCGTGGTGCGTTCCAGCGTCTCCGGGATCAGATGAACGCAAAAGCGCGTTGGCGTCACTTCCCCTACCGTCAGACTGATGCCATCGATGCCGATGAATCCCTTATACAGGATATATTTCATCAGTTGCGGGTCCTGAACTTTAAACCAGACCTGACGATTATTCTCAGAGGTCAGAATTTTCGAAATTTCAGCCGTGGTCATAATGTGACCCGACATTAAATGCCCGCCAATCTCATCGCTGAATTTCGCCGCACGCTCCACGTTAACGAGATCGCCGACGCTCAGATCGCCAAGATTGGTAATGCGTAACGTCTCTTTCATCAGGTCAAAGCTGATCTGATTACCGTTTATTTCAGTGACGGTCAGGCAACAACCGTTGTGCGCCACCGATGCGCCCGTCTCCAGCGCGTCCAGCATGTGTTCAGGTAATTCCACGACATGCGTGCGGAAATTCGGTTTTTCATCAATCGACACCAGTTTCGCGGTGCCCTGCACAATACCTGTAAACATACCTGCAACTCCTGAAATCAGTTAATACATCTCTGCCCAGCACAATAGCAGGTGGAAAATCAGGTTGCCAGCAAAGCGCTAAAAGCACCTGTTTTTTCACTGGAGAATTACGTATTCCTCGCTACAATAGACTGAAATTTCCCCTGCATTTTCTTCTTGCTGCCATTTAAGGCGGCTTTTTTAGTCTCTCAAATAACAACAAATAATGGTGTATACGTGCAAAAGTATATCAGTGAAGCGCGTCAGTTATTGGCTCTGGCAATACCGGTGATTCTTGCGCAAATCGCCCAAACCGCGATGGGATTCGTCGATACCGTGATGGCTGGCGGGTACAGCGCCACGGATATGGCTGCCGTCGCTATCGGCACATCCATCTGGCTGCCCGCCATTCTGTTTGGTCATGGGTTGTTACTGGCTCTGACCCCGGTTATCGCGCAGCTCAACGGCTCTGGCCGCCGCGAACGCATCGCTCACCAGGTGCGACAAGGCTTCTGGCTGGCGGGCTGTGTGTCCGTTCTCATTATGTTTGTGCTATGGAATGCCGGATACATTATCCGTTCTATGCATAACATTGATCCTGCGCTGGCGGATAAAGCCGTGGGCTATCTTCGCGCGCTCCTGTGGGGCGCGCCGGGATACCTGTTCTTTCAGGTTGCGCGTAACCAGTGCGAAGGTCTGGCAAAAACCAAACCCGGCATGGTCATAGGCTTCCTTGGCCTGCTGGTCAACATTCCGGTGAACTATATATTCATCTACGGTCACTTCGGCATGCCGGAACTCGGCGGCGTGGGCTGCGGCGTTGCCACGGCGGCGGTCTATTGGGTGATGTTTATCGCGATGGCCTCGTATGTGAAACGTGCGCGTTCAATGCGCGATATTCGCAACGAGCGCGGATTCAGCAAGCCGGATACGGATGTCATGAAACGTCTGGTACAGCTAGGTTTGCCGATCGCCCTGGCGCTGTTTTTTGAAGTCACCCTGTTTGCCGTGGTGGCGCTGTTGGTTTCACCGCTGGGTATTGTGGATGTCGCAGGCCACCAGATTGCCCTGAACTTCAGTTCGCTGATGTTCGTATTGCCGATGTCGCTGGCGGCTGCGGTTACCATCCGCGTGGGCTATCGACTTGGCCAGGGCTCAACGCTGGATGCCCAGACAGCCGCCAGAACAGGGCTGGGCGTCGGGGTTTGCATGGCCGTTATCACCGCAATTTTTACCGTGACGCTGCGTGAGCCTATCGCCCTGCTCTATAACGACAATCCTGAAGTGGTCACGCTCGCCGCGCAACTGATGCTGCTGGCGGCGGTGTATCAAATTTCCGATTCGATCCAGGTTATCGGCAGCGGTATTTTGCGTGGTTATAAAGATACGCGGTCGATTTTCTTTATTACCTTTACAGCTTACTGGGTGCTGGGATTACCGAGCGGTTATATCCTCGCGCTGACCGATCTGGTGGTGGATCGCATGGGACCGGCCGGGTTCTGGATGGGCTTTATTATCGGCCTGACGTCTGCGGCTATTATGATGATGCTGCGTATGCGATATCTGCAACGCCAGTCATCAGCGATTATTTTGCAGCGCGCTGCGCGATAAATCAGCAATAGCCGCCGGACGGCGGCTATTCTCTCGACATTTTGCGCGTTTCCTCTGCAATCGAGTGAAATCAGGAAGAAAATTACGTTTTCCCTCTTGCCTCATTCCGGCTCTGCCGCTAATATTCGTCCCCGTTGTCACCTGCAACATTGCGTTCATAGCTCAGTTGGTTAGAGCACCACCTTGACATGGTGGGGGTCGTTGGTTCGAGTCCAATTGAACGCACCATCCTGCGTCTGTAGCTCAGTTGGTTAGAGCACCACCTTGACATGGTGGGGGTCGATGGTTCGAGTCCATTCAGACGCACCATTCTTTATCCACACAGCACACTGTTCCCACAGCGCATTGTTCCCACAAATCTTTCCTGAATTCATGGTTTGACCGTTGTACAGACCAACAACCGCAACTGTCCCTTCACGCCTGCTGCCCTGATATTAATTATCTTACTGATTTTATTCTATTTAATAACCTGAAATTGCCGCTAACGGCAGCGTGCTCGCACGCCCAAAAATGCAAATGATAATCATTATTGTGTTGCAAATGAGAAATATTGCTAATAAGTTATTTCACGCAATTTTTCTTTTAACAATGGCAAGTGATTAATATCATGATAAAAAAGGCATATAAATTATCGCTTTTGAGTTCGCTTATTGCAGGGAGTCTGGCAATTCCTGCGGTACAGGCTGACGACATCAAAACAGCGGCAAACCAGAAAGCAGAACAAACAAACGCCAGTAACCCACCTGAGAAACAGGCTGCCCGCGACAAAGAAATAAACAGCGGCGAAACCATGGTCGTGACGGCCAAAGAACAGACGCTCCAGGCCCCCGGCGTCTCTATCATTGACAGCGAGGCCATTAAAAAACGGCCAATACAGCGCGACGTCGCTGAGATCATTCGCACCATGCCGGGCGTCAATCTCACCGGAAACTCTAACAGCGGACAACGCGGGAATAACCGCCAGATTGATATCCGCGGCATGGGGCCGGAGAACACTCTGATTCTGATTGACGGTATGCCTGTCTCCAGCCGCAACTCGGTGCGCTATGGCTGGAGCGATGAGCGCGATACCCGTGGCGACACCAACTGGGTGCCGCCAGAAATGATCGAGCGCATTGAGGTCATCCGTGGCCCGGCCGCCGCGATGTACGGCAGTGGCGCAATGGGCGGGGTCGTCAATATCATCACCAAACCGGCGACGGACGAATGGCACGGCAGTTTAAATACCTATTACAACTTTCCACAGCACAAATCCGAAGGCAGCACCAAACGCTATAACGGCAGTTTAAGCGGCGCGCTGGCGGATAATCTGACCCTGCGAGTCTACGGTAACTGGAATAAAACGCAGGCTGATGCCCAGGATATCAACGAAAACCACACGACCCCGCGTATCGGTTCTTATGCCGGTAGCTACCCCGCTGGCCGTGAAGGTTTTATCAATAAAGACATCAATTCAGCTCTGCGCTGGGAATTTATGCCGATGCAGGCGCTGGAACTGGGGGCCGGCTACAGTCGCCACGGCAACCTGTATGCCGGTGATACGCAAAACACCAACAGCAACGCGCTGGTAAAAAAATATTATGGCAAAGAAACAAACGTTCTCTACCGCCAGACGCTCAGCCTGAAATATACCGGCGCCTGGGACAGCGGCGTCACCACCAATAACTATGTGCAGTTTGAAAAAACGCGTAATACCCGCCTCAATGAAGGCCTCTCTGGCGGCATCTCGGGGATTTTCAGCCCGTCAAATGAAGGGTTCTCGACCATTTCGTTGTATGACACCAACCTGCACTCGGAAGTGAATATCCCGCTTGACCTGTGGGTTAGCCAGACGCTGACCTTTGGTGCGGAATTTAACCACCAGGCGATGAAAGATCCGTCGTCGAATACCGAATCCACCACCGGCGGAGGCTCGGTTCCGGGGATTGCCGATACCGGGCGCAGCAAATACAGCTCAGCGGATATTTACGGCATCTTTGCGGAAGATAACCTTGAACTGACGGACAGCACCCGTCTGACCCCTGCCATTCGCTTCAACCACCAGAGTATTAGCGGCAGTAACTGGAGTCCGTCACTGAACCTCTCCCAGGAACTGGGCGGCGACTTCACGTTAAAACTGGGTATTGCCCGCGCATGGAAAGCACCAAATCTGTATCAGACCAACCCCAATTACCTGTTGTTCAGTAAAGGCCAGGGATGCTACGGCGGCGGCGCCTGCTATCTGCAAGGCAACCGCGATCTGAAAGCAGAAACCAGCGTCAATAAAGAGGTAGGGATTGAATATAATCATGATGAAGTGCAGGCCGGGCTGACCTGGTATCGCAACGACTACCATGACAAGATTGCAGCCGGTGACTCGGTTGCGGGCAAAGCCACCTCCGCAAATATTTATCAATGGGAAAACGTGCCAAAAGCCGTCGTTCAGGGGCTGGAAGGGACGTTCAATTTCCCGCTCGCCGATACGCTGAAGATGAAAAATAACTTCACCTATATCATCGAGAACAAGAATAAGAAGAGCGGAGATTACCTGTCGGTTATTCCCAAATACACCATCAACTCAACGCTGGAGTGGCAGGCCGCTAACGATCTGTCGGTGCAGGGTACGCTGACGTGGTATGGCCGCCAGAAACCGAAAAAATACACTTATCAAGGGAACCCCACTTCGGGCAGCGAAACCCGACAGGTATCGCCTTATGCGCTGGTGGGCATGAGTGCGACTTACGCGGTGACGAAATATGTGGATGTAACCGCAGGGATCGATAACCTGTTCGACAAGCGCCACTTCCGTGAAGGAAATGCCCAGACTACCGGTAACGCCACCACGGGCGCGTATCTGTGGGGAGCCGGTGCGAACACCTATAACGAACCTGGCCGCACCTACTACATGCAGGTGGGACTGCACTTCTGACGACCACCAGACACGCATCATAGTGTAATGGCTAAGGGCGGCTTCCCGCCGCCCTCTTCACTCACTGCCCGGTTAATCGCAGCGCGCTGCCCCGGGAGTCTCCTCCGCGCTCATATTCAGTAACGCGCTCTGAAAAGAGGCGGTGAACATCGGCCCGTGCGTCAACCCCGGGTAATTCCACCAGGCAACCGCAAGCCCGTCTTTTTGCAGGGCGGAAACGGCGTCGCGGGTTTTATTCAGGATATCGGAAACCGGAGTCTGCACGTTTTTCCCCGGTGAAGCGGAACCTTCCATGAAAAATAAACGCTTATGGCAATTTTTCGCGGCATCCATTGTGGTTAACCGGGTTAACAACGAGGAATTGTCTCTTCCCAGCGATGGGCTGGCGCTGTAGTAAAACCGAAAAAATGACGACGACAGCCACGAATCAAGGACGAATAAGCCGCCGTAGGAGTGTCCCCATACGCCGCGTCGTTCAGGATCGATGTTGATCCCTTGTTCCGTTTGCGGCGCGATACGCGTCTCCAGCAGTCGACGGAAGTCCCCACTGCCGCCACCCGGTCGACGGTAGCGCCCCTCCGCCCCGCTTTTCACTTCCAGCGCGGGCGTATAATCATAGGCTCTGCCGTTCAGATCAAAGGGTAAGTGGGTCTGGTAGCCGATGGCGACAATAACGGGGGGCGTTTTTTCCGCCAGTTGTTTCAGCAAGTCCTCCGTCAGGCGGTCCATCACCGCGTTGCCATCCAGCATATACAGAACCGGATAACCCGACGCTGGCGGCGTTTTATCAGGAATGCCGGTCCAGACCTTGTAATGCCTTTTTCCGTCGGCGGAGTCGAAATTTTCAACCCTGAAATGGTAAAACGCGGAACCCCGATCGGCGATATTCGGCCCCAGCGGCTCCATATCCGGCCTGGCGTACCCTTTCGCGCCATACAGCAAAGTAATACAAGAGATCGCTAAAAACGGCGCCATGCGACGACGCCCGTTTCGATACTCACGGCCATACATCTCTTCGTTATTCCTTTTTTTACAGGTGAAATTCAGATTTTTACAACATTACATACAGTTACCCGAAAGGCTCTGCGGGTCAAGTAAACCGTTACGGCCTTCATTCACATTTAAAATTCTGGTGAATGTACTTTAATCACTTATTTCGCAAAACAATATAAGTTTGTGCAAAGTCTCACAGTAACCTATTTTTATGCACGTTATAGTGGCGGCAACAGCAAATAAACAAGGCCTCTATTCGTTATGAAAAACATCTTTACACTGACATTCCTCGCGCTAAGCTGCCTTTCCACGCACGCTATAGCCAGTGAAAAACTTGCCGGTAATGAAATTCTCGCCGTTCAGAAAGGCGGTGTCCCGGATAAGATTTATGAAAACAACAAGCCTCATTTAAGAATTGCGACCTATAACATCGGCAAAAATGAAGCGTCCGAAAATGTAGCTGATTTCACGTCGCTTAACGCCGCTATCAAAAAAATTGCAGCCGATATCATTGCGGTTCCAGAGGTTGATAATAAAACCGCAAGAAGCCAAAAGATTGATCAATTGAAAACGATCGCTGATGCAAATAACTACCACTATGCCTTTGGTAAGGCGCTGGATTTTGACGGTGGTGAATACGGGCTCGGCATTTTATCGAAATACAAAATTCAGCATACTCAGGTTATCAATTTACCCTCAGGCGATGCAGAACAACGGGTAGCATTACTGGCGCAAATTGAGGTTCCGGGTTTCGATACGCCGGTACTGGTCATGGTTACCCACCTTGACTGGCAAAAAGATCCCACCATGCGAATTGAGCAAGTCCGCCATCTGCTGGATATCAGTATTGGCGATGCGTCATCCGATTTTAAAGATATCGCCTCTTCAATAAAAATTCTGGCTGGTGATTTCAACTCTACCCGTGACGAACAGCCGTTAAAAGAAATTGGCTATTTCTTTAATCCGGTTGAGAAACAGGGGACAGATTATCGTACATGGCCTGCGGTTAACCCGGCGATTGATATTGACCACATCTTCACTTTCAAGGGGCAAAAATGGGATGTGAAGAAAATAGAAATTCCGCATAACTCCCCTGCTTTCACCTGGTCGTCGGCAAGCG
The DNA here is from genome assembly GCF_030333655.1 of Citrobacter sp. CK180. Lineage (NCBI taxonomy): Bacteria > Pseudomonadati > Pseudomonadota > Gammaproteobacteria > Enterobacterales > Enterobacteriaceae > Citrobacter > Citrobacter sp. CK180. The sequence continues at coordinate 49,352 of NZ_JAOWFM010000032.1, read as the reverse complement.
ACCATCTCCCCTTTATCGCGGATATGGAACTCACCGAGCAGTAACCTATTGGCAGGGATGGCGGGATTTCCGCTTTCCCTGCTGGCAACCGCACCGATCGCCAATAGCGCAAGGTGCATCAATCACAGATTTTGCCCTATACTGGAAAGCTGACAAACACCGAACTAAACAGGTGATTGATGGATATTGATCTCGACAATCTGGTCTTTGACGGGCTGGAGGAAGCGCAAGAGCGTAACGCCGAACGTCTGGAAGACGCAGATAAAAAAGCCCAGGCGGTTATTGCGGATGATGATTGCGGCGATGCCTGCAAAATATAACGACAGAACCGGCGTAATGCCGGTTTTTTTTATTCAGGATTAAGCCGCAGAAAGCGCGCAGATTTCGTTCCAGTATGCCTCGCGCGTTTGTCGATGTTCAGCGTTCTGTTTTATCACGGAACCACTCCGGATCAATGTTGGCGATATCCACGCCATACAGGCTGGCGACAGGAAGAACAGACTCAACAATACGCTGAAGATGAGGCTCCGCATCGTACTGCCGGGTCTGTGGACGTGCTTTCACCACAGTATGCCAAAGACGTTTAAACCCATTCATCTTCTCCGCCCCTCTGTCTGTATGCTGGATGCGTTTTATTGCAGCGCATTCGCGTGAAAAAATGAAATACGAAATCCTGCCATCCTTGTGCATTTATTGCATTAGACCATCCCATCTTAATTCACCGACCATTAACATCTGTTTTACTAATATCTTTTTGTATATAGATAAGAATCTTTTCTTATTTGGTGACGACGGCGAGTTGTGGGAGCGTAAAAAGACAAACCCAATCATGTCGCGAATGCAGCGGCCTTTTTGACCGCGACATGAATTATTTAGCGTCTCTACAGGGATATCAAAGAAGATGATGGCAACGACAATTCACAGCACTAAAAAAACATTACTGGCATTAAGTGCGCTATTCGCATCCGGTATTGCCGCATTACCCGCCCAGGCCGATCAACTGGCGGATATTAAAGCCGCCGGCGTAGTGAAAGTGGCCACGTTCGATGCGAACCCGCCGTTTGGCTCCGTCGATCCGCAAACGCATAAAATCGTTGGTTACGACGTTGATTTTGCTGAAGCGCTGGCCAAATCGTTGGGAGTCAAACTAGAACTGGTCGCCACCAACCCAGCCAACCGTATCCCGTTACTGCAATCGGGTAAGGCCGATCTGATCGTCGCGGATATTACCATCACCCCGGAGCGCGCCCAGGTTATCGACTTTTCCGTTCCCTATTTTGTCACCGGGCAACAATTCCTGGTTCCGGCGACCTCCCCCGACAAGCTGGATGAGTACAGCCGCGCGCGAATTGGCGCGGTGAAAGGAACAACGGGGGAACAGGCGCTGCACCAGCGTTTCCCGCAATCCCGCGTGCTGGCCTATGATGATATCCCGCTGGCGCTGACTGCGCTGCGTAATGGCAACGTTCAGGCGATCACCCAGGACAGCACCATTCTGGCGGGCCTGTTAAGCGGGGCGCCGGACAAAGCCAACTTTAAAATCCTACCCGACCTGCTGAGTAAAGAGGAAATCGGCGTCGGGGTGAAAAAAGGCGAACCCGCGTTGTTAAAGGCGGTGAACGATGAACTGCTGAAGCTCGAGTCCACCGGACAGGCGGCCAAAATCTATGACGTCTGGTTCGGCCCCGAAACCAAAAATCCACAGCCGCGCGCCTTTAAAATAGAAGCGAAGTAATATGCTCTCAGGTTTGTTTACCCGCTCCGCAGCTTCGGCTGCGGATTTTACGCATTTGCGTCAGGCGCGCGTTGAACTGCGCGATGTGATCAAACAGTACGACGGGCACCGGGTATTAAACGGTGTCAATCTGACGGTGGAACCCGGAGAAGTCGTTACCATCCTTGGGCCATCCGGTTCGGGAAAATCCACGCTTATTCGACTCATCAACCAGCTTGAGTCATTAAGCGGCGGCGATATTTTTATCGATGATAAGCCCATTGGTCAGCTCAAGGGCGCAGCGCTGCGCCAGTTACGCAGCCGCATTGGATTCGTATTCCAGCAATTCAACCTTTACGCCCATCTGACGGCGCAGCAGAACATTACGCTGGCGCTGGAATATGTGCATGGCTGGAATAAAGAGGCCGCCAAACAGCGAGCCCGCGAATTGCTGGATCAGGTGGGTCTGGCTGAAAAAGCCGACGCATTTGCCGCCCAGCTCTCTGGTGGACAGCAGCAGCGCGTCGCCATTGCCCGCGCGCTGGCCTCCTCTCCGCAAATTATCCTTTTTGATGAGCCAACATCCGCGCTGGACCCGGAAATGATCGGCGAAGTCTTACAGGTCATGAAGAATCTTGCCCACAGCGGGATCACCATGATCGTCGTTACGCACGAGATGCACTTCGCTCGCGAAATTGCCGACCGTGTCGTGTTTATCGATGGCGGCGATATTCTGGAAGTCGCCTCGCCTGAAGCATTTTTTACCCGTCCGCAGCACCCCAGAACCCAGCGCTTCCTGAAGAAAGTGCTCGATCCGTTACACCAGGAGTCATCGTTATAATGCTTACTCTGGACTGGCAGGGGGTGCTGAGCGGGCAACCTCTGCAATGGGTCATCTCGGGTTTTTTGACCACGCTCTGGGTCACGCTGGCAGGCGTTTTGCTATCGACACTGCTGGCGATTATCCTGCTCGCGCTACGTCTCTCCGGCAACGCATTCGGTCGCCGTCTGGTCGCCGCCTGGGTCTCGCTGTTTCGCAATACGCCTCTGCTTGTGCAGTTGATGTTCTGGTACTTCGCAGCGTGGAATTTTCTGCCCCGTGACGTGATTGATTTCGTTAATACCGATCATTTTTGGTCGATCCTGCCTGGCGATGTCTGGTGGCTGACGCCAGAATTTCTCTGCTCCGCATGGGGGCTGGGGGTATTCACATCGGCCTTCCTGGTTGAGGAGATCGCCTCGGGGTTGCAGGCGGTATCCGCCGGGCAGCGAGAGGCCGCGGTATCGCAAGGTTTTTCCGCATGGACGACCCTCCGCCATATTCTGCTCCCCCAGGGGCTGGCAAACGCCTGGCAACCCATCGTGGGACAATACCTTAATCTGATGAAACTCTCATCGCTTGCCAGCGGTATCGGCTTTGCCGAACTGACCTATCAGGTGCGACAAATTGAAAGCTATAACGCCCATGCTCTGGAAGCCTTTGCCGTCGGCACCGCGCTCTATTTGCTGACCGGCATTGTATTGGGTCTGCTACTGGCGCGGCTAAACCCCGCCCCGGCCAAAAGAGTGAAACCCAAAACGCGTATTTTCAGCATCAGGAGTCCACACCATGATCGCTAATATTTCGGTCATTACCGACAATCTGGATTACCTGCTGTGGGGACGCGCTGCTGATGGTCAACCCGGCGGCGTGCTCCTCACATTGTTGATGGCGCTGGGTGCTGGCGTGCTGGCGCTTCCCGGCGGGGTGGTTCTCGCCTGTCTTGCCTGGCGATTTCCGGGCGTTATCCGTAATGGGCTGTTTCTCTGGGCAGAATTTATTCGCGGCATTCCGCTGATCTTCGTGATCTTCTGGATGTGGTATTTGCTGCCAATGCTTACCGGAAGCGATCTTCCCGGCGCCGTTACCGTCACGCTGGCGCTGGCCTGGTTTACTGCGGCATCGGTGATGCACTCCGTTTATGCCGGCATAAACGCGCTTCCTGCCGGGCAGTACGACGCCTCGGTAGTGCAGGGATTTCGCCCGTTTCAGGCATTATGGCTCATTCTGCTTCCCCAAGTGCTACGCAATGTAATGCCGTCATTGACCGGCATTTTTATCGGCCTGCTGAAAGACACGTCGCTGGCGTTTATCGTCAATGTTCCTGAACTAACTACCGTCGCCGGTCAGGTGAATAACCGGGTACAGATTTACCCGGCGGCCATTTTTATCTTTACCGGACTGGTCTATTACCTGCTCTGTTTTGGCCTGGAGAGATTCACCCGTCGACGATTCGCTATCCGATAAACGGCTCAACACTCAACAAACTGATGTTGTTCGTTGAGGCGATATTTTACCCCGGCGCGTATGTTGTTCTCGCCTTCAATGGCAACGGCGAAACGGGTACGTTCGCCATCGTGATACGCCAGCGCAGCACAGCCGCCGGGCCCCAGTATCAGGGAGTCAACGTGCCCGGTGCTGGCGATGACCGCATTGTCACCGCTGGTAACGAGATGGACATTCTCTCCGCTGTTGGCAATTCTGGCATTGGCGCCAAAGCTGACAACCTGCGCCAGATCGCCATTGCTGGCAATATTGCTCCTGTCACCCAGCGTGCTGATGCGCACCCGCATTCCCGCGCTGGCAATACGACTCCCGTCACCGGCGCAGCTTACGCGGGTTGAGTTCCCTGCCACCGCCACCCGCGCGCGATCGCCGGAACAACCTATATGCGTGTTGTAGCCTGCGCTGCCAATGCGCGCGCAGTACCCCGCGCTGGCAATCTGCGAAGCGTACCCCACGCTGGCAATTTTGACGTTATCGCCCGCACATCCCAGATGAACGTTATCGTCCGCGCAGGCAATGTGTTCGCTATTACCGTGGTGCGATTGCGCACTCACCAGGCTGTCCATCGCGCTGATATCCTGACGCGCAAAGCTCTCCTCATCCAGCCAGCGCGACCAGGCATATTCCACCAGGCTATTTGCCCAGTCGAGATAGCCTTCACTGCTCAGCGCCCGATGCACGTCGGCGTAGCTGCCGCCATTCGGAAAGCGACGGACAAACCAACGATAGATGACGGGCCCGACTCGCCAGGTACGTAAATCCTCTCGCGTAATGATCATCCGTTAGTGCCGATGATAGCCATCAACCATGCAGCGGAAGGTCTCACCGGGCGTACGACCTGTCGTGCAAAGGTAAAGATGACCGAAGATAAAAAAGAGACTAACGATCGCCAGCGCGAAATGCGCCTGCAACAGCCAGTAACGCACGCCGGGGAACAGATCGCCCGCCGCCTGCGGATAAAGCGACAGTAGTCCGGTTATCAGCAACAGCGGCACCAGGCCGTACATCACCCCGAGATAAGCGGCCTGCTGTAACGGGTTGAATTTAGACTGTGTGGTGGCGGGAAACGGATGTTCCTCACCCTGCATAATGCCGAACAGATAGAAGCGGGTCTGCTTCATCGCCCGGCCAATCCAGCCCTCGCGGCGAATAATATAATGGTGTCCGTTGCCGCCCAGCATGTTGATCAAAACAAAACCCAGCCAACACGCCAGCAGCAGAAAACCGCAGATCTCATGCACCGTCAGCAGACTCTTCATCACCGACGCGCCAACCAGCGAGAAATGATTGATCAGCCCACTGCCGAGCAGGAGCACAAACAGTAGCGCGTTCGACCAGTGCCACAATCTCACCGCTTTTGAGTACAGGTAAACCTTTTCACCATGACCGGCCGCGGCTTTGTTGGCGGCGCGAAACCGCAGCATGGCATGCAGCCCCAACACCAGCCACATCGCTACCAGCATCAGTCCGGCGATGACTAACCAGACAGGCCAGTATTCGGGAGAAAACACGGGGACATAGTTCGCCAGTTGGACATGGAACTGTTCAGCATTCTGCGACGCGTTCATACATTTTCCTTTTTAATCAAATGTTGACCGAACCGGCGATACAGATGCGGTTTTCCGGCGCCTGCGAGTTGGTGTTGATAGAATTTGTTCTCCTTCAGCCAGGTCTGAATTTCCGGGCTGTCTTCACGACCAAAAATCAATGCGTGCTCCGGGCAAGCATTCACGCAAATCGGCGGGAACCCCTTTGCCAGGCGAGATTCGGCGCAAAAGTCGCATTTATCCGCCACTTTGGTTTGTGGATTGAGATAACGCACCTGATACGGACAAGCGCCTATACAGTAGCTACAGCCGATACAGCGCGATTCGTCTACCCGCACAATACCGCGCTCATCACGCCAGGAGGCGCCGGTCGGGCAAACATCAATACAGGGCGCATCTTCACAGTGCTGGCAGGACTGGCGGAAATAGTGATAAACGGTTTCGTTTTCATTATCCGAAACAGGAATATGCGCGATGGATAAACGACTGCCCTGAGCCGGAACATGGTTGGTCTTGCGACACGCCCGGGCGCAGAGATTGCAGCCGTTACACAGGGATTCATCATGAATCATGGCATAACGCACCGCGTTGCTATTCTTCGTGTTCGCTAACAAATTTTGGCCGGGCCCGCTGAAAAAAATCACCGTCCCCATACCAAGCACAAATTTTCGTCGAGTGAAGGACATCTGGTTATCCTCTAATCCGGTGGCAGCGATCGCCCACGCTTTCCATGACATCACCCTGAACAATCAGGGATTCTGAAACTGCTCAACCTCAAGCCATTCGCATAAGCCATATGCCTTGCCGTAGCTCATAAAACGTTCGCTAAACAGATACGGTACGTCGTTGGACGACGCCACACGGCGAATATCCGCGTAATCCGGGTGCGTGTCGATCGCGGCAAGAGCTGTCTCTATTTGCTGCGGCGCAAAGCGGTATGGCGGTTGTTCCAGCATGGCGACCTTGTAGGGTCGCGGATAGGTCTGGCAATCAAAACGCACCGCCTGTGCGATAGCCCGGCAAATATCGTTCTCCACCACCTGCACACACATGTCGGCATAGTTAGCGGTCATGGTTTGCGTCGAGTAGTAATAATCATCCTGAGCACCCTGTACGCAGGCGATATCCGCCCCTGTCTCGCTCTGAAGCAGCGTCTCCAGCAGCGGCATTAACGCCTCTTCCTCCACTGAATACGGCGGTTGCAGGAAAAGCGCGCGAGCCACTAGCTGGCCTGAAGCAGAATGCTGGCGGATGAACTCCGCCATGATCTCTGCCGGACTCGCGGGAGGCGTTGGTTCATCCACTCGCCTTTCATGCTGATGTAAGCCTTGCAGCCACTGCCGCTTTTCAATATCCACCTCAGGCGTGGAGTGTTCGCCCTCTGAATGACTCATCTCACCTTCCTTACGCTGGCAGCAGATTCTGCGCGGCCAGATCGGCGGCGACATCCTCAAGACCGAGGCGATGCAACGTTTCTCGCGTCGGGCATCCCAGTTCAGGGTCCCAGCCCATCTCGGTATAAAAGAGCGTCAGGGATTCACGCATATCGTCGCGATCCATTTTGTCAGTCCCTTCAGTGAACACCGGAATGTTGGGGTCCTTGTCAAAAACCCACGAACAGATGAGATCGTGTTCATTGCGCATGTCTTTGGTCTGCATCAGTTTGACGGTATAGGCGCGATGGAGCGTGAAGATACGTTCTGCGGCTAAATCAAGGCTCGCCTGGGTGGTTTCATCCCCGGTCACCGCCTGGAAAAATTTCGCTTCCAGATCCAGATCCCCACGATAATTTCGGCTCTTCAACGGCGAAACGGTCATCGGCCAGACCCAGTTGCACAGCGTCACGGCGTTATGCAGGCAAACTTTGAGCAGCGTCCATTTGGCATACTTGATTTTCGCCGCGTTGATCGGCGTGTAATTTTTAGTCTCGTCGTAGGCGTCTTCAGAACCAAACAGTTCCGCCGCGACCTCTCGCTGTAGCTTCAGCGGTAAACCAGAACCAATAAAGTTGATGTGGGTGTGGGTCATGCAGTCACGGTTAAACATGCAGTTGGTAATTGCCCCCACCTGCGCCGACGCTTCGTTAGCATGGTGTACCGGATAGCCAAACGGCGACCACAGTTTGTTTTTATCGTACGCCCAGTATTCCTCACCCAGATTCCAGCGCTCGGCAATGGCGTATGAACCATCCGCAAGATGGCTCAACTCTCCTTTGCGATGCGCCAGGCGATAGTAGAAATCCTTGATAAAGTTGGGATCGCCCGCTTCCAGTTGATCCCAGCGGATCTCCGCATATTCCTCAGCCGGCAGCACGCGCTTGAACACGCCTTTGCTGTAGCAATACGTGAAGTCACGGTGCAACTGCCCGTAGTTACACCAGATACCGTAGTCGTCAAACAGGTTCAGGCCGATCAGATTGCCGATAACGCGGCCATCGTCCTTATCGTCAAAATCTTTCGGGCCGTGCGGGAAGATCGTGGTATGGACAAAGTTTGCCACGCAGGTATTCCCCCCGGTGCTCGGTACGCCAAAATCCTTTACCCGTGGAATATTGAGCTGCGACATGCAGCGGATCGGACATGAGTGGCAACCGCTCATTTTCACGGTGTATTTTTCAGCCGCCGGACCTAAGTCAAACACGGATTTATAGGTGCGAAAGCCGACCGTATTCTGATTACCCGGCGGGATCTCGCCGGTTTCAACAGGCCCGCCCTCTGCGGCCCCCCAGAACAAACCTTTACGCGCCGTCCAGCGCGAAGCCGGTGAGGAAAATTCCGCCCATGCCTGCGGGGTGCTCGGCACAACATGATTATTATTGGCGCCAATCAGCTCCGTCATCATGTAGTCATTCAGCCGCTTCATCTCTTTGCGATCGGCAATATTGACCCCTTTGGTGCCTTCAACGGCAATGGCCTTGAGGTTTTTCGACCCCATCACCGCGCCGGTTCCCGCCCCGCCGCTGTGGTTACGGCTGTTGAGCATACAGGAGAGCGGCACCAGGTTTTCACCCGCCTGACCAATGGCCGCCACGCAGGTCTCCGGGCTGGTCATACGGCAGATCTCTTCGGTCGTGGCGCGCGTCCCTTTACCCCACAGAAAATCTGCTTTTTCGAGGCTGACCTTGTCATCTTTAATATTGATCCACACAGGCGAAGCGGATTTACCCTCAATAATAATCGCGTCGTACCCGGCAAATTTCATTTGTGCCGCAAAGAAGCCGCCCATATGCGCATCGACAACCAAATTACCTTTAGTAAACGTAGAGAGCGAAGTGATATTGACGCGGGAACTACAGGGCGCGCCAGATCCGGTCAGCGGGCCGGTGGCAAATACCAGTTTATTTCCTTCATCGAAAGGTTTCGTGCCAGGCGGGACTTCGTCATACATAATTTTGTAGCCGAACCCCATTCCGCCGACAAATTTTTTATATTTACTGGAATCTTCGAGGGTAATATCGCCTGTTGTAAGATTGACCCGTAATATATTACCTGTCCAACCGTTAGCCATAATGTTTTCCTTTGCAAGATTCAAACAGTAATATCTTTCCACTCGATAACTTTCAGCGCCCCTGTTGGACAGGCGCTGGCGCACTCGCCGCATAAAACACATTTTGACGATTTTTTCGTTTCGCTGTTTACGGTAGCCATCATCCAGGGGCAGGCAGTGGTACAGGCGCTACAGCCAATACATCGCTTATGATCAACCGCGATGCAGCCATCGTCCTGTTTCCAGGTAATTGCGCCGATTGGGCAGACCTTCATGCACTGCGGGTCCTTACACTGGCGACAGGTATCTGCGGTGTAGTTTAAATCGCCGTACAGACCACCGCCGGAGCCGACGCCGTTGTCGCCAAAGAAGTAATTACGGTGAATCTTAATGCGGGAGAAGAACGAGCCCACGGCGCCATCGTTGTAATTGGTGCAGGAGATTTCGCAGCGATGGCAGCCTGTGCAGCGGGCGCGTTGAGTCACTAATACCCCTTTGGGCGTGTTTATCAGTCCTACCGTACCGCTATCAACGTCTTCCTGTTTGCAGCCAAAAAGTGACAGCAGCGCGGGAGCGATAGTTAATCCTGCCAGACCCTTTCCTGATATACGCAGAAATTCGAGCCGCGTTAAGCCAAAATCTAATATTGGACGTTCGACCTGGTTCATTTATTTCGCATCCTCTTCGCAAACACAGTGCTGACAACACCCGATGTTTTGCCCTAACCGGATCGCATACGTCATATCATTAAATACAAATAGACTAATCCTAAAGAGTTAGGCACATAAATAATGTGGTTATTCAGTGCTATTAACTTTGATCGTTATCAATTAAAAACCGGAAGTGAAATAATAAAAGCGGAGTGATATTTATTATCATTTAGAGGATATAAAACACGGCAATCTATTAATAATTATAAATGTGACCTCGTTCCCATTATTAATATCAATTGCCTTCGTTATATATTAATATACATATCGATATTAATATAAACGCGATATCTGATTATTTACAAGGTGAAGAATTTAAATACCGGGAATAAGGGATGACGAAGCGAGCGCCATCCCTGAGAGAATTATCCTGCCAGGGCTTTGATAACCGTTTCCATCGCCTGTTTTTCAAGTTCGCTGCGCTGGAGTCGCTGGTTCGCCATGGCGGTTCGTAACACTCCCGCAATCACGATATGCTTTGGCTCTTGCCCCAGGTCGCGCATCTCCAGAACCACTTTGCCAACCACTCTGCACATCTCACGGTACAGTTCGTCGTCTTTTGTCAGGTTTCCCATTATTGTCTCTCATCGCCAGCACAAACAAACAGCATATATCACTCTAACGATGAAGACAAAACTCAAATAAATCAGACAAATAAACAGAGTGACTATTCAACTTAACCGATATCCGTCACCTCACACTCTGTAACTTGCTCACCCGTTCGGCCAGGCTCTTTTATAGGCCGGATAAGCGTCACGCTATCCGGCACTACGTGGTATTAGTTATTGACCGGAATCACCGCGCCTTTGTACTTCGTGCGGATCCAGTCCTGAATCTCTTTTGAGTGCAGAACGTCAACCAGCGCCACGATGTCTTTTTTCTTCTCGTCGCCACGATGTACGGTAATGATGTTGGCGTACGGATTGTTTTCTCCGCTCTCAACGGCGATCGGATCGTTAACCGGGTCCAGACCTGCGTCGATAGCGTAGTTGGCGTTAATCACCACCGCATCGCCTTCATCGTTGTTGTACATCTGTGGTAACAGCGCCGCTTCCACGTTCGGCAGGAACTTCAGTTTTTTCGGGTTATCCACGATGTCGCTGATGCGCGCGCTGACCTTATCCACGTCCGGCTTCAGTTTGATCACGCCCTCTTTTTCAAAGATCGACAGAATACGTCCCTCTTCAGAGACCGCGTCACGCATAATGATCCTGCCGCCTTCCGGCAGATCTTTCAGCGATTTGTATTTTTTAGAGTAGATGCCGATCGGCTCAATATGAATCGCCCCGGCGCTGACGAAATCATAGGTTTTATCACCCGCATGATCTTTCAGCACGCTATTCAGGTACGGGATATGCTGGAAGTAGTTGGCGTCGATTTCACGACCGGCCAGCGCGGTGTTCGGCAGAATGTAATCCTGGAAAGGTTTAATCTCCAGATCGATCCCCTGTTTCGCCAGAATCGGTTTCGCCTGCTCAAGGATTTCCGCATGCGGTACGTTAGAGGCGCCAACGGTCAGCGTATCCGCCCAGGAGGCGAAGCTCAGGGCGCTTAAGGTTGCTGCGGCGAGTAATGTCAGTGATTTTTTCATGATAATGGTTTCCGTATTTTATTAGCGTTTATCTAACAGAGAGGTGATCACATCGCCGCAGAACTGGATAATGAAGACGATGATCAGGATAGTCACCGTCGCCACCAGCGTGACGTCGTTGTGGTTGCGCTGGAATCCTTCCAGATAAGCCAGGTTCCCTAAACCGCCTGCCCCAATCACTCCGGCCATCGCGCTGTAACTGACCAGCGCAATCAGCGTCACGGTGATCCCGGACACCAGTGCGGGTGATGATTCAGGCAGTAAAACCCGAAAAATAAGTGTGCTGAGACGTGCGCCCATCGAACGCGTGGCTTCAATCACGCCTCTGTCGACCTCGCGCAGTGCGATTTCAACCAGACGCGCATAAAACGGCGCCGCCCCGACAATCAGCGCCGGCAGCGCAGCGTTCGCGCCGAGAATGGTGCCGACCAGCGCTTTGGTAAACGGGATCAGCAAGACGATCAAAATGATGAACGGGATCGAGCGAAAAATATTCACCACCAGCGAAATGACGCTATACAGCGTGCGGTTCTGAAACAGCCCGCCGCGCGCGGTCAAAAACAGCGCCAGCCCCAGTACAATCCCCAGCACAAACGTCGCGATACCGGAAAGCGCCGTCATATAGAGCGTTTCCTGCGTTGCCGCAAAAAGTTGTTCCCATTTCAGATGGGGAAACAGATTCTCAACCATGTTGTACTACCTCACCTTCAATATCGCTCTGCCGCAAATCCGCCAGAATATTATTCAGTTGTTCTTCCGTCGCCACGACGTGCAGCCACAGTTGGCCAAACACGCCATGCGCGGTTTGCGTCATCTTGCCGTGTAAGATATTGAAAGGCAGGCCGTAACGCAGGGTAAGCTCCCCTACGATCGGCTGATGCGTACTGTGCCCGGTGAAGGTCAGCTTAATCACCGTCCCGCCCAGCTCGCTCGCCAGCTGCGGGTTAAACGCCTCCTCTTCGGCATACTGACTTACCTGGCGGACAAACTGCCGGGTAATCGGCTGTTGCGGATGAGTAAAGACGTTCAGCACATCGCCTTCCTCCACCACTCTGCCGTTTTCCATCACCGCAACGCGATCGCAGATTTTGCGCACCACATGCATCTCGTGGGTAATAAGCACAATCGTGAGCTGGAAGCGGCGATTAATATCGAGCAGCAGATCCAGAATCTGATCGGTGGTTTGCGGGTCCAGCGCGGAAGTCGCCTCGTCGCAGAGCAGCACATCCGGGTTATTTGCCAGCGCACGGGCAATCCCCACACGTTGCTTTTGCCCGCCGCTCAGCTGGGATGGGTAAGCATTCTCACGCCCGGTTAATCCCACCAGGTCGATCAGCTCCGCCACCCGTGCCTTGATTTTTGCTTTTGGCGCGCCCGCGATTTGCATAGAAAAAGCGATGTTTTCGCTGACGGTACGCGACCACAGCAAATTGAAGTGCTGAAACACCATGCTGATTTTCAGCCGCGCCTGGCGCAGGGACTCTCCTGTCGCCGCTGAAATATCGTGACCATTGATGGTCACGCTGCCCACGGTCGGTTTTTCCAGACCGTTCAGCAAACGAATCAACGTACTCTTTCCGGCGCCGCTGTAGCCAATAATCCCGTAAATTTGTCCCTGTTCAACCGTCAGATTAACGTTATCCACTGCGGTAATAGACAGCTTGCCGGGCATAAAAACTTTCGAAATATTTTTCAGGACGATCATATCGTTATCGTATCCGCTGCTGCTTATGGTTATCCTGCCAGTGCTTTTAGCTGTTTAGCAGTATGGATGTCCAAATGAGTGTAATCAGGGTGTTTCTGCTTTTAAATGACCAAAAAGGAATTTGATATATCCACAAAGAATAAGAGAGGCGCAGCGCGGGAAAATGGCTTTAGTACAATTTCGGCAACCTTTATGCGGGGAGCGGCATTATCCTTAACGCGAGCAGCGTAAACTGTTGAATTAATCGACAAAAACAGGGTAATTCGGCCATCAACACCGCCAGACGACTGCACGGCTAAACGTCCTGCCATCCAAATAGCGTTTTATATTCCATTCTGTTCTTATTCACAGACAAACATTCTTTAGGCGTGCATTTTGGCAACCCTATTATTTCGTCATGTTATTCACTGACGGATATTCACCATGACAACGTTTCACTCCGTAACGGAACTGATTGGCAATACGCCGCTGCTTCAGTTGCATAAGCTGAATAGCGGCGTAAGCGAACTCTTTTTGAAACTGGAGAACCAGAATCCGGGCGGTTCGATTAAAGATCGCGTCGCACTTTCTATGATCAATGAAGCGGAAAGACAGGGGCTGCTAAAGCCCGGCGGCACGATTATTGAAGCGACGGCGGGCAACACCGGGCTGGGGCTGGCGCTGATCGCCGCGCAAAAAGGTTATGCCCTGACGCTGGTCGTGCCGGACAAAATGAGCCGTGAGAAGATCTTCCATTTGCGCGCGCTTGGCGCACAGGTGGTATTAACCCGCTCAGACGTCAACAAAGGTCATCCGGCCTATTATCAGGATTACGCACGCCGTCTGGCGCAGGAGACGCCCGGCGCCTTCTATATTGATCAGTTCAACAACGCCGCGAACCCGCTGGCGCATGCTTCCACCACCGCCCCCGAATTGTTTGCCCAGATGGATGGCCGCATTGACGCCATCGTGGTCGGCGTCGGTTCCGGCGGCACGCTGGGCGGTTTACAGGCATGGTTTCGCGAACACTCCCCGCACACGGAGTTCGTGCTGGCCGACCCCGCCGGTTCAATCCTTGCCGATCAGGTCGAGACAGGCACATTCGGCACCGCCGGTTCCTGGCTGGTTGAAGGGATTGGCGAGGACTTTATTCCGCCGCTCGCCCACATCGAATCCGTTTCACAGGCCTTTCGCATCAGCGATAAAGACGCCTTCGCCACGGCGCGCGAGTTGCTCAGAACCGAAGGCATCCTTGCCGGTTCATCGACCGGTACGCTGCTCGCCGCCGCCCTGCGCTACTGCCAGGCGCAGACGCAGCCAAAGCGCGTGGCGACCTTCGCCTGCGATAGCGGCAATAAGTATCTCTCGAAAATGTTTAACGATGACTGGATGCGCCAGCAAGGGCTCATCACCCGGCCACAGGCTGGCGATCTGAGCGACTTCATCGCCTTACGTCATGACGAAGGGGCAACCGTGACCGCCGCGCCGGACGATACGCTGGCGACCGTGCTGGCGCGTATGCGCCTGTACGATATTTCGCAGTTGCCGGTTCTTCAGGAGGATCAGCTTATCGGCATCATCGACGAATGGGATCTGATTACGCATATTCAGGGCGATAACCCGCGTTTTTCCCTCCCGGTAAAAGAAGCGATGACGCGCGAGGTGGTCCGGCTTGATAAACGCGAACCGGAAAGCGCGCTGAAACCTATTTTTGATCGCGGCCAGGTGGCTGTGATTGTCGACAACGACCAGTTCCTCGGTCTGGTCACCCGTAGCGATGTGCTCACCCACTGGCGCAACCGCCTGGATAAATAAGGAACACTCATGAAATCGTATTCCACACTTAGCGTCCACAGCGGAACCTTTTCTGACGCGCACGGCGCCGTTATGCCGCCGATTTATGCGACATCGACGTTTGCGCAACCTGCGCCGGGTCAGCATACCGGATATGAATATTCACGCAGCGGCAACCCGACGCGCCATGCGCTGGAAACCGCCATTGCCGAGCTGGAAGGCGGTACGCAAGGTTATGCCTTCGCGTCCGGTCTGGCGGGCATCGCTACCGTGCTTGAACTTCTCGATAAAGACAGCCATCTGGTGGCGATTGACGATGTCTATGGCGGCACCTATCGACTGATTGAAAATGTGCGCCGTCGCAGCGCCGGATTACAGGTAAGCTGGGTGAAACCTGACGATCTGGCCGGTATTGAAGCCGCGATTCGTCCTGATACCCGCATGATCTGGGTAGAAACGCCGACAAATCCGTTACTAAAACTGGCCGATCTGGCGGCCATTGCCGATATCGCGCGTCGCCACCAGCTTATCAGCGTGGCCGATAACACCTTCGCTTCGCCGTTGATCCATCGTCCTCTTGATCTGGGGTTCGATATCGTGGTGCATTCCGCGACGAAATACCTGAACGGCCATTCAGACGTCGTCGCCGGACTGGCGGTCGTCGGGGACAACCCGGTGCTCGCACAACAGCTGGGTTATCTGCAAAACGCCGTCGGCGGCGTACTGGACCCATTTAGCAGTTTTCTGACATTACGCGGTATTCGCACGCTGGCCTTGCGAATTGAGCGGCACAGCGGCAATGCGCTGACGCTGGCGCAATGGCTGGAAAAACATCCGGCGGTAGAACACGTCTGGTATCCGGGGCTGGCGTCGCATCCTCAGCATGCCCTTGCGCGCCAGCAAATGTCACAGTTCGGCGGGATGATCTCCATCGTCATAAAAGGCGATGACCAGCGCGCCACTGACGTTATCACGCGGCTGAAATTATTTACCCTGGCAGAAAGCCTGGGCGGTGTTGAAAGCCTCGTCAGCCAGCCGTTTACCATGACTCACGCCTCTATTCCGCTTGAGCAGCGTCTGGCGAATGGCATCACCCCGCAATTGATTCGCCTGTCAGTGGGCATTGAAGATGTTCAGGATTTGCAGGACGATTTAGCTCAGGCGCTCGCCGGGTAGTTGCGCAACGCCGCCCTTTCCCGGGCGGCACAACGCAAGGATCATAATTAACGCTTTAATAACAATTTGTTGTGAATCTGCACAGATGTTTTTTGAAACGCTGTTTTCATTTTCCTTTTGTGTAAATTTCAGCGTATAATGCGCGCCAATTGTCTCTTGAATGGTTTCAGCGCATTGGACTGCAAAACTCAACGACTAAAAAACACGCCATCCCGTTGGGCTGAAACACGAGCACACATTCCTCTGCACGCTCTTTCGATGTCACCTATCCTTAGAGCGAGGCAACACCACTTTCGCAACACAGGTTTAGCTTCAAGGCCGTGCGCCCCTGAAGCCAGATTTCCATATCCTTCTCAACTTAAAGACTAAGACTGTCATGAAAAAGACGAAAATTGTTTGCACCATCGGTCCGAAAACCGAATCTGAAGAGATGTTAACCAAAATGCTGGACGCAGGCATGAACGTTATGCGTCTGAACTTCTCTCACGGTGACTATGCAGAACACGGTCAGCGCATCAAGAATTTGCGCAACGTAATGAGCAAAACCGGTAAAAAAGCCGCAATCCTGCTCGATACCAAAGGCCCGGAAATCCGTACCATTAAGCTGGAAGGTGGTAATGACGTCTCCCTGAAAGCGGGCCAGACCTTCACTTTCACAACGGACAAATCCGTTATCGGCAACAGCGAAATGGTTGCCGTCACTTACGAAGGTTTCACTTCTGACCTGTCCGTAGGCAACACCGTACTGGTCGACGATGGTCTGATCGGCATGGAAGTCACCGCGATCGAAGGTAACAAGGTTATCTGTAAAGTGCTGAACAACGGCGACCTGGGCGAAAACAAAGGCGTTAACCTGCCGGGCGTTTCCATCGCGCTGCCAGCACTGGCTGAAAAAGACAAACAGGATCTGATCTTCGGCTGCGAACAAGGCGTTGACTTTGTTGCCGCGTCCTTTATCCGTAAGCGTTCTGACGTTGTTGAAATCCGTGAGCACCTGAAAGCGCACGGCGGCGAGAACATCCAGATCATCTCCAAGATCGAAAACCAGGAAGGCCTGAACAACTTCGATGAGATCCTCGAAGCGTCTGACGGCATCATGGTTGCTCGTGGCGACATGGGCGTTGAGATCCCGGTTGAAGAAGTTATCTTCGCGCAGAAGATGATCATCGAAAAATGTATCCGCGCGCGTAAAGTCGTTATCACCGCGACCCAGATGCTGGATTCCATGATCAAGAACCCGCGTCCGACCCGCGCAGAAGCTGGCGACGTGGCGAACGCCATCCTCGACGGCACCGACGCAGTGATGCTGTCCGGCGAATCCGCAAAAGGAAAATACCCGCTGGAAGCCGTCACCATCATGGCGACCATCTGCGAGCGTACTGACCGCGTGATGACCAGCCGTCTGGACTTCAACAACGACAGCCGTAAACTGCGCATCACCGAAGCGGTGTGCCGCGGCGCGGTTGAAACTGCCGAAAAACTGGAAGCGCCGGTCATTGTCGTTGCAACTCAGGGCGGTAAATCTGCTCGCGCAGTGCGTAAATACTTCCCGGACGCTACCATCCTGGCGCTGACCACCAACGAAGTGACCGCGCGTCAGCTGGTGCTGAGCAAAGGCATTGTGCCGCAGCTGGTGAAAGAAATTAACTCTACTGACGACTTCTACCGTCTGGGTAAAGAAGTCGCTCTACAGAGCGGTCTGGGCCAGAAAGGCGACGTTGTGGTCATGGTTTCCGGCGCGCTGGTACCGAGCGGCACGACCAACACCGCATCTGTTCACGTCCTGTAATAATTCCTGTGTGAATTAATTTTCTGAATAAAAAGCGCCCTCGCGGCGCTTTTTTTATTTAATCGATAGCCACTCTTAATAAAAAATCAAATCGGATTTCACTATCTAATCGCAGATTATCTAAGACGAATCCGATGGAAGGATTCTGTTTTCACTCGGTTTTTTAGCCATTTTAGCTCAATTCGATGCTTCTTTGAGCGAACGATCAAAAATAAGTGCATTCCCGTCAAAAAAATATTCTCAACCTAAAAAAGTTTGTGTAATACTTGTAACGCTACATGGAGATTAACTCAATCTAGAGGGTATTAATAATGAATCGTACTAAACTGGTACTGGGCGCGGTAATCCTGGGTTCTACTCTGCTGGCTGGTTGCTCCAGCAACGCTAAAATCGATCAGCTGTCTTCTGACGTTCAGACTCTGAACGCTAAAGTTGACCAGCTGAGCAACGACGTGAACGCAATGCGTTCCGACGTTCAGGCTGCTAAAGACGACGCAGCTCGCGCTAACCAGCGTCTGGACAACCAGGCTACTAAATACCGTAAGTAATAGTACCTGTGTAATAAAAATGGCGCACATTGTGCGCCATTTTTTTTGCCTGTGTTTTCCCTTCCCTGCTACTGCGTTGCCTGGGTTTCAGCGCCGCTTCCGGGTTGGCTGTTTTGCGCGGACTCCACCACAGAGCGGCCAGAAGCTACCGGCGCCTGCCCTGATGTAACGGCAACCGGATATCCCGCCCGGCGATACAGCGCGTTTTCCACCAGACGTTCATCCACCTCCTGAGTCGCCTTAAACTGCGTAAAGCCTGCTGGCAACACATACGGCATCGTCTGTACGTTTTGCTCCTCTTCAGGCGACAGCGGGCGGTGTACCTCAACGTAACGCATTCCATTTGGTTCCACGGCGAATTTCACCGGCTCGTTAATCACCCGTACCGGCGTTCCCGTTCTGACCTGCGCAAACAGCGCCTTAATGTCCGGCGCGTTCATCCGAATACAGCCGGAACTGACGCGTAACCCGACGCTGTCCGGGGCATTGGTGCCGTGAATGAGATACTCACCGTTGCCGTATGCCAGGCGCAGGGCGAAGCGTC
Source organism: Citrobacter sp. CK180 (assembly GCF_030333655.1). NCBI lineage: Bacteria > Pseudomonadati > Pseudomonadota > Gammaproteobacteria > Enterobacterales > Enterobacteriaceae > Citrobacter > Citrobacter sp. CK180. The sequence goes on along the minus strand of NZ_JAOWFM010000032.1, from coordinate 30,443 downwards.
CTAACGGGTTATTTGGCCCGGCGGGCACCACCGGCGGCAGCGTAATGCCGCGTTCAAGCGAGCGTTTGCGGATACCTGCCGTCGGCGTCCAGGTCGGATTCGGGATTTTTTGCCCGACGCGCGTCGCCATTACCGGCGTTTCCAGCCCCTCTAAACCAATACCGATAGGGTAAACCTGAACACTATTTTCACCCGGCGGGAAATAATAGAGTCGTAACTCCGCCAGGTTCACAATAATGCCTTCACGCGGCGCATCGGGTAATAACAGTTGAGATGGAATGATAATCGGCGTCCCCGGTTTAGGGACCGGCGCGATGGTATTATTTGCCTCCAGGATCAACATTGCGGCAGTATCAAAACGCCGGGCAATCGCCTGTAAGTTTTTATCCCCCGCTTGCACGGTATAGGTTTGATTCTGCCCGACAAGGCGACTGTTTGCTGGCGGCAAGGGGTAATCCACTGCCCAGGCCGCCTGAAATGCGCTGTAAGCGCCGAAAAGTGTAACTGCAATGAGAGACGCACGTTTCATATCCACCCCCCTGGCGTTTTGCCGGATGGCGGTTAAATGCCTTATCCGGCCTACGAGTCACGTAGAGCTGTACGCCATCTGGCGTTCTACGTCTTTTCAGTTTAGCTAAGAGTTGCGGCTCTGGCGCGGATCGCGCGAATCATTGCTTCCAGTCCTTGTGAACGGGAGGGCGTGAGATGTTGCGTCAGCGCCATTTTTTCAAACCACGGCCGCACATCAAAATTCACAATATCCTGTGGCGTCATCTGATGATACAAAATGAAGACGATGGCAATTAACCCTTTTACTATTGCTGCATCGCTGTCGCCCTGCAATTCAATAACGCCGTCAGCGTTCTGACGCATAACAATCCATACCTGACTCTGACATCCCTGAATACTATTTTCCGGGTGACGATCCTGCTCATTTAATTCCGCCAGACGCTGCCCCAGTTCAATAATGTACAGATACTTTTCTTCCCAATTGGCGCAACGCTGAAAATTACGCAGCAATCTTTCTTTATCTGGTAGCGCAGCCATAGCGTCTCCCTGTTATCCCAGTAAGCGATGAATACGTTTTAGCCCGGTTGCCAGACGATCCACTTCTTCATGGGTGTTATACATTGCTATCGACGCCCGGCACATGGCGGGAACGTTGTAATACGTCATCAGCGGCATTGCGCAGTGATGGCCGGTTCGTACGGCGATACCGTAATTGTCGAGGAAGCTGCCCACGTCATAAGCGTGGTGTTTGCCCAGATTAAAGGCGATGACCCCCAGCCGGTTAGCCGGGCCATATAGCGTCAACTCCGGCACGTCCGCCAGCTGTTCCAGCGCATAGTGCATCAGGTTTTGTTCATATTCGCTGATTTCCGCCAGCCCTAACGCGCAGACGTATTCAATGGCGGCGCCCAGGCCGATAATTCCGCCCGTGTTCGGCGTCCCCGCCTCAAAACGCCAGGGCGCTTTGGTCCAGGTCGTCCCTTCCGTCAGACTAACGGTCGCAATCATCGAACCGCCGCCTTCCCACGGCGGCATATCCTGAAGCAGTTCCTCCCGGACATACAGCACGCCGATACCGGTGGGGCCATACAGCTTATGCCCGGAGAAAACGTAAAAATCACAATCCAGCGCCTGAACATCCACCGCATGGTGCATTACCGCCTGCGCGCCATCAACCAGCACTTTCGCGCCATACTGATGCGCCAGCGCGATCATTTCAGGAAGCGGGTTTTCCGTTCCCAGCACGTTCGACACATGCGCGATAGCCAGCAGTCGGGTACGCTCATCAAACAGCGACGGGAGCGTATCCAGCTGCAACGTGCCGTCCGTATTGAGCGGAATGACGCGCAGTTCCGCCCCTGTACGCGCGCACAACATCTGCCAGGGGACGATATTGGCGTGGTGCTCCATCTCGCTGATGATGATGTTATCGCCAGCCCGAACATTCTCCGGCCCCCAACTGTTGGCAACAAGGTTGATGCCCTCTGTCGTCCCGCGCACGAACACCAGCTCTTCCGCTGAACGGGCGTTAATGAACAGCGATGCCTGTTTACGCACATTTTCCATCTTCTCGGTGGCCTGCGCGCTCAGCGTATGGATGCCCCGGTGCACCGCCGCATAGCCATGACGGTAAAACTCCGCCTCAGCGTCAATCACCTGGTTGGGCTTTTGCGCACTGGCCGCGCTATCCAGATACGCCAACGGTAGCCCGTTGACTTCACGCGTCAGGACGGGAAAATCAGCCCGCACTTTTTCGATGGGAAATGTCATGCTATGCCTCCCGGCAGGCGAAGCCCTATTCGCGCCAGCACCTGTTGTTTAAGCGCGTCATCGCCGAGGGCTTCCGTCAACTCAGCGGCAAACGCGTAGAGAATCATCTGTCTGGCATCCTGCTCTCCAATCCCGCGTGAACGCAGGTAGAACATCTGCTCGTCATCAATCCGTCCTACCGTCGCCCCGTGGCTGCATTTCACGTCATCGGCGTAAATCTCCAGCTGCGGTTTGGTGTCCACCTCGGCAAGTTTACCGAGCAGCAGATTGTTATTGGTCATTTGTCCGTCGGTTTTAATGGCGTGCTGCGCCACGTTGATCAAGCCATTGAATACCGCCCGACCTTTATCGCTGACAATGGTTTTATGCAACTGGCGGCTGTTGCAGTAACCCTTGTTGTGCTCCAGCCACGTACGGGTATCACACACTTCGTTTTTCACCGGCATCGCCAGGCTGTTAATCCGCAGCGTGGTGTTTTCACCGTTTAACTGGGTGCTGGTGTTATGTCGCAGCACGGCATCGCCCAACAGGAAACTGTGGCTGTGCGCGCTTGCATCCGCCGCCAGCAGAATATCGTTATGGGCAAAGTGGTGGCTCACCGGGTTTTCAAACGCCAGTTTGATGTGGTGCAGATGCGCATTCGCCGCCACGTTCATGGTCAGACGCGCTCCGGTAAAGTGCCGTGCCGCGTTAAGGCTGACATAGTGTTCTATCACCGTCGCCTCTGCCCCTTCCGCCAGTTCCAGGTGGTGACGGTAGTGCGCAGTGTTGACCTCATCGCCTTCCAGCCCCTGCGTGATATGCATCAGCAGCAACGGCTTAGAGGGCCGCTGGTTGCGCTTAACGCTGATGTGCGTCACGCTCTGCGCCAGGCTTTCCGTCAGATGCAGGAAAACCTCCGGCTGAACCGGTGCGGCCAGCGCCTGACGTTCGTCGTTGATCGCAATGTCGAAACCGCTGTCTGTAGCGCTGTCGCTAAGCTGCGGGCTGAACTGGCCGTCAATAAACACCAGACGCACAGCGTCGATATCCAGCGCCAGCGCGTCGCGCTGTTCCTGAGTAACCTCGGCAAAACGGCTGACAAACTGGCTACTGACCAACCCTTCCAGCGGCGTGTATTTCCAGTTTTCATGCTTACGCGTCGGCAGCCCCAGGCGCAGCATCTGTTGTAAATGCTGCTGCGCGTGCGCCGAGCGGGATTCGCCCTGCGCCTCAAACAGATGGTGCCATTGTTGCAGCGCGTTACTGCTGTTCGGTAAGCCAGCCATATCCTTGCTCCTCCAGTTGTTTGACCAGAGTGAAATCGCCGGACTTCACAATCCGCCCCTGATACAGGACGTGGACGTAATCAGGTTTGATGTAGTCCAGAATGCGCTGATAGTGCGTCACGATAATGAATGAACGTTTACCGTCACGCAGCGAGTTGACGCCTTCCGCGACAATTTTCAGCGCATCAATATCCAGCCCGGAGTCAGACTCATCAAGGATGCACAGTTCCGGCTCCAGCACCGCCATTTGCAGAATATCGTTACGTTTCTTCTCACCGCCGGAGAAGCCCACGTTCACCGAACGGGTCAGCAAATCTTCCGGCATCTTCAAAAGCGCGATTTTCTCTTCCATCAGATCCTGAAAATCAAAACGATCCAGCGACTCCTGACCACGATAGCTGCGCACGGCATTCAGTGCTGTTTGCAGGAAAAACTGGTTGCTGACGCCAGGAATTTCTACCGGATACTGGAACGCCATAAAGATGCCTTCGCCCGCCCGATCCTCTGGCGACAGTTCCAGTAAATCTTTGCCTTTAAATTCGACAGAGCCGCCAACCACTTCATAATCTTCACGGCCCGCCAGCGTCGCGGAAAGCGTACTCTTCCCGGAACCGTTCGGCCCCATAATGGCATGCACTTCTCCGGGTCTGACGTCGAGGTCCAGACCGCGCAGAATCGCTTTATCTTCCACACTGACCTGTAAATCTTTAATGCTTAACATGTGCTTTCCTTAATACTTAACCGACGCTGTGTTCAAGGCTGATCGCCAGCAGTTTTTGCGCTTCAACGGCAAATTCCAGCGGCAGTTCAGAGAAGACGTCTTTACAGAAGCCATTAACAATCATCGAGATGGCATCCTCTTCGCTGATGCCGCGTTGCAGGCAGTAAAAGAGCTGATCTTCACCGATCCGCGACGTCGTCGCCTCGTGCTCAAGCTGGGCGCTGTTATTACGACACTCGACATACGGGAAGGTGTGCGCGCCGCAGTCCGCGCCAATCAGCATTGAGTCGCACTGGGTAAAGTTACGGGCGTTGGTTGCCGTCGGCATGATCTTCACCAGCCCGCGATAGCTGTTCTGGCTATTCCCGGCGGAGATCCCTTTTGAAATAATGGTCGATTTGGTGTTCTTACCGATGTGGATCATTTTGGTGCCGGTGTCGGCCTGCTGATGACCGCTGGTCAGCGCCACAGAGTAAAACTCACCGATGGAGTTATCGCCGCGCAGAATGCAGCTCGGGTATTTCCAGGTGATAGCCGACCCCGTTTCGGACTGCGTCCACGACATCTTGCTGTTTTCACCTTCGCACAGCGCGCGCTTGGTGACGAAGTTCAGTATCCCGCCGGTGTTGTTATCGCCGGGGAACCAGTTTTGCACGGTGGAATATTTTACTTCGGCATCTTTGTGGATGATCACCTCTACCACCGCCGCGTGCAGCTGGTAGCTGTCGCGCACTGGCGCAGAACACCCTTCGATGTAGCTGACGTAGCTGCCCTCATCCGCCACCAGAATGGTGCGTTCGAACTGCCCTGTTTTTTCCGCGTTGATTCGGAAATAGGTTGACAGCTCCATCGGGCAACGAACGCCTTTCGGCACATAAATGAAGGTGCCGTCAGACGCTACCGCAGCGTTCAGCGCAGCAAAAAAGTTGTCATTACCCGGCACCACGGTGCCCAGATATTTCTTCACCAGCTCAGGGTGATCGTGAATCGCCTCGCCAAACGAACAGAAGATGATGCCCTGTTCCGCCAGCTTTTCCCGGTAGGTGGTGGCAACGGAAACGGAGTCGAAAATGGCATCCACCGCCACCTCTTTACCCTCACGTACCGGTACGCCAAGCTGTTCGAAGGCGTCTTCCACCTCTTTGCTGAGAAACGCATTCGCACCGGTTTGCTGTACTGCACCCGGTTCTGACGCGCACGTCTCATCGCAGTTACCGCACGATGGCGCAGAGTAATAACTGTAATCCTGATAATTCAGCTTATCGTAGTGCGCTTTCAGCCAGTGCGGCTCTTCCATCTCAAGCCAGGCTTTGTACGCATTAAGGCGAAACTCCAGCATCCACTCCGGCTCATTTCTCTTGGTGGAAATCGCACGCACGACCTCTTCGCTGATGCCTTTTGCCAGCTCGTCAGTCTGTAACTGGGTGAAGAAGCCTTCTTTATAATTCAGTGGACCACCGGTCCAGGTTTTGACATCGTCAGTTGCTTCAGTATTACGAGACATAGTACCGCCTATACCCCGAAGCTTTCGCCACAGCCGCATTCGTTCTGGGCTTTCGGGTTATGAAATTTAAATAACTGGTTTAATCCTTCGCGCACATAATCGACCTCTGTCCCGTCAATAAACGGCATGGCCTGAAGCGGCACGTACAACCTCGCGCCCTCCGTTTCAAACAGCAGATCGTCCTTTTCTGGCTCGCTGACGGTATCCAGCACGTAACCAAATCCCGCGCACCCCGTCTGCTTCACGCCTAAACGCACGCCAAGCATGCCGGGTTGCTTCGCAACCAGGTCACGAATATGCGCCGCCGCCTCAGGCGTTAGCGTCAGGCCACGCCATGCAAAATCGTCTGGATTAAATGTTCCTGAATGCAATTCCATAGGTCCACCTCGTGTAATAAGCCACCAGGGCATAACACCATGTTAGTGATAATGATTATCACTTCAACCCTCTGACAGAAGGGTCATTCGGGTTAACCGCCCTTTTTGACCACTTTTACTAAGCATAGACCCTGTTTCGAGGGTTATCAGTGATGGATTATTTTATTCAATACATTGATAGATAAAGCATTTAAGAAGAGTAAACAGCGCGGCAGGTTAAAAAATTAAATATGTATCGAAAATGCCTATTTTTGAGATAGGGTTATCAATAAAAATGGGGGTCAAAAGCGGACGATGACGGTGCTAAACAATAGCTCAAACAGCCGTCGGATTAGCAAATCCACTAACGTGAAAAAGAAAGAACGGAAAGAACGGAGTAATTAACAACGAACGATCGGTGTTGTATGCATAACACCGATCGTTCGTTGCCCCACCCGGCGCTTATCTCCGGCACTCATTTCAGGCTTAGCTCTTGAAGGGGTGTAAGAATATTCTCATAAGCTTGCATCGCGTATTTAACAGATCTTGCTTTCTGCACGATTTTTATACGCCTTATGCTGCGTCAGGAACAGGCTTCACCGTCGCGCATCGCGCCCTGCACCGCCTCAAGAAACAGGCGTAGCGCGGCGGGCTGATGCTCACGGGAAAGGTATAACCCGTATACGGCCAATTGCCTCGGTTGTAGATGGGGCAACAAACGAACCAGTTTCTCCTGCGCCAGCCCCTCTCGCGCCTCTTTTTCCGGCACCAGCGCAATCCCCATCCCTGCCAGCGCCGCTTCACACAAAAGCGAAGAGATTCCGGCACTCAGGTTGCCCTTGATCGCAACAGAGATCGGTTCTCCCTGCTCATCCAGAAAATACCAGGATTTTCCAGCAAATCCGCTGTAATAGAGGCAATTGTGTTGCGCCAGCGCCTCCGGCGTCTGCGGTGTGCCATAGCGATGCAGATAGTCAGGAGACGCGCAGAGCACAGACTCACAGTCACCAAGCCGACGCGCAATTGTCCCTGGCTCAGGGTTATCGGTAATGCGTATCGCCACATCAATACGCTCCCCCACTAAACTGACAGGCTGATTATTAATCTCCACTTCAATGCGCAATTCAGGGTAACGCGCTAAAAAAGCGGGCAGCATCGGGGCAAGAATATGCATCGCGGTGAAATGGGCGCAGGCGACGCGCAACGTGCCGGACGGCACCTCTCGCCCGGTCGCCCTCGCAATATCCAGGGAAAGCCGCGCCAGCGTTCGCGTTTTCATCAACGCGTCTTCTCCGGCAGGCGTGATCGTCAGGCGGCGCGACGAACGATGAATAAGTCTGGCTCCGGCCCATTTCTCCATTTCATCCAGATAACGGCTCACCATCGGCCTGGAGATCCCTAATGCGCGCGCAGCCGCGCTCAGGCTACCCAAATCGCAGATATGGTTAAACACCGTTGCCGCCATCACTCTGTCCATAACCTTCCATCCGATCGTTTTATGAAACTCAGCATGTCCTGATAGGGGAATTTTAACAGATCGAGATTTGCTTAAAATAAGCCACGTAAATAAATCAACATCATCTGCCGATAAGGTCACTCAGAATGAAAATCAAAACGCTGGCACTTCTGCTGTCGCTGACTAGCGCGCCATTGTTCGCCGCCCCGCTGCAACTCGACGTTTATAATCCGCAGGAAAACGCGATTTTCCCGGTCTCTTCCACGCTGGTCTCTGGCCCTAAAGAAGCCATTTTATTCGACGCGCAGTTCAGTACCAAAGACGGGGAAAAGCTGGTCGAGATGATTAAAAAGAGCGGCAAGTCGCTGAAAGCCATCGTGATTACCTCCGGCGATCCAGATTTCTATTTTGGTCTGGAACCGATTGTAAAAGCCTTCCCGAACGTGAAAGTTCTGGCGACGCCGCATGTGGTGGAACACATTCGCGCAACGAAAGACGCCAAACTGCAATACTGGGGCCCGCAAATGAAAGATGGCGCGCCAGCGGCGCTCACCATCCCGCAGGCAACTACCGAGACACAATTTACGATTGATGGGGAAACGCTGGAACTGCGTCACCCGAACGATTACGCCGCTTACGTCTGGGTCCCGGCGAACCGTGCAATACTTGGCGGAACGGGAATCGCATCCGGTATCCATGTCTGGACGGCGGATACCCAGTCTCCTGAGCAGCGTGCGGCCTGGCGTCATGTGTTGACAGAGATGCACAGCTTGCAGCCGACCCAGGTGATTCCGGGTCACTATATCGGTGAACGTCCAGCAGGCGACGCCGCTATACGCTTCACGCAGGATTACCTGCAATCCTTTGAGCAAGCGCTTGAGGCGAAAAAAGGGTCAGAGTATGTCATCAAAACGATGACCGCCGCCTGGCCTGGCCTCGCTGACGAAAGTTCCCTGACGCTGAGCGCGAAAGTGAATACCGGTGAAATGAAGTGGTAAACCGCCGCTCATAGCCAAAAAAATAACCCCGGCAGAGCGTGTCGGGGTTTTCTGTTGGTGTTAATTCACCGAGCGATAAAACAGTGCGGAATCAATGAACGCCCAGACGCCAGGCAAAGTAAATCTCTTCTTTTAGCTCAGAGGAAGAGAGCGTGAGTAAATCGGCAAATTCCAGCTCTAATTGTTTTAAGCGCTTCAAATACTGGGCTGGAGAAAGCTCGGTTTTATCACGGCGTAAAAATTCAATTGCCAGTTGGGTTGGGTCTAAATCGGTAGACATATCATCCTCGCTTATGTTCAAAACGTGCACAGTATAACACTTTTTTCTGCACACATTTTGACCAAAAGCAGTCTGCGATAAAGATATTTTGTGACAACGTCACACAACAGCGGTTGTCAGACGTGAAGAACAGCACAGCCGCCCCTGCTCATCAAAAATATCGATCTGCCAGACCTGATGACGAGAGCCGGTATGCAGCGCTTTGCACACCCCTCTGACGCGCCCTTCGCGCGCTGAGCGAACGTGATTGGCATTCACCTCCAGCCCCACGACTTTCTGTTCGCCCTGCGTGCACAAATAGCCCGCAACCGAGCCGATACTTTCAGCCAGCACAACGGACGCGCCGCCGTGTAGCAGACCAAAAGGTTGCTTTGTACGGCTATCCACCGGCATCGTTGCTTCCAGCGTATCGTCGCTAATATGCTCAAAGCGAATATCCAGTAGCCCCACCATGTTCCCTTCGCCCAGAGCGTTCAGCGCTTCGAGCGTGACTTTACGTTTCCAGATCATCCAATAATCTCCAGTAGTGCCTGTAACGGATGGCGAACCCCGGTGCCTTCAACGCGTTTTACCTGGCTGCGGCAAGAGTAACCGGTCGCCAGGCAGCGATTGCGCGGCAGTCGCGCCATCGCCTGTTGCCACGACAGCGCATAGATCCCCAGCGAATTTTCATGATTTTTCACTTCATGGCCGTAAGTACCCGCCATGCCGCAGCAGCCTACGCTGACGCTCTCCAGCTTCGCCCCTAAGCGTGCAAAAATGGCCGCCCACTGCGCCGGTGCGCCAGGCAATGCCGTCACTTCGGTACAATGCCCAAAGAAATACCAAGGCTCACCGCTCACGGCAAGAGGCTGTCGGGACGCCAGCACCGTCGGCAGCCACTCATTCACCAGCTGTACGTGGAAATCACCACGCTGTTCGCCGAGGGTTTGTTTGTATTCATCACGATAGCAAAGCACCAGCGCCGGGTCGACACCGACCATCGGGATACGCAACTGCGCCACCCGATTGAGAAATTCGGCCGTTTTCTTCGCCGTCTTCGCAAATCGGTTAAGGAACCCTTTGATGTGCTGGGCCTTGCCATTTGGCGAGAACGGCAGCAATACAGGCTGAATGCCGAGCTTTTCCACCAGCCGGATAAAATCCGCCACCACCTGCGCATCGTAGTAACTGGTAAACGGGTCCTGCACCACCAGCACCATACGCTCTTTTTGCTCCTGACTCAGGAGTTCAAGCTGTTCCAGCGTCATATTGGCGGAACGGTGCCCGATCATTTGCTGTTGCAGCGACGGCGTCGAAAGTAGCGGCAAATCCACCATGCCGATATGTTTCTTCGCGAGGTTTCGCACCAACGGCTGATTGAGAAAGAAGTTAAAGGTTTTCGGCGCCCGCGCCATTAATGGCGCATAGCTTTCGACCGTCGCCACCATATGATCGCGCAGCGGACGCAGGTAGCGCGTGTGATAAAGCGCCAGGAAGCGTGAGCGGAACTCCGGCACGTCTATTTTAATCGGACATTGTGTCGAGCAGGCTTTGCACGCCAGGCAACCCGACATCGCCTCCTTCACCTCATGGGAGAAATCATATTCGCCTTTACGAGCGTGCCAGCTGTTGCGGGTACGGGCAATTAACGTCCGCAGACTGGCGCGTTTTTCCGGCAGATCTTTTTCCAGCTGTAGCGGATCAACCCCACGGTCGGCCAGCAGGCGCAACCATTCACGCACCAGCGTCGCACGCCCTTTGGGAGAGTGAATGCGATTCAGGCTGATTTTCATTGACGGGCACATCGGACTTTTGGCGTCAAAGTTGAAGCACAGGCCATTGCCGTTACACTCCATCGCCCCGCGCCAGACCTGACGCACCGCCAGTGGAATCTGCCGATCGTAAGTACCGCGTTTCACCGCATCGACCTTCATCATCGGCGCATCAATGCCTTCCGGCGGACAAATTTTTCCGGGGTTCAGGCGGTTTTGCGGGTCGAACGCCGCCTTCACTTTGCGTAGTTCGCCATAAAGCTGCTCGCCAAAAAACGCCGGGCTATATTCAGCGCGAAAACCTTTACCGTGCTCGCCCCACAGCAGACCGCCATATTTCGCGGTGAGCGCCACCACATCATCGGAAAGACTCTTCATCAGAATTTCCTGTTGCGGATCGCACATATCCAGCGCGGGTCTGACGTGCAGCACCCCGGCATCAACATGCCCGAACATGCCATAACTTAAGCCATGACCGTCGAGCAGCGCGCGGAATTCAGCAATATAGTCGGCCAGATGCTCCGGCGGCACGCAGGTATCTTCCGCAAATGGAATCGGTTTGGCCGCGCCTTTGGCATTACCCAACAGACCAACCGCTTTTTTCCGCATGGCATAGATACGCTCCACGCCCGCCAGCTCCGCGCACAGCTGCCAGCCGATCACCCCGGCTTCCTGGCGAGCAATCAGCTCATCCAGACGCTGGCACAACGCGCTCACCTGAGCATCAATAGCCGCTTCGTCATCCCCGGCGAACTCGACGATGTTCAGGCCCAGCATCTCTTTATCAGGCACATCGGTAATCAGCTCACTGACGGAGTGCCAGACGATGTCCTCCCGCGCCAGATTAAGCACTTTAGAATCGACGGTTTCCACCGAGAGCGCCCGCGCCTCGACCATAAAGGGCGCGTTACGCAACGCGGAATCAAAAGAGTCATATTTGACGTTCACCAGACGGCGAACTTTAGGCAGCGGAGTAATATCCAGACGCGCTTCCGTGATAAACGCCAGCGTGCCTTCAGAACCGGTCAGCACGCGCGTTAAGTCGAACTCCGTCATCTCATCGTTAAAGACATGGCGTAAGTCGTAGCCCGTTAAGAAGCGGTTGAGTCTGGGAAACTTATCAATAATCAGCTGTCGGTTTTCCCGACAACGCTGGTATACGGTGTTATAGATGCGACCGATCGCGGTGTTGCTTTTACCGAGCGTTTCCGCAAGTTCGACCGGCATTGCCTGGGTATCCAGAATATCGCCACCCAGCAGTACCGCGCGAACGCCCAGCACATGATCGGATGTTTTACCGTAAACTAACGACCCCTGACCGGACGCATCGGTATTGATCATCCCCCCGAGGGTCGCACGGTTGCTGGTCGAAAGCTCCGGGGCAAAGAAATAGCCATACGGCTTCAGATACTGATTGAGTTGATCTTTGATCACCCCGGCTTCGACCCGCACCCAGCCCTCTTCCGGGTTAATTTCAATAATGCGGCTCATATAGCGGGACATATCAACGATAATGCCCTGGTTCAGCGCCTGACCATTGGTGCCGGTGCCGCCGCCGCGCGGGGTAAAAATCAATGAGGCGAAGCGCGACTCTGCCGCCAGACGGGCGATAAGCGCCACATCCGCCGTTGAACGCGGGAAAACCACAGCATCAGGAAGAAGCTGATAGATACTGTTATCTGTCGACATTGTCAGACGATCGGCGTAATTCGTTGCCGTATCGCCGGTAAACCCTTGCTGCTCCAGCGCCTGCAAAAAATTGAGCACCAGCTGAACGACGCCAGGTGCCTGAGAAATCTGTGGAATCATTATAGTGACCCTTTCCTGCGGTCTGTATTGTGAATTTAATCGTTTGCGTGTTGCTCTGTTTGTTGTATCACATTTTTTTCTTACACGCCCAGCAGAATTACAGGCAGAATCCGCCTGTTAAAAACCGCTGAAATTGCTCATCATTATGGGGTAAGGTTCGCGTGTTCGCGTCGCGTCAACGTTCTGACGCACAGAAAAGGTGAAAAGGTATTTATGGTAAATCTTCGTCAGCCCAGGGATATCGCGCAAGTGCTGCTGTCGGTGCTGTTTTTAGCCATCATGATCGTGGCCTGCTTGTGGATTGTGCGTCCCTTTGTCCTTGGTTTTGCATGGGCGGGTACGATCGTTATTGCGACCTGGCCCGTTTTGTTACGTTTACAGAAAATACTCTGGGGCCGCCGTTCTCTGGCCGTTCTGGTTATGACGCTGTTGTTGGTTCTGCTGTTCATTATTCCCATCGCCCTGCTGGTCAACAGCATCGTGGACGGTAGCGGCCCGCTCATCCACGCCGTCACCGCCGGCGACATGACGTTGCCCGACCTGGCCTGGTTAAACAGTATTCCGCTGATTGGCGCCAAATTGTATGCCGGGTGGCACAACCTGCTGGATATGGGCGGCACGGCGATCATGGCGAAAGTGCGTCCTTATATTGGCACCACCACGACCTGGTTTGTGGGTCAGGCCGCGCATATCGGTCGCTTTATGATGCACTGTGGTCTGATGCTGCTGTTCAGCGCCCTGCTGTACTGGCGCGGCGAACAGGTGGCATTGGGCATCCGCCACTTCGCCAGTCGTCTGGCCGCGAAACGCGGCGATGCCGCCGTGCTGCTGGCGGCCCAGGCCATCCGCGCCGTTGCATTGGGTGTGGTTGTCACCGCGCTGGTTCAGGCAATTCTCGGCGGGATTGGCCTCGCCATTTCCGGCGTGCCTTACGCAACGCTGCTGACGGTCGTCATGATCCTCTCCTGCCTGGTGCAACTGGGGCCGTTACCGGTGTTAATCCCGGCAATCATTTGGCTGTACTGGACAGGCGATACGACCTGGGGCACGGTGCTGCTGGTGTGGAGCTGCGTGGTCGGAACGCTGGATAACGTGATTCGCCCGGTATTGATTCGTATGGGCGCAGATCTGCCGCTGATCCTGATTCTCTCTGGCGTTATCGGCGGGCTGATTGCCTTTGGAATGATCGGTCTGTTTATCGGTCCGGTATTGCTGGCGGTTTCCTGGCGTCTGTTCTCCGCATGGGTGCATGAAGTGCCCGCGCCGGGAAACGACCCTGACGAACTCCTCGAAGAACTGGAGGAGATTGAGGACAGCCATAAATAACCCCCATCGGCCGATCGACGCATTCGGTCGGCCGATACTTTAGCATTGCTCATCAATTAGCATCCTGACCAACCTGCCTTATGGCGTAATCCTCCTTACGTAATTCATTTACGTCGCAAATTCTTCATAGTTTTTAAACTATTGGGACGAATCTGATCGACGCAAAAAATCTCCACGCCTACTATTAGAGCACGGTTATAAATCAACGCCTTGATTTATAAGCATGGAAATCCCCTGAGTGAAACAACGAATTGCTGTGTGTAGTCTTTGCCCATCTCCCACGATGGGCCTTTTTTTAAGTGCCTGCCCTCACACCCCTTTTCTCCACCGCCAACAATTCTGATATGCCCACGCATAACGTCGGGTGTGATAGCGCGTATCGCAAAAAAAACGGCTCCTTTTTACGGGAGCCGTTGCGGATTAGAATCAGCGCTGACGCTTATTTTTTCAGTTCAGCCAGACTCAACCAGGTCTGTACGACGGTGTCCGGGTTCAGCGACAGGCTGTCGATTCCCTCTTCCATCAGCCAGGCGGCGAAGTCCTCGTGATCGGACGGCCCCTGACCACAGATGCCGACATACTTGCCTTGTTTCTTCGCCGCGCGGATCGCCATCGACAGCAGCGCTTTCACCGCCTCGTTACGCTCATCGAACAGTTCAGAAACCACGCCGGAGTCGCGATCCAGACCCAGCGCCAGCTGCGTCATGTCGTTAGAACCAATCGAGAAGCCGTCAAAGTGCTCCAGGAATTGTTCAGCCAACAGGGCGTTGGACGGAATCTCACACATCATGATGATCTTCAGCCCGTTCTCACCCCGTTTCAGCCCCTGACGCGCCAGCTCGTCAACTACCGCTTTCGCCTGCTCAACGGTACGTACGAACGGGATCATGATCTCCACGTTGGTCAGTCCCATATCGTTGCGCACGCGTTTCACCGCTTCACATTCCAGCGCGAAGCAATCGCGGAAACTGTCGGAGACATAGCGACCGGCGCCACGGAAGCCCAGCATCGGGTTCTCTTCATCGGGTTCGTAACGCTCGCCGCCCACCAGGTTGGCGTATTCGTTCGATTTGAAATCCGACAGACGCACGATAACGCGTTTCGGATAAAATGCCGCGCCCAGCGTCGCAATGCCCTCTGTCAGACGACCAACATAGAACTCACGCGGTGAATCGAAGCCTTTCATCATCTCGCGGATTTCGTTTTGCAGTTTCGCGTCCTGGTCATCAAATTCCAGCAGTGCGCGAGGATGCACGCCAATCATTCGGTTGATAATAAATTCGAGACGCGCCAGGCCAACGCCTTCATTCGGCAGGCAGGCGAAGTCAAAGGCGCGATCCGGGTTACCGACGTTCATCATGACTTTCAACGGCAGATCGGGCATGGTGTCCACGCTTGAACTTTTGACGCTGAAGTCGAGCAGGTCTGCGTAGACATAGCCGGTATCGCCTTCGGCGCAAGAAACGGTGACGTTTTCATCATCCTTCATACGTTCCGTCGCGTCACCGCAACCGACAACCGCCGGAATCCCCAGCTCACGGGCAATAATGGCCGCGTGGCAGGTACGACCGCCACGGTTGGTCACGATGGCCGCCGCTTTCTTCATGATCGGTTCCCAGTCCGGGTCGGTCATGTCAGTCACCAGCACGTCGCCAGGCTGGATACGGTTCATTTCGCTAATGTCGTGGATGACTTTAACCGCCCCCGCGCCAATGCGATGTCCGATGGCGCGGCCTTCCGCGACCACTTTCCCCTGCGCATGCAGCGTGTAGCGCTCCATTACCTGACCACGAGAACGGACGGTTTCCGGGCGGGCCTGTACAATAAACAGTTTGCCGGTATGGCCGTCTTTCGCCCATTCGATATCCATCGGGCGACCGTAGTGTTTCTCAATCTGTACGGCCTGTTTCGCCAGTTCCTGCACTTCTTCGTTGGTCAGCGAGAAGATGTCGCGCTGTTCCTGCGGCACATCTTCAATTTTGACCTGCTTACCGTGCTCCTGGGTTGGCGCGTAAACCATTCGGATTTTTTTCGACCCCATCGTGCGACGAACGATCGCCGGGCGATTCGCCGCCAGCGTCGGTTTATGCACGTAGAATTCATCCGGGTTGACTGCGCCCTGCACTACCATCTCGCCCAGACCCCAGGCTGAAGTGATAAACACCACCTGATCGAAACCGGACTCGGTATCAATAGAGAACATAACCCCGGACGAGGCCAGGTCGGAGCGTACCATCCGCTGTACGCCAGCGGAGAGCGCGACGCCGCGATGGTCATACCCCTGGTGAACGCGATAAGAGATAGCGCGGTCATTAAACAGCGAGGCAAAAACATGTTTCACCGCCACCAGCACCGCATCGAAACCCTGCACGTTGAGGAAGGTTTCCTGCTGGCCGGCGAAAGAGGCATCCGGCATGTCTTCAGCCGTTGCGGACGAGCGCACGGCGAAAGACGCCTGCGCATCATCCGCAGAGATCTGTGCATAGGCATCGCGAATAGCGTTTTCCAGCTCTGGCTGGAAAGGAGTGTCGATAATCCACTGGCGGATCTGCGCGCCGGCCTTCGCCAGCGCGGTGACATCGTCAATATCCGTTTGATCCAGCAGTTCATAAATACGCTGGTTTACGCCGCTTTGATCCAGAAACTGGTTAAACGCATCGGCGGTCGTTGCAAAACCATTCGGTACGGAAACACCCATACCGGAAAGGTTAGTAATCATTTCACCCAGGGAGGCATTTTTGCCCCCAACTCTGTCTACATCATTCATGCCGAGTTGGTTATACCAAAGCACCAGCGGTGACGAGCCATTGTTGGACATCGAACAATCCTTTTGTGATAAATGAACGAGTTTAGAAACTACATTATTGCGTATTTATCTTTGCATATTTAAACCCCTGAAAAAAACGGTGAATCGTTCAAGCAGATTTATTTTTTATTTTTTCAGATTGTTTACGCATTTGCGCAAACCCGCGGGCGACGGGCGATCTCCCCAAAAACTGTCGGTATAAACATAAGTTCCGAAAAATGAAATGCACTTTTCACTTAATATAAAAATAGCGTTTCATTTTATAAAATAAGCATCGTGATATACGCTTCTGGCAAATTTTAATTTATGCTTTCAGATAATTATGTTTGCTCCTCAGGATAAACAAAATGGATAATGTTGTTGATCGCCATGTTTTTTATATTTCCGATGGTACGGCCATCACCGCCGAGGTTTTGGGTCATGCGGTGATGTCGCAATTCCCTGTGACCATCAGCAGCATTACGCTGCCGTTCGTTGAAAACGAGAGTCGCGCCAGGGCCGTGAAAGATCAGATCGACGCGATTTATCAGCAAACTGGCGTGCGTCCGCTGGTGTTCTATTCGATTGTTCTGCCGGAAATTCGCGCCATCATCTTACAAAGCGAAGGGTTCTGTCAGGACATCGTGCAGGCGCTGGTGGCGCCGCTACAGCAGGAAATGAAGCTCGACCCAACGCCAATCGCGCATCGCACCCACGGGCTTAACCCCGGCAACCTCAACAAGTATGACGCGCGTATCGCGGCAATCGACTATACCCTTGCGCACGACGATGGGATCTCCTTGCGCAATCTGGATCAGGCGCAGGTGATCCTACTGGGGGTTTCACGCTGCGGAAAAACGCCGACCAGCCTCTATCTGGCGATGCAGTTTGGCATCCGGGCGGCGAACTACCCCTTTATTGCTGACGATATGGATAACCTGGTGTTGCCCACGTCGCTTAAACCGCTACAGCATAAGCTTTTTGGCCTGACCATTGACCCGGAACGCCTGGCGGCAATCCGCGAGGAACGCCGTGAAAACAGCCGCTACGCATCGCTACGCCAGTGCCGGATGGAGGTTGCGGAAGTTGAAGCGCTCTACCGTAAAAATCAGATCCCTTGCCTGAACAGTACTAACTATTCGGTAGAAGAAATTGCCACCAAGATTCTCGACATCATGGGGCTGAATCGTCGAATGTACTAACAAACTAGTGCAAGAGTTCAATTTTTTGCTATCATGCCGCTCTGCTTGCGAGGTGTGAAACGCCTCGCATTTGAAATCAGCAGGTGAAGGTTGAAGTGTGTTATTGTGATGCCCATCACTTCCCGGTAGTCCTGCCGTTGAAGCAACAAATTTCTGAGACTTGTAATGAACAGAACCGACGAACTGCGTACCGCGCGTATTGACAGCCTGGTCACCCCTGCTGAGCTAGCGCTACGTCATCCTGTATCATCCTCCGTCGCCAGCCACGTTACTGACTCCCGACGCCGGATTGAAAAAATATTAAATGGTGAAGATCGCCGCCTGCTGGTGATCATCGGCCCCTGCTCGATTCACGATCTGGACGCTGCGATGGAATACGCAACGCGCTTGCAAACGTTGCGCAACACGCATCAGGCGCGTCTGGAAATCGTTATGCGCACCTATTTTGAAAAACCGCGCACGGTTGTGGGCTGGAAAGGCCTCATCTCCGATCCCGATTTAAATGGCAGTTACCGCGTAAATCATGGCCTCGAACTGGCGCGCAAGCTGCTGTTGCAGGTCAATGAGCTGGGTGTCCCCACCGCCACCGAATTTCTCGACATGGTCACCGGCCAGTTTATTGCTGATTTGATCAGTTGGGGCGCCATTGGCGCGCGCACGACGGAAAGCCAGATTCACCGTGAAATGGCTTCCGCGCTCTCCTGCCCGGTTGGGTTTAAAAACGGGACAGATGGCAACACGCGCATCGCCGTTGATGCGATTCGCGCGTCGCGCGCCAGCCATATGTTCCTCTCGCCGGATAAAACTGGCCAGATGACGATTTATCAGACCAGCGGGAATCCGTACGGCCATATCATCATGCGCGGCGGTAAAAAACCGAATTACCACGCGGAAGACATCGCTGCCGCCTGCGATACGCTGCATGAGTTTGGTCTGCCGGAACACCTGGTGGTGGACTTCAGCCACGGTAACTGCCAGAAGCAGCATCGCCGCCAGTTAGAAGTTTGTGATGATATCTGCCAGCAAATCCGTAACGGTTCTACCGCAATTGCCGGGATCATGGCCGAAAGTTTCCTGCGTGAAGGTACGCAGAAAATCGTCAGCGGTCAGCCGCTGGTATACGGTCAGTCCATTACCGACCCTTGCCTGAACTGGGAAGATACTGAATTACTGTTAGAAAAACTTGCCTCAGCGGTTGATAGCCGTTTTTGACATCATGCCCATCCTCGCGGGGATGGGCGCGCTTCTTTCCCCTCCACGCATTCCCCACTCGCCTGATTTGCTACCAGAATTAACACTTGCTGTCGCCATACACAATATTGATAATAATAATCATTGTTAAACTGATTATTATTAATTATCGATATGCCACTTATGGACGACATTGAGTTACTTCATTTTAAGGAAAGAGACAGCGTGCCCCCTTCCCCTGCTGCCGAGCGGCGTATCAGCAGCCAGACATTGTTAGGCCCTGAAGGCAAAGTCATCATCGATCATGACGGCCAGGAATACCTGCTGCGCAAGACGCAGGCAGGTAAGTTGCTGTTGACCAAGTAGCAATCAGCTTGAGCAACTGACTTCCAGCCGTTTACCCCAGTCCGGCGGACGGTTGACATAATCGTCATCTCTGTCGGTAAAGGGGTCGCGCAGAACCTGATGCAGTTGATGTAATTCGCCCATATCCCCCTGCTCAGCGCTGGCTATCGCGCGTTGCGCCAGCCAGTTGCGCAGCACCACCGCAGGATTCACGCGCTGCATGTGCTGTTGACGCGTTGCATCATCCACCTGCTCCTGCTGTAAACGCGCCCGGTAACGGCTGAACCACCCGTCAAAGGCCGCGCGATCGATAAATTCGTCACGCAGCGGCGATGCCGCGCTCTGTTGCTCAGTCTGACTCAACATACGGAACGTTCGGCTATAATCGCTGCCTTCGCGTGCCATCAGGGCGAAAAGCTCGTTGAGAAGCGCGTTGTCCTCTTTTTGTTCGGTAAAGAAGCCCAGTTTTTGCCGCATGCGCTGCCCGTAGTGCGTGAGCAACGCCAGCTGATAGCCATCCAGCGCATCATTCAGCGTATCGACCGGCATAAACGGCGACAGGGTTTGCGCCAGGCGTTGCAGATTCCACAATCCGACAGCCGGTTGATTATCGAAGCTATAGCGCCCCTGGTGATCGGAGTGGTTACAGATAAACCCTGGCTGATAATCATCCAGGAAACCGAAAGGACCATAATCTATCGTCAGCCCCAGTACAGACATGTTATCGGTGTTCATCACGCCATGCGCAAAACCTACCGTTTGCCAGTCAGCAATCAACCTCGCCGTGCGCGCCACAACATCCCGGAACCAGAGCGCATACTTGTCCTCTTCCGCCTGAAATTGCGGCCAGTAATGGCGAATCGCAAAATCGGCCAGCTGACGGACTTTATCCGGCTCACGTCGATAGTAAAAATGTTCGAAATGACCGAAACGCATATGGCTTTGCGCCAGACGCATGAGCATCGCGCCGGATTCAACCGTTTCCCTGTAAACAGGCGTGTCGCTGGTGACGATAGACAGCGCCCGCGTTGTGGGGATGCCAAGATAGTGCATCGCCTCGCTGGCCAGACTTTCACGGATCGTTGAGCGCAGCACTGCTCGCCCGTCGCCCATGCGGGAGTATGGCGTTAGTCCGGCGCCTTTCAGGTGCCAGTCAAGCGTACTGCCGTCCGCCAGCAGTTGTTCGCCTAACAGAATACCGCGTCCATCACCGAGCTGGCCGGCCCAGACGCCAAACTGATGGCCGCTATAAACCTGAGCCAGAGGCGACATGCCGGGCAGTAATGACTCGCCGCCCCACACGCCTGCGCCGTTTTCCATATCAAACAACGAAGGTGGTATCGCCAGCTGCTGCGCCAGCGCATCGTTATGCCAAATCAGGCGGGCATGACTCAGAGGAGTAGGAGAAAGTGCTGTATATGTGGCTGGCAGTTCGTCACGCCAGCAGGATGTAAAAGACAGGGTCATAGGGCCTCCTGCCTGTAGTGTAGACGGTTAATACCCGCTTAAACACCAGCAAATAAAAAGGTTATCCCTGAACCAGCGTCGTAACCTGGCTCGCTGGCACGGCAGGCCATAAACATCCTTGCAGCGCGCTAAATCCCATTGATGATATCCGCGCCAGCATCTCTTCAGTATCAATACCCGCAATCATTATCGAATCACAGCACGGTGATATCTGCGAAATAATAGCCTGCATAAAGGGTTCAAAAGAAAGACTTGCGGATCTTTGCTGGACAAAGTTTTTATCCAGCGCGACGCGTTTGAAGAGACCATCAAAGATCGCTTTTATCGATGTATCGCCAGCGCCGAAATTGGCAAGGATGAGGGGAAATCGTCCGGCTAACTCAGCCAGAATTTGATTCTCTTTCCCAAGACTTAATTCAGGATAATTCTCATTAATCATCAGTTCCAAAAATGGAAAGCGCCTTACATGGGATACAAACTCTCCGTCTGATAATAATGATGCGACGACGGCTGGCGTTAAATTAATCCAGGCAATAAGTTTATGTTGAATAAAAAAATGTTGGCACGTTTCCAGCAATGCGAGTTTTTCTTCGAACAGACAACGCTGTTCTTCTGCTGACAGGCGCGGCATGACCAGCTCCGTCGGCATACGGACATTACCGTCTTCAGTGACAAAGTTTGCAACAATCTCCAGACCGACGAGTTTCTCTTTCTCGGTTCGGGCAGGAACAAAATAAAGGTGAGAATGATAAAAGTTGTCCAGTGAAACAATCATTGTGCCAGCCCCGCTGCATGGGTGTAATCCGGCATCCTGTAAGAAAGAACGAAGAAAGATGTCATTTCTGATACGACTGGAGGTGCTTTCATTTTTTCCTTTTTAGCCGGTAAACCGGGTCCTTTTTTTAGCTTATCTCGATTATAAACCAATATCCAGTTTTGCATTTTCCGCAAGACACCGGATAAATCATTTTGACTAAAAATACTTTTGCAAAATGTAGGGTTAAAACTATTTCTGATAACTCACGATAGCCCTGGCATTCAGACAATGAGAAATCAATTTCTTAAATATAGATGATGAAGCGGCCGCTGGGTATCCGCTTTACCATCGATAGCATTAAATACGTCTCGCCTGCCAGAAATTTTTCCGCCAGTAGACATTGTCGAGCGATGAGCGCATCACGCCACGGCTGGTAGACGCATGAATAAATTGATTGTTGGTATCATAAATGCCGACGTGCAAACCACTTTCCCCCGATCCGGTTTTAAAAAAGACCAGGTCGCCGGGCAGCAGTTCATCTTTGTCGATTTCCGTACCAATTTTTGACTGTTGGCGCGTTTCACGCGGCAGTTGTAAATCAAATTTGTCGCGCATCGTCATCAACACAAATCCCGAGCAGTCCACCCCGCTACGGCTCATTCCGCCATAGCGATACGGTGTACCTCTCCAGGACTGTAGCTGATCGTTCAGGCCCGCGATAACCATAATGGAATCCGAAAGCCTGGCGTTAGGTGCTGGCGCACGATGGCTGCTACACCCTGCCAAAAACAGTGCTGCGATAAGAAGAAGCCAAAAGCGCATTCAGGACGAATCCTCTATCTTTTTATTCTTGCTTCTATTTAGCGTGGAAATTATGTGTTTTTCAAGAACCCATTTAACTTAAGTGGTTGATATGAGCATTCTGTGGCCTTCAACGTCCAGCCGACGGAAGTTCATGCCGTATGCCCGGGCCAGATTTGGCGGCGTCAGCACCTCGTCACGCCGCCCGCTGGCGATCAATTTCCCCTGTTTCAGCAACCAGGCGCGATGCGCGTGGCGCAGAGTATGGTTAAGGTCATGGCTGCTCATCACGATGGCGATACCCTGGCTGCATAGCTGGCTCAGCAGCCTATCCAGCGCGTTTTGTTGCGCAACGTCCAGACTGTTCATCGGTTCATCCAGTAGCAGAAGCTGCCCGTGCGGGTTAGCGTGAGGGTGAATTTGCAATATCACCGCCGCCAGACGTACACGCTGCCACTCGCCGCCGGAGAGTTGATTCGCGCTCCGCCCCAGCTTGTCGCTCAGCCCAAGCGCCTGCGCAACGTCATTCAGCAGGTTCGTTTGCGTTTTATCAGGTTGATGCAGCATCAGGAAATGCCAGACCGGCATTGAAAATGGGGGATTCTGCTGCTGCGCGAGATAGGCCCGATGTTGAGCCAGTTTCGCCGCAGGCCATGTCTCCAGCGACGCGCCGTCGAATATGACAGTGCCTTCCCCGAAGGTTAAGCCCGCCATACGCGCCAGCAGCGTACTTTTCCCTGCCCCATTCGGCCCCACGAGGTGAAGAATCTCGCCAGGCTTAACGTCGCCGGAAAGCGGCCCCAGACGCGTCGTTTCGGCAACATCCTGTAACTGCATCAACGAGATCATTATTTTGCCAACGCGATTTTGATACTTTCCACCATCCCCGGATCTTCAGGCGTCATGTCCGGTGAGAAACGCTGTACGACCTGTCCATCCCTGCCGATTAAAAACTTCTCAAAGTTCCACAAAATATCGTCCGGGTAAAGCGGCGCGCGGCCTTTACTCGCCATGCGCTCATAGAAACCGCTACCTTCCGGCGCAACGGCGGCAGGCGCTGCGGCAATCAACTTCTGATACAGTGGATGGCGGTTCTCACCATTGACGTCAACCTTGCTGAACATCGGGAATGTGACGCCCCAGGTGGTGCTGCAATAGGTTTTAATCTCCTCTTCAGTGCCAGGTTCCTGACCAAGAAACTGGTTGCAGGGAAAACCTAACACCGTAAAGCCCTGGTCGGCCCAGGCTTTCTGAATATTCTCCAGCTGTTCGTATTGTGGCGTTAAGCCACATTTCGAGGCCACATTAACCACCAGCAGTACGTTTCCGGCGTACTTCTCAAGCGTGGTGACATCCCCGTCGATCGTCGTCACTTCAGTGTTGAGAATGGTATCTTGCATAGCGTCTCCCATATAACAGGCGGATGTGAGTGATCAAATATCAGCTTTTAATCATAGACTGCGAGTGTTGAAAACAGCGACTCCCCGATGCGGACAATCGCGGCGTCACGCTGCGCCATTGTCGCCGGAGTTTGTGTAATATAGATAACCACGAGCAGAGGTTTTTGTGATGTCGGCCAGACAACGCTAACAATAGAACGCGAGCCATTGTCGCCCGCCCCGGTTTTATCCGCGATTTTCCAGCCGTCCGGCAAGACCGAACGCAGCAGACCGTCAGCCACTTTGTCGTCCCGCATCCATTGCATAAGCTGCTCTCTTGAGGATAGCTGCAACACGTTCCCCAGCAGTAGCGTATTGAGCGTCTGCGCTATCGCGACAGGCGTCGTGGAGTCGCGTTCATCGCCGGGAATGGCGCTGTTCAGTTCAGGCTCATAGCGATCGAGGCGGGTTATTGTATCCCCCGAATCACGCAAAAACTGCGTGACGGCCTGCGGCCCGTTGAGCTTCCTGGCGATGAGATTGGCGGCCGTGTTATCGCTGTAGCTTACCGCCGCGCTGCACAATTGCGCCCAGCTCATGGCGTCTGGCACCACATGTTTTTCAGTAATCGGCGAATACTCCACCAGTTGCGAGGGTTCAAACTGCGTTGAAGCAGAAAGCGCCAGCGCCTTCCTGTCGACTTCACGTAATAACGCTGCGCATAACAGCGGCTTGTGCGTACTGTTTAACGGGAACCGTTCTTCTCCCCGATAATGGGTGATACTGTTGGTCGCCGTATCAAGTACCGCAATGCCAATCCGGGCATGAAGACGCTGTTCTTCCTGCATCGCGATAGTCGACACGTATTGCGCCGTCAGCGGTGCGGCCATCGCAGAACCGCTGAGTGCCGCCAGCACACACAGACCCCATTTCATCCGTTGCCACATACTAATGACTTCCTCATTTCTCATTTTGGCTAGCGCCTGGATTTTAATAATAGCCAGATAAATGTCTGTCTCAATAATTCTTTTACCAATCATAAATTTATATGAAAACCAAAGGATTAGCCAAATCTCTATCGGAGAATATCAGAGAATAACGGAAAACATCATGCCCCTTTTCATGCCCCCAGCGTCTCATTTGCCCCAAAATTTGCCCCAAATTCTATCTTGTTTTGTGTATCCCCTTCCAGTCCGCAACGGCTTGCTTTGCCACTTCCAGAACAGCTTCATCACGCCCATTCATTAAAACCATATAGTTTTCGGTGCGATCCTATTTTTTCCCCTACCCTATACTTGCTGTCTAACATCTGGCTGGAGGTTTCCATGTGTGGACGTTTTGCACAAACCAAAACCCGTGAAGAATATCTGGCTTACCTGGCCGACGAAGCCGATCGTGACATCGCTTACGACCCGGAGCCGCTTGGTCGATACAACGTCGCGCCTGGAACCAAAGTTCTGCTGCTGAGCGAGCGCGACGAGCAGCTGCATCTTGATCCAGTCCTGTGGTCTTACGCGCCAGGCTGGTGGGATAAACCGCCACTGATTAACGCCCGTGTCGAAACCGCGGCAACGAGCCGGATGTTCAAACCGCTATGGCAGCATGGCCGGGCTATCTGTTTCGCCGACGGCTGGTTCGAGTGGAGGAAAGAAGGCGACAAGAAACAGCCCTACTTCATTCATCGGGCCGACGGGCAGCCAATCTTTATGGCCGCGATCGGCAGCACACCATTTGAACGTGGTGACGAAGCAGAGGGCTTTCTGATCGTGACGTCAGCCGCAGATAAAGGCCTGGTCGATATTCATGACCGCCGACCACTGGTTCTGTCGCCGGAAGCTGCAAGGGAATGGATGCGTCAGGACGTAGGCGGGAAAGAAGCTGAAAAGATAGTTGCCGACG
The DNA here is from genome assembly GCF_030333655.1 of Citrobacter sp. CK180. NCBI lineage: Bacteria > Pseudomonadati > Pseudomonadota > Gammaproteobacteria > Enterobacterales > Enterobacteriaceae > Citrobacter > Citrobacter sp. CK180. The sequence goes on along the minus strand of NZ_JAOWFM010000032.1, from coordinate 4,865 downwards.
GTGCTGTGCCCGCAGACAAGTTTATCTGGCACGCTGTATCGCGTGCCGTGGGTAATCCAAATAATCAGGGGCCGGAATTAATCGAGCCTGTTACCTGACTACAAGCAGATCTGAATACCTCGTCGTGTACCGCGGCGAGAGCATTTCTCGCTTCATCTGCCATTGCTGCTGAATGCCCTGCCCGGCAAAGTACAGCGTGCCGCGCCCGTCTTTTGCGTTGAGATGATCCAGCACCTCCATTAGCTTGCAGCTATTAGGCTTCGGCGCGTTATCGTCGAACAGATTGAGCTGCGCCACACCCTGGCTGAAAAAGTCACCAAGCATGATCCCCGCTTTTTGATATCTATGGCCGTCGCGCCATATCGCATCAAGGCTGCGCGTGGCCGCCCCGATGATGTCCCGACTATCCTGCGTCGGTGTGAGCAGCTTCACCGATGAGCTATTGCCATAATATGGCTCGTTCAACGCAAACGGCGACGTCTTGACGAACGCAGATACAAACCGGCAATACTGATGCTCGCCGCGCAGCTTCTCTGCCGCGCGCGTGGCATAACTACAGATTGCCTGGCGCATTTCCTCGTAATCAGTGATGCGGCCGCCGAACGAGCGCGAGCATACGATTTCCTGCTTCGCTGGTGCGAATTCCTCAAGATCGAGGCATGGCTCGCCGCGCAGCTCCCGGACCGTTCTTTCGAGCACTACATTGAAGTGCTTCCTGATTATCCACGTACTTTGTTCAGAAAGATCCAGAGCCGTTTTAATGCCCATCGCATACAGCTTCTTGCTGATTCGACGACCAACGCCCCAGACGTCTTCCACTGGAACCAAGGCAAGCAGTCGGCGCTGTCGTTCGATATTAGACAGGTCTACCACCCCGCCCGTTTGCCGCTGCCATTTTTTGGCTGCGTGATTTGCCAGCTTCGAGAGGGTTTTCGTCTGCGCGATGCCAACCCCGACAGTCAGGTGCGTACGCTTCAGAACCGTAGCGCGGATCTCTTTTCCGAACTCCGTCAGGTCCCGACAGTTTCGAACACCAGTCAAATCACAAAAGGCCTCATCGATGCTGTAAATTTCTACTCTTGGGCTCATTTCTTCGAGTGTTGTCATTACTCGGTTCGACATGTCTGCATAAAGCTCGTAGTTACTGCTGAAGCAAACGACGCCAGCGCGCCGGAATAGATCCTTTTGTTTAAAGAACGGCTCTCCCATGGTAATTCCAACTGCCTTGGCCTCGGCGCTGCGCGCGATCACGCAACCATCATTGTTCGAAAGAACAACCACCGGCCGTCCTCTCAAATCTGGCCTGAACACAGTCTCGCATGATGCGTAAAAGGAATTCACATCACATAGCGCAAACATATTCAGCTCGCCGATTTCACGATGAAAGTAACGACACCAAAAACATCCAATGTATCTTCACTGCCGACGATGATCGGGGAGTAAGCACTGTTCATTGGATTGAGCTGCACAGTCGGCCGCAACTGAAGGCGCTTAACAGTGAATTCCCCTTCTACCGCCGCGATGACAATATCTCCATGGTCAGCAGCCCGCGAGCTATCCACAACCAGCAGATCCCCGTCGCTTATACCTGCCTCTACCATTGAGTCACCGGCAGCTTTCACGAAATATGTCGAGCTGGGATGAGATACCAGTAACTCATTGAGATCAATGCGCTGCTCAACATAGTCTGCTGCGGGGCTGGGGAATCCGCACTGAACTAAGTCACTAAAAAGTGGGAGAGCGACAACTTCTCGCAGTTCTGCAGGCCTGATAAACTCCATTACGCATACCTCTTGCACTGTTTTTATATACAGTAGTTGCATTTAAGAAGGTGCGCAAGACACGGGCTCCGCCATCACTGTTTAAAACTCAACCGTTTCGTTTCTAAGTTTCTCTCTCGCTTCGGATTATAGTTTTTGTAAATTTTCCCTTGTGACAAAATTAAGCCTGCCTGATGTAGGTGATTTTATATACAAAATACATACGACCACATCGTATGTAATTAAAAAGCCCACCTGAGTGGGCTTCAGGCTTTTACGGCAGGTCGATCAAAAGCGTTTGTGGTGCTACACTTCAGACCTTTCCGAATTCACTGATTTCTATAATGTTAAAGTTATTCGCAAGGTACACATCAATAGGTGTCATTAACACGCTCATTCACTGGGTGGTGTTCGCCATTTGCATATACGCATTTCATACAGACCAGGCACTTGGAAACTTTGCCGGGTTCGTTGTGGCGGTGTCGTTCAGCTTCTTCGCCAATGCCCGATTCACGTTTAAATCATCAACTACAACTATGCGCTACATGCTCTATGTGGGGTTTATGGGTTCCCTGAGCGCTGCGGTTGGCTGGGCGGCAGATAAGACAGATCTGGCACCGATCATTACCTTAATTTTGTTCTCCGCAATTAGTCTGGTATGCGGATTTATCTATTCAAAGTTCATTGTCTTTAGGGATGCGAAATGAAAATTTCTCTCGTCGTTCCCGTCTTCAACGAAGAAGACGCGATACCTATTTTTTATAAAACGGTTCGGGAATTTGAAGGACTTCAGCAGCATGAAGTTGAGATAGTCTTCATCAATGACGGCAGCAAAGACGCGACAGAATCAATTATTAACGCACTTGCTGTTGCAGACCCGCTTGTTGTCCCGCTATCGTTCACAAGAAACTTTGGGAAAGAGCCTGCGCTGTTCGCCGGGCTTGACCATGCTACCGGTGAAGCAATCATCCCCATTGACGTTGACTTGCAGGACCCTATCGAAGTTATTCCTTACCTGATAGAGAAATGGCAGTCCGGCGCAGATATGGTGTTGGCTAAACGCTCTGACCGCTCCACCGATAGCCGGCTGAAGCGTAAATCCGCTGAGTGGTTCTATAAGCTTCACAACAAAATCAGCAACCCACAGATTGAAGAGAACGTCGGCGACTTCCGGCTTATGTCACGCGAAGTAGTCGAAAACATTAAACTCATGCCAGAACGAAACCTCTTCATGAAGGGCGTGTTGAGTTGGGTCGGCGGTCGCACCGATGTAGTTGAATATGTGCGCGCCGAACGCGTCGCAGGTAGCACCAAATTCAACGGCTGGAAGCTATGGAACCTTGCTCTTGAAGGCATCACCAGTTTCTCGACCTTCCCTCTCCGCATGTGGACCTACATTGGCCTGTTAGTAGCTGGCGTTGCTTTCCTGTACGGAGCATGGATGATTTTCGATACGCTAGTTTTTGGTAATGCGGTTCGTGGTTACCCTTCTCTTCTGGTTTCAATACTTTTTCTTGGAGGAATTCAGCTTATTGGGATTGGTGTTCTTGGTGAGTACATCGGAAGAATTTACGTTGAAGTGAAGGGGCGACCTAGATATATATTGAAGGGACAACGGAAATGACAGACAGTAACAACAAATTCCATTTGCTTGCGCTTATTGCCACTTTCATCGTTATGTTGTTATTGCGAGAGTATTGGTTTGCAAGCCGGGAAGGATTGCATCTTGACGAGACGCTTTCATTCATACTCGCTTCTTATAAAGAGTATGCATGGGTCAAGCCATTCGGGACTCTATCTGAACTTACTGGAAATCAGTTACGGGAATTAACGTGGTTCAGTGATACTGATCTTACCCAGCAATAGTGGACACGCGGCTAAGTGAGTAAACTCTCAGTCAGAGGTGACTCACATGACAAAAACAGTATCAACCAGTAAAAAACCCCGTAAACAGCATTCGCCTGAATTTCGCAGTGAAGCCCTGAAGCTTGCTGAACGCATCGGTGTTACTGCCGCAGCCCGTGAACTCAGCCTGTATGAATCACAGCTCTACAACTGGCGCAGTAAACAGCAAAATCAGCAGACGTCTTCTGAACGTGAACTGGAGATGTCTACCGAGATTGCACGTCTCAAACGCCAGCTGGCAGAACGGGATGAAGAGCTGGCTATCCTCCAAAAGGCCGCGACATACTTCGCGAAGCGCCTGAAATGAAGTATGTCTTTATTGAAAAACATCAGGCTGAGTTCAGCATCAAAGCAATGTGCCGCGTGCTCCGGGTGGCCCGCAGCGGCTGGTATACGTGGTGTCAGCGGCGGACAAGGATAAGCACGCGTCAGCAGTTCCGCCAACACTGCGACAGCGTTGTCCTCGCGGCTTTTACCCGGTCAAAACAGCGTTACGGTGCCCCACGCCTGACGGATGAACTGCGTGCTCAGGGTTACCCCTTTAACGTAAAAACCGTGGCGGCAAGCCTGCGCCGTCAGGGACTGAGGGCAAAGGCCTCCCGGAAGTTCAGCCCGGTCAGCTACCGCGCACACGGCCTGCCTGTGTCAGAAAATCTGTTGGAGCAGGATTTTTACGCCAGTGGCCCGAACCAGAAGTGGGCAGGAGACATCACGTACTTACGTACAGATGAAGGCTGGCTGTATCTGGCAGTGGTCATTGACCTGTGGTCACGTGCCGTTATTGGCTGGTCAATGTCGCCACGCATGACGGCGCAACTGGCCTGCGATGCCCTGCAGATGGCGCTGTGGCGGCGTAAGAGGCCCCGGAACGTTATCGTTCACACGGACCGTGGAGGCCAGTACTGTTCAGCAGATTATCAGGCGCAACTGAAGCGGCATAATCTGCGTGGAAGTATGAGCGCAAAAGGTTGCTGCTACGATAATGCCTGCGTGGAAAGCTTCTTTCATTCGCTGAAAGTGGAATGTATCCATGGAGAACACTTTATCAGCCGGGAAATAATGCGGGCAACGGTGTTTAATTATATCGAATGTGATTACAATCGGTGGCGGCGGCACAGTTGGTGTGGCGGCCTCAGTCCGGAACAATTTGAAAACAAGAACCTCGCTTAGGCCTGTGTCCATATTACGTGGGTAGGATCA